>CBFHXC010000013.1:0-48494 GCA_965659695.1 Rhodospirillales bacterium
CCATTGATGATCCGACAACCAAAATAATCGTCTCATGATCTGAAATCTCCTATATTGAGTTCCAAATCATTGAATCACTCAATGGTTAATGAGTTCTGACCCTAAGAATTCTGATTTGGTCTGCTCTGCAGCTTCGGCCGCGATGCGAAGCGTGCTCTCCCGTTCTGCAAGTTCAGCAACCTCGGCAGCATGTTTCTCAATTTGCTCTTGCGCTTTAACGGTCTGCTCCAATTGATTGGCCAAATCTCGGCGTTGCGCATCAATAACACGTTCACGCTCGACATCCTCTGTCAGGTCATGAACCACTAAAATGACGTATTTCGATGTGCCGCCCACGTCGCGAATGTGTTCTGCATGAATGCGCGAATAAATCACACTGCCATTTTTATGAATGAATCTCCTTTTAAAGTATAAGAATCCATCGCGTGCTGATCGGATGCCTTTTGAAAGAAGCTCTCATTCACTTCCAGGTCGTCTGGGTGCGTGATTTCCACCCACGTCAGTTCATCAAATTCCGCTTCTTCGTAGCCGAATAAGACTCTGAACGAGTCATTATAGTCGATCCATTTTCTGTCACTGACTCGATACATCGCCATCGGGACGGTCGGCATATTAAACACGCGCTCAAATCGTTCAGATGACCCTTCGAGTTCCGTGATGTCCTCATACCAAATCAGGAATACATCATCATCATTGAGCGTAATGCGCTGTCTTGTTGTTCTGGATATCCAATAGCTGCCATCAAGTCTTTTGCGTAACTCGCGGCGCGGCGCGGCGGTCACGTTATCGGAATGCTCATCTACGATCAGGGCCTGTTGTGGATCCACGAATAATTCTCTGGCGGGAACAGCGTTAAACTGCGCCTCGCTGTCTGCACCAAAGTACTCGAGCGTTTTTTTGTTCGAATAAACCCTCTGGTCACTCGTCACAGAATAAATTGAAGCTCCCAAAGGGCTTACATCGACAACCGCCCTCAGCTTATCGAAATCCATTCCAAGAAATCCATAGTTTCAAGTACGCAACTTTTACAACCATTATCCTACATTTTGGCATATCATTTAGATACTGGCACAAACCCGTACGCCCGAAGCCCAGAATTTACTTCGTCGACTTGCCGTCATCTCGGTCGTAGCCAAATTCTGTATCGAATTCCAAATAGCTTACGTCGTGCACGCAAACGGCTTCGTCATCGATCAACACAACTGCGTAAGCGGGCATCTCTCTACTACTCACCAACGGTTCGTCGATATTTATTCGCGGGCTAACTTGATGCGCGGTGGATTTCACAGTTGAAAAAGGCGTCCCGCGCCAACTGCCGTGAAATGTGCGATGCATATGGCCAAAAAAGATATGGCGTACGCGGGCTGGATAACGATCCAACACGGCGGCTAACGCGTCATTGTTTTTCAGCTTTATACGGTCAAGCGCCATCAACCCGCTGATCAGCGGGTGGTGATGCATGAATAGGAATGCCGGCTCGTCGGTCGCGCCCAGTTGCTGGTCCAGCCATGCCAATTGCCCGTCATCCAACTCGCCCGCATGAGTGCCATCAACCGTTGTATCCAAAGCCAAGAATACACCAGCAGAAGTTTCCAATCGGAAACACGTTCGATCATTGTCATCGCGTGGTGCATTTGCCATGCCCTCGAAATACGCAGGCTTTTCATCATGGTTCCCGGCCAGCGGATACCAGGGCATTGTGAGCGAACTAAATATTTCTGATGCAAAATCATATGCCTCAGGCTCACCCCAATGCGCGATATCGCCCGTGACCATCACCATCTCTGCGTCATCATGACGTTCATTGATCGACGCAACAGCGCGGCGCAGACGCTCGCAAACATCAATATCAAACAGTTCGCCTGCCGCAGTCAGATGCGGATCGGTTAAATGGATGAACTTCAAGGCGGCCTCCTCAGAGAAAATAGTGTTTATACGCTATCGCACATTGGATGGCCGCTTGACTAGAGATCATCACTCCCAACTTGAACAATATTCTGTTGGCGTTTTCGATAGACATGATAAGGGTTTGCAATGCGGTTTATTGATAGAAAGATTACATCTTTAGCGATTGGCGCGTTTCTGTTCGTTCTCCCCGCGTCAGTGATGGCCGAAGCGATAGAGGTCACTGCAAACCCCATCCCGCTGCAAAATGACACACCCGAACAAATCACAGTGGGCAAACTGAGCTATGCCGGGGGCCTATATCTCATGACCCGTGATGCTCGGTTTGGCGGGTTTTCAGGACTGGGAATCAGCCAAGACGGTGAGCGATTGGTCAGCGTATCAGACCGGGGCTTATCGCTGTCGATGCGAATGACCTATGACGCAAATGGCAATCTGGTTGGTGGCCAAGATTTTGACTTAGGCACCTTGGCCGACCGTGACGGTACAGCACTAAAAGGCAAACGTTGGACCGACGCCGAAGCCATGAGCCCCGGCGTCGATGGTGAAATCATCATTGCCTTCGAACGAGACCATCGCATTTGGCGCTATGACGCGGGCGCGACCAAACCTCGTGTGTTGCGTCCGCCAGAAGAAATCCAATCAATGCCCGGCAACGACGGGATTGAGGCACTCACGCTTTTGAACGATGGCCGTCTGTTGGCGATCTCCGAGGGTTCTCCCCGCGAGGATTTCACCATCGGCTGGGTCAGCCGAGTAGGGGGCTGGGATGTCCTGACTTACAAAACGGGTGATGGCTTTCGTGCAACGGGTGCCGCCACTTTACCCGATGGCGATGTCTTGGTGTTGGAGCGCTTTTATACGCCCCGCCAAGGTGTGCGCATTCGCATCAAACGCATCGATCATTCAACCATCGAAGCGGGCAGCGAATTGGGCGGTGAGTTGATCGCCGAACTGACGCCGCCGATGAATGTCGACAACTTCGAAGGAATTGATGTTCGACCCGGTCCTAGCGGTGAGCCGTATGTTTATTTGATTTCAGATGATAACTTCAGCGACGATCAGCGCACGTTGCTGATGATGTTCAAGCTCAACGACGGATGAGTTTCATGCGGCATTTCTCCACGGCATTTCTGGCGCTATGCATGTTCGTATGGATCACCGCCAGCCCGCATGCCGATATCGTCGAATTTAAGCATCGTGGCCTGACCATTGCAGGCAAGCCGCTGCCACCCGGCGTGACATACGACGTCAGTATCGTCGGCCCGAAAGACGGGGCCGAGACCATCCGCAAGGCATTGGACGTGCTGTATGATCAATCAGCCTTCAATGCGAATGCCATCGATAAGCTCAAAGCCTCTGGCAATGTGTTTATTGTCTACGACCCGACGTTTCCACCGCGCGAACTCTCACAAGTCACCATCGCCGCATTCATTCCCAGATATTTTCAGAAACAGGGCACGGCAAAAGACTTTGTTTCGGTCGTCAGCCGATACGGTGTCAAGTGGGAACCCCGAGAACTCGCGCCCATATTGGCTCACGAATTAACAGGCCATGGCATGCAACGGCTGCGCGGGCGTTTGGACAGAGTCCGCGAAGTCGACATCGAATGCGAAGCCTATCTGTATCAAGAAAAGGCTTACCAGGATTTGGGCTTCGACAAGTCTTCGAAAGAGATGATCGATTTTCGTCAGGTTCTGGAACGCCATTGGTGCGCAGACTTCAGAACTTGGCTCAAAGCGAATAAACCATCCGGGTTGGCGCATTGGGATAAACTCAACCCGGACGTCCCGAAAATCCTGCAAGATTATTTGGTCTATACCGATGCCTTGATGAAAAGCGGTGTCGCGGGAAGGGCGGTTTTCAATGCCCAGAAAAAACAACGCCAAGCCGACGCAAACCGGCTTCGGAAACTTTCCAATAGCGAAAACCCAGATGACCATTACGAATTGGCGCAGATGTTAAAGACGGGGGTGGGGGCCAAGGCCGATCCAAAACAGTCTTTGGTCTGGATGAACAAAGCGGCGCAGGCTGGGCACCTTGCCGCAAAATACGAACTGGGCGTCGCATATTTTCAAGGCAAAGTTCTAAAGCAGAATGTCAACAAAGCCGTCGACCTGATCACCCGCGCTGCCGAAGGCGGGCATCCTGGCGCCGCCTACACATTCGGCGTATTACTGATGAAGGGGCAGGGGGTCGCCCAAAATGCGGCCCAAGCCCGGAAATGGCTGACCATTGCAAAAGAGCGTGGTGTCGAGAGTGCACAAAAGGCGCTGGATCAGTTGGTGCCGGGTTCGTGATACAATAGTCGAGTTTCTTGTGTTTATAAGATTTCCCCCTCAACTAACCTCTCCCCCTTGAGAGGTGGAGAGGGATGAGATCGAGTTACTTTCAGCAGCGTACCTCTTCCATGCCTAAGCGGGGGAGAGGACAGGTGAAGGGGCCTAAACAATCAGTAAGTTGACCAAATGCCTGAGAGTATGAAAAAGCTGTCAGTATGAATACACGTGTCATTGCATTAATCGTTGGGGCCATCGGCGTCGGCGGTCTGATCATCTATCTGGTTGATCGGTTCCCAGGGGCTTTGGATACCAATGCCGACCAGGCGAGCCTTGTTCGCGCCCTCGTCATCTTATTATTGGTCGCATCGTTTGTCGTTATGTCACCGCGCCTTAATCTTAAAGGCGCTCTTCGGAACATCGTCATATGGCTCGGAATCGGCGCATTAGTCTTAACCGTCTACACACTGCGCGATGACTTTATGCAGATCGGCGAACGAGTGAGCGGCGAAGTGATGCCGTTCCAAGCTTCAGAAAATGCGGACGGGGACTTGGTGCTCAAACGCGGCAATGATGGTCATTTCCATATGGAAGTTAGCGTGAACGGCGAACCCATAAGGTTCCTGGTCGATACAGGTGCATCGATTGTCACACTTAGTGAAGACGATGCGCGAAGAGCTGGCTATGATCCCAGCACGCTTGATTACACTCTCCAGTTCTCGACTGCGAACGGTACAGCCTGGGGTGCGCCCATTCGAATAGATCAAATGCGCGCAGGGCCCTTAATCGCGCGTGATGTGCGCGCCGCCGTGGGCGGTGCCGGGATGTCGAAATCTCTACTGGGGATGAGCTTCCTTAACCAGCTCAATGGCTTCTCCGTCTCGGGTGATACACTCACGTTGATGCGATAAACGCGTCCTAAGAACTTATTAACCAAATCCTCTAACCGCTTCTTAACGAATCCATGTCACCAACTAGGGTCTGGGTTGGGCTTGTGTGTTTTCGACACAGAACGTGAGAGAGGATACCCGCAGTCCATGGGATTAATCGACGAATTACGTCAGCGTGCGAAGCATGTTGTCGGCCCATTTATTGGGATCGTTTTAGTTTCTTATTTTGTCTTCCATACGGTCCATGGGGACCGAGGTGTGCTGGCACTGATTAAGATGCGCGAACGATTGGCTGAGGCTGAGTTTCGCTTGAACGCGTTACGAGTTGAGGAGGCCCGCTGGGAGCACAAAGTAAAACTGCTGCACCCGGATAGCATTGATCCGGACATGTTGGATGAACGGGTTCGTCTGATGCTCGGGTACGCAGAAGCAAATGACCAGGTCGTCTTAATCGACCAAACAAGCACGGTCGTGTTGCTCGACCAGAACAATCAATAGCGAGAGAAGGAGAATCCTATGGCATCGCTAGCAGACAACCTTGAACCACCATACTACGCCGCCATCATCAAGAATGATGACAGCATCGCAAACGACGAAACTATCACGCCGGCTGATAAACTGGTCACTCTAGCCGTACGCCGTCCCGGATTTCTGGGCTTGGAAACAGCACGCGGTAACGACGGCAAGCCGCTGACCGTCGCGTACTGGCGCGACATGTCGGACGTCGAAGGTTGGACCTCCGAAAGCAACGCCAATCCACAAGGTGAAAGCCCGGTTCAAGTGCGCCGCATCAACAGTGCAGCAGAAGTTAACCCAAGCGACCTTTATGTCGTCAACGACGAAGGTTCCGTCACCTGGCGTTACACCTGATAGAGGAGCACGCGCAATGCCAAAATTTGACCCAAGACGGGATCCACCTTATTTCGCCGTCATCCAGCGCACCGCCCCAGAGGGCAGCAATGCCGGTCAATTCATGGATGCGTCCGAAAAACTCATCGGATTGGCCGCCGCAGAAATTGGATTTATGGGGATCGAGGATCACTTGCACCACGATGGTGCGATCTATACCGCATGTTACTGGCGTGATGCCAAAGCCCTAAAAAGGTGGCGCGAGGATGCACCCAATCATCTGCCGCCAACCGTCAATTTAGAGCAACTCGTCTGTTTCGAGGGCTGTTTTTGGCACTGGCTGGACGATGTTTTCGACGCGAAATCACGTGCAACCGACGAAAATGTTGTGAGTGTTTCGTTCGGAGAAAAAGCAGCTTAACTTTAATTGAATTAACTTAAAGATACAAAATAAGAACAAAAAGCTGATTTAACTGTCTTTTCTTGAATTACGAGACAGTTGTGGATAGTGTATTCCGGTGTTGAGGGGGGCAACGTGCCCTTCGCTATGATCGGGGAGTATCCATAAATGGCAAGGGCTGCAAAATCAGGCGCAAAAAGCGCTGCATCCAAGTCGACCAAACGTACCACCAAAGCAAAACCAACTGCGAAGTCCAACGTGTCTTCTGAACAGCTTCTTTCTTATTACCGCGATATGCTCATGATCCGCCGCTTTGAAGAAAAAGCCGGCCAATTGTATGGCATGGGTCTCATTGGCGGTTTCTGTCACCTCTATATTGGTCAAGAGGCCGTTGTTGTTGGCCTGACCCAAGCCGGTGAGGATAAAGACAGCGTCATCACCGCATACCGTGATCACGGCCACATGTTGGCCTGCGGCATGGACCCCAAGGGTGTCATGGCCGAACTGACCGGACGTCGCGGCGGATATTCGCGCGGCAAAGGTGGTTCGATGCACATGTTCTCTCGTGAAAAGAACTTCTATGGCGGCCACGGGATCGTCGGCGCACAGGTATCATTGGGCACCGGCCTTGGTTTTGCCCACAACTATCGTGAAGATGGCGGTGTCGCACATACGTATCTTGGAGATGGTGCCGTCAACCAAGGTCAGGTTTACGAGAGCTTCAACATGGCCGCGCTTTGGAAGTTGCCCGTTGTTTATGTCATCGAGAACAACAAATACGGCATGGGCACATCAGTAGAACGCCACTCCTCAAACACAGAATTATCTCAACGTGGTGCTGCCCACGGCATTCTAGGCGTTCAAGTCAACGGTATGGACGTTGTCGAAGTGGCTCAAAAGGGCGGGGATGCGCTTGAGCATGCACGCTCTGGCAAAGGCCCGATGATCCTTGAGATGAAAACCTATCGCTACCGCGGTCACTCTATGTCTGACCCGGCCAAGTATCGGTCCAAAGAAGAAGTGCAGAAAATGCGCAAGGAGCAGGACCCGATCGATAATCTTCGCCATACCTTGCTTGAACACGGGTATTCAAACGAAGACGAGATGAAAGACATGGACAAAGAAATCAAGTCGGTCGTCACCGCCGCTGCCGAATTTGCGCAGCAAAGCCCCGAGCCAGATGAGTCGGAACTTTACACTGACATTCTCATCGAAGCTTAAGCGCAAATTTTCGGATTAAGAGGAACATACTATGGCCACTCAGGTATTGATGCCGGCGCTTTCGCCGACAATGACCGAAGGCAAAATTGCCAAATGGTCGAAAGCCGAAGGAGACAACGTAGAGAGCGGTGACGTGCTCTGCGAAATTGAAACAGACAAAGCGACAATGGAAGTTGAAGCCGTCGATGAAGGGACGCTTGGTAAAATTTTGGTCCCAGAAGGCACCGACAACGTCGCCGTCAACGATCCGATTGCGGTCCTATTAGAAGAAGGCGAGGACGAGAGCGCCATCGCCGATGCCTCTGGCGGCCCTGCAGTTGCAGAGGCCAAGCCTGCGGACGATGAACCTGCTCCAGAACCGGCTGCCGTTGGAAAACCAGCCGAGCCAAAAGTAGCATCACCATCGCCTGAGCCTGAATATGATGGCCCCACCAAAACCCAAACGGTCCGCGAAGCACTCCGCGATGCGATGGCCGAGGAAATGCGTTCCGATGAAAACGTATTCTTGATGGGTGAGGAAGTTGCCGAGTACCAAGGTGCCTATAAGATCTCTCAAGGTCTATTGGATGAATTCGGCGGCAAGCGCGTCATCGATACACCGATCACCGAACACGGATTTGCAGGTTTGGGCGTGGGTGCCGCTTATCAAGGCTTGAAGCCCATCGTTGAATTCATGACGTTTAACTTTGCCATGCAGGGCCTCGACCACATCATCAACTCGGCGGCCAAGACATTGTATATGTCTGGCGGCCAAATGGGTTGTCCGATTGTGTTCCGGGGACCCAACGGTGCGGCATCGCGCGTCGGTGCGCAACATTCGCAGTGTTATGCGTCCTGGTATGCCAACTGCCCGGGTCTTCATGTGTTGGCCCCTTGGTCAGCCGAAGATGCCAAGGGCCTGTTGAAAAGCGCCATTCGTGATCCAAACCCTGTCGTGTTCTTGGAAAACGAAATGCTTTACGGACAAAGCTTCGAAGTCCCTGACAGCGACGATTTCACTGTGCCGATTGGCAAAGCGAAGATCGAACGCGCCGGTTCTGATGTCACTATCGTCGCGTATTCCATCGCTGTTGGTATCGCGATGGAAGCCGCCGCTGCATTGGCAGAAGAGGGGATTGATGCCGAAGTCATCAACCTCCGCAGCATCCGTCCGATGGACACAGCAACGATCATTGAATCGGTGAAGAAAACCAACCGGATCGTCAGTGTCGGCGAAGGCTGGCCGAATTGTGGTATCGGCGCAGAGGTCTCCTCTGTGGTGATCGAACAAGCATTCGACTACTTGGATGCGCCACCGGTTCGCGTTGCGGGTGCTGATGTGCCCATGCCATATGCGGCAAACCTCGAAAAACTTGCGTTGCCAAAACCACCGCATGTGATCGAAGCCGCAAAATCTGTTTGTTACGCGTAAGGGGGATAGAGCAATGCCAATTAAGGTCTTAATGCCGGCTCTGTCACCAACGATGACAGAGGGTAAACTTGCGAAATGGCTCGTCAAAGAAGGCGATACCGTCGATAGCGGCGACGTCATGGCCGAAATCGAAACCGACAAGGCGACGATGGAAGTCGAAGCCGTTGATGAAGGTGTGATCGGCAAAATCTTGGTCGCCGAAGGCACCGATAATGTTGCTGTCAACGATGTTATCGCACTGATATTAGAAGACGGCGAAGATGAGTCCGCACTCGAAGGTGCCGATACATCTTCGGGAGCAGCCCCCGCGGCAGCGCCCGCTGGGGAAGAAGCGAAAGAAGCGCCAGCTGAAGAAAAGTCATCACCTGCTGAGGAGAAACCCGCACCCAAAGAAGCCCCAGCAGCATCAAGCTCGGGTGGTGATCGTATCTTCGCAAGCCCATTGGCACGCCGTATCGCAGGCCAAGACGGTTTGGATTTGGCTAAAATTGATGGCTCCGGCCCCAAAGGCCGCATCGTCAAACGCGACGTTGAAGAAGCGATCAAATCCGGCCCGGCCAAAGCGGGCGAAGACGCCCCCGCAAAAGCCGAAAAGGCCGATGCACCGGCTGCGGCACCTGTCGCACCGGCAGGTATCGACGCTGGCATGTTGGAATTGCTTCCCGATTACGAAGAAATTCCAAATTCGGGTATGCGAAAGACCATCGCTAAACGCCTGACAGCAGCAGCCCGTGATATCCCGCACTTTAATGTTTCTGCGGATATCGAAATGGATGCGTTGTTGGCGATGCGTAAAGAACTCAACGGTCGCGAAGGTGCTGACTATAAAATTTCGGTCAATGACTTCATCATCAAAGCTGTCGCTATTGCGCTCAAACGTCATCCTGATTGCAATGTCGCCTATACCGATGATGCGGTTTTGAAATTCGACCGTGTCGATATGGCTATGGCCGTCGCAATTGACGGTGGTCTGATTACGCCGATCATCAAGGATGCGGGCTCAAAAGGCTTGGCGACGATTTCAGCAGAAGCCAAGGAACTGGCTGGCAAAGCACGCGAAGGCAAGCTTCAGCCGCACGAATACCAAGGCGGTACGTTCTCGATCTCTAATCTGGGTATGTTCGGGGTCAAAAGCTTCAACTCGATCATCAACTCGCCACAGGGCGGCATCATGTCGGTCGGTGGCGCTGAACCACGACCGGTCGTTAAAGATGGCGCGCTAGCTATTGCATCTATCATGTCGTTGACGCTTGCAGTCGATCACCGTTGCATCGATGGCGGCACAGCTGCAGGGCTGATGAAGGAACTCAAAGGTATCCTAGAGGATCCATTGCAGTTGATGCTCTGAGCATAGGGCACGGTCATGCCGATTAAGAAAGTCACCCTTGCTTCGAAATTCGACAGCTTCACCGAACAGTGGAGCCCGAAGGTCGTCGCATCCGTCGATGATTTTGACGTCAAAATCGTCAGGATTGAGGGGGAATTTGTCTGGCACAAACACGATGACGAGGACGAAATGTTTCTCGTCATCGATGGCGCCTTTGACATGCACTTTCGTGACAATGTGGTGCCGTTATACCAAGGCGAAATGATCGTGGTCCCCAAGGGAATTGAACACAAACCCGTCGCGACATCCGAGTGTCGCGTCATGGTTCTTGAAAAATCTGGTGTCGTGAACACCGGCGACGCCGCGCCCAGTGATTTAACGGCCGGCACAGGCGAGAGGATATAAGAGATGGCAGATACCAAATTCGACGTGTTGATTATCGGTGGTGGCCCTGGTGGCTATGTGACCGCCATTCGCGCGGCTCAACTGGGTTTTAAGACCTGTGTGGTTGAAAAAGAACACATGGGCGGTATCTGCCTGAACTGGGGCTGCATCCCCACAAAAGCACTGCTGCGCTCGGCCGAGGTCTATCACAACATGCAACACGCTGATGCCTACGGCCTAAAAGCCGATGGCATTGGGTTTGATATGGGCGCCGTCGTGAAACGCTCTCGTGGGGTATCCAGCCGCTTATCGGGCGGTGTGTCGATGCTTATGAAGAAAAACAAGGTCGAAGTCATCGATGGGACTGCGAAATTAAACGGCCCTGGCAAAGTCGATGTCACGGGCAAAGATGGCAAAGCCATCGGGACCTATACCGCAGATCACATCATTATCGCCACAGGCGCGCGCCCTCGTGCGCTGCCGGGGATTGAACCGGATAAGAAACTAATCTGGACCTACTTCGAAGCCATGGTCCCAGACATGACACCGAGAAGCCTGCTGGTGATTGGGTCAGGTGCGATTGGTATCGAGTTCGCCAGCTTCTTCAACACCATGGGTGTTGACGTGACGGTGGTCGAAGTCATGCCGCAAATCATGCCTGTTGAAGACCCTGAAATCTCAGCCTTTGCCCGCAAGCAGTTGGAAAAGCACGGCATGAAGATCATGACCGAAGCCAAAGTCACAGGTGTTAAAAAGGGTGCGAACAACGTTACCTGCACCATCGAAGACAAAAAGGGCAAAACCCAGGAAATCACCGTTGATCGCGTGATCTCGGCCGTCGGTGTTCAGGGCAATATCGAGGACATTGGCCTCGAGAGCACTAAAATCAAAACGGATCGTGGCTGTATCGTTGCTGATGAGTATTCACGCACTGCGGAAAAAGGAATCTATGCCATCGGTGATGTCGCAGGCCCACCGATGCTGGCCCACAAAGCGGAGCATGAGGGCGTCATCTGTATCGAGAAGATCGCAGGGGTCGATGGCGTGCATCCGATGGACAAAGGCAAGATTCCGGGTTGTACGTATTGCAACCCACAAGTCGCATCCGTTGGTTTAACCGAAGCCAAAGCGAAAGAGCAGGGGCTTGATGTCCGTGTCGGTCGCTTCTTGTTTGTCGGTAACGGCAAAGCCATTGCATTGGGCAAAGACCAAGGCATGGTCAAAACCATTTTCGACAAGAAAACCGGGCAGTTGCTGGGCGCACACATGGTGGGCGCAGAGGTCACCGAACTAATCCAAGGCTTCGTGATTGCCATGAATTTGGAAACCACCGAAGAAGACCTGATGCACACCGTGTTCCCGCACCCAACGCTTTCGGAAATGATGCACGAAAGTGTGCTCGACGCTTACGACCGCGTCATTCACATGTAATCGTCGCACGTTATGGCGATTTCGGTTCGCGATATCAGCCCCGATGACGAAGCCATTTGGCGTCAATTATGGGCGGGCTATTTGGCGTTTTATGAGCAGACTGTACCCTCGGACGTCACCGACCACACGTGGTCGATGCTGTTTGATGATCAATCCCCGTATTGGGGGCTGGTCGCCGAGGATGACACGGGCGTGATCGGCTTTGCCATTCATCAGGACCAGCGCAGTTCGTGGAACACCGCGCCGATTGTGTACCTAGAGGATCTGTTCGTTGCTGATACTGCGCGCGGTTCAGGCGCGGGACGCGCGCTGATGGAAGCAGGCATGAAACGCGCAAAAGACGCTGGCTCATGCAAATATTACTGGCAAACAGACACCGGCAATGCGACAGCGCGCCACCTTTATGATAGCCTTGCAGGCGGCATTAATGACCGCGTGACCTACGAACTGGCCTTGTAATCACCCCCTTTGGATGCATATCTCTGGCTTATGTCAAAATTAGATAACCCACGGCCACGGCACCCGGAAAAAGTCAAAAACCCGGAACATCAACCGATGCGGAAACCCGATTGGATCCGTGTGAAGGCGCCGACGTCTGAAAACTATCACAACACGCGCAAATTGATGCGCGAACGCAATCTGAACACGGTCTGCGAAGAAGCGGCGTGCCCCAACATCGGGGAATGCTGGTCACAAAAGCATGCGACCGTCATGATCTTGGGCGATATCTGCACCCGGGCCTGCGCGTTCTGCAATGTGGCCACCGGCAAACCTGGCGCCGTCGATCCGATGGAGCCGGAAAACTTGGCCATTTCCGTGGCTGAATTGGGCATGAATCATTTGGTGATCACATCCGTGGATCGCGATGATTTAGCCGATGGCGGGGCCGATCAATTCGTGAAATGCATCACGCGTATTCGCGAAACGACACCCAAGACAACCATCGAAATTCTGACCCCAGATTTCCGCGACAAAGACGGCGCATTGGAAAAAGTTATCGAAGCAAAACCAGATGTGTTCAATCACAACCTTGAAACCGTGCCGCGTTTGTACAAAACCATTCGTCCGGGCGCGCGCTATCCACACTCGCTCGATATTTTGGCGCGCGTGAAAAAGGGCGATCCGTCGATCTTCACAAAGTCCGGCATCATGGTCGGATTGGGCGAGGAAAAAGATGAAGTCCTGCAAGTCATGGACGATTTACGCGCCGCTGATGTCGATTTCCTGACCATCGGACAGTATTTGGCACCGACCCGCAAACACGCACCGATTGATCGGTTCGTGACCCCGGACGAGTTTAACGAGTACAAAGAGATCGCGTTTTCCAAGGGCTTTTTGATGGTGTCCGCAACACCGTTGACACGGTCGAGCTATCACGCCGATAAGGACTTTGCGGAACTCCGCCAAGCCCGAGAAAAAAAGCTGGCCGCTGCGCATGCATAGGGGGTAGGGCGTTTCCGTATGCCAACGCACGCCGAAAAACGCGTCTTACCGTACACCAAGGAGCAGTTGTTCGATCTCGTCGCACAGGTTGACCGATATCCCGAATTCCTGCCGTGGTGTTTGGGATGTCGTGTGAAATCGCGCACCGACGAAGAGGTCGTCGCCGACATGGTTATCGGCTTTAAGGTTTTTCGAGAGGGTTTCACATCCCGCGTGCACTTGAATAAACCTGACCGGGTTGATGTCGCGTATGAAAATGGGCCGTTCAAATACTTAGATAATCATTGGATTTTCAACGATATGGGCGACGGCACGACCGAGATCGACTTTTATGTCGATTTCGAATTCCGCTCAAAAATTCTGCAAACCGCCATCGGTGCGGTGTTTAACGAAGCCGTGCGTCGCATGATCTCAGCATTCGAAGGCCGCGCCCACGATCTTTACGGTTGATTCGCCAGCGCCTTCATTATTTTGAGAGCTTAATGGCCAGAGTATTAAAAACTGAACAAACTGCATCATCAAAATTTTGCATTCGAATGCCACCATCAAAATCCAAATAAGCATAGCAGGTGTGATTTAGGCCCGGATTTGAATAACGAATACGGCCGGAAAATATATTCGAACGGAAATAAAAATAGCCGTCAGCTTCAGGTCCTGGAGTGTGATATATTCTTCTCCAGCCATCCCGATGCTTATTTAATTCATAAATAACCTCAGATCTTGCATCAGTCGCAGAAACAATCGGATATTGTCCATCATGAAACTGAGTATTAGACGGAAGGATCGGGAATCCTTCGTCACACCCAATAAGAAGAAAGCCTGAGATAGCCAGTACAGCAATACGTCTATTTGACATCGAAACTGTCTGCCAACACCTTCATCATCTCTAACGCCTTGATGGCCGAGGCCAAGCGCACTGCGTGCCGGTCCCCGTCAAACAAACATTTTTCATGGATCGTGTGCTCTGCTGACGCCGCCGCGATATGCACCAATCCGACGGGCTTTTCATCGGAACCACCACCCGGGCCCGCGACACCTGTAATCCCGCATGCCACATCGACGCCCGCTGTTGAACGCGCGCCCTCGGCCATGGCACGCGCCACTTCCTCGGATACAGCGCCAACGCTTTCGAATAACGGCATCGGGACGCCGACCATTTCGTGCTTGGCCTCGTTGGTATAGGTCACATATCCCCGATTTACGACGTCCGATGAGCCGGCAATTTCGGTTAATGCCGCAGCGACCATGCCACCCGTGCATGATTCAGCTGTTACCGCCATCCATCCGCGCTTGCGACAGGTAACTAAAACGGCATCCGCTGCATCGATAAGTTCTTGTTCCATGCGCTAGCCCAATCCCAACCATTCTGGGAACATTTTCACGTACACGAACAAACAGACGGCGGCCGCGACGCCCGCTAAAATATCGTCCAACATCACACCCAATCCACCAGGCACGGATTTGTCAGCCCATGAAATCGGCCAAGGTTTGATGATATCAAACAGTCGAAACAGGATGAACGCCGCCAACACCCCTTGCCACGTTTGGGTCATCGCGATGGGCATCAATGCCAACCAGATGCCGGCAACTTCGTCGATGACGACGGGGCTCGGGTCTTTTTCGCCAGTTTGTTCGATATACCCATTGGCGGCCCAGACGCCAACAACCGTCAGCCCGGCGGTCGCGATCATCAGTCCAATCATGCCAAATTGATCGGCAATAATCGCCCCAAAGGGCAGGGCCATCAGCGACCCGACAGTGCCAGGTGCCTTGGACACATAGCCACTTCCGAGCCATGTCGCCAAAAGAATCCGAATATCACTTAACGGCGGTCGATCACTCATTTTATTATTTCCCCTCAAATCACCTTATTATTTCCCCTCAAATCACCCCTTTAAAGTAGTTTAGATTAACGATGCCTGTCGACCGAAAATACCGCCAACACATTGTATTTCATTATAATTTTGGACTCTTCGGGTATTCGACGAGTGAATATTCGCTTGCAAGAAAAAAGACGTTTCGATACCTTTTACGCGTTGAGTGATTCCGTTGCCGTTTAGATGGCGTTTTTGGGTATTATTCCGCCGTAGGGGCAGCAAACCGCGACTGCTAAAAACCATGGTGAGACCGCGTGTTCGGTCGATTTAATTTGTGCACTTAGGGGGTTTAGCACATGCGCGAATGGGACGAGCAGGAGTCTGTATGGGAGCGTTTTAGGCGCTTCATCAATCGGACTTTCCCGGAACGGCAAATCCACCTTCGGACTCGTGGACGTATTCGGTTCTTCCGAATTCCACAAGCGCTGCAACTCAGCACATTAGCTATCGCCGTGGTCGCCACGTCATGGTTCGGATATTCCACCTTCAGCTACATCGAACACGACGAGATCGTTGTCGCCAAAGACACACAAATTGCGGACGCACGCCGCGCCTATGATGGTCTATTGAGTGATGTCACCGCCTATCAGCGGCGGTTTGCAGAATTGACGCGGGAACTCGAAGTTAATCACAATCTGATGTTGAGCTTGGTTGAGCGCAACGCAACGTTGCAGCGCAACCTGACAACCGTTGAGCGCCGCTTGGAAAGCACTGAGACTGAGCGTGGCACCGTTGCCGAAGCGCGCGAACGCTTGAAGGGTAAGCTCGCCCATCTCGAAGGCGAGATGCATTCGCTATCCAACAAGAACTTTTCACTCCGTGACAATTTGAACAACGTCGAAACAGATTTGCAGACCGTGCTTCGTGAGCGGGACGCAGCACGCGAACGTGGCAATATTTTAGAGCAAGAAGTAGCGGCACTTAAGGGCAGCTTGAACAATCTGCAGATCGCCCAAGATAAAGCCGTCGATACGATGACGGAGCGAACCATCAGTTATATCGGTGCGCTTGAAAAAGTCGTCGAGATAACAGGCATTGA
The DNA here is from genome assembly GCA_965659695.1 of Rhodospirillales bacterium. Classification (GTDB taxonomy): domain Bacteria; phylum Pseudomonadota; class Alphaproteobacteria; order Rhodospirillales; family Casp-alpha2; genus UBA4479. Next base: position 16,457 of record CBFHXC010000013.1, read on the forward strand.
TGTCGAACGGCTGATGGCTTCATCGGACAGTGTCGTTCAACGCGAAGGTCAGGGCGGTCCGTTTATTCCAATCAATCCTGCGGAAGCTGGCGGCACACTTGGCAAGAAGCTTGTCCGCCTCGAAGAGCATCTGGGACAGTGGGAAAGTATGCAGGAACTGATGAGCCGCATGCCCTTGGCCGCGCCGATGAAAGCCTACAGCATCACGAGTTCATTTGGAAAACGTCGCGATCCTGTGAACAAACGCTGGTCCGCGCACTACGGTTTAGATTTTGGCGGTCCGTTGCGATCACCTATTTACGCTTCGGCGCCCGGCGTTGTGAAACAGGCCGGGACCAAGGGCCGTTATGGTCGTTTCATTGAAATTGACCATGGCTCAGGAATCAAAACCCGCTATGCGCATTTACATAGAATTATGGTCAAACGTGGCGAAAAGGTTGAGTTCGGTCAAAAAATTGGTCAACTTGGTAACTCTGGTCGTAGTACGGGACCGCATCTGCACTACGAAGTGATATTTGACGGAAAACCAAAGGATCCAATGAAGTTTATTAAGGCAGGCCGACATGTTTTCCAAAAACAATAAACGCACCTCGACGCCAGCGCCGCAGCCAAAGGCGCCGCCATCGATTATCAGCAGCGATCTGAAGATTGTTGGCGACCTGCACAGCGATGGCGAAATTCAAATAGACGGCACCGTAAATGGTGACATTCGTACCGCCGCGTTGGTTATTGGCGAGACAGCCAAGGTCACCGGCGAGATTGTGGCCGATGCCGTTCGCGTGCTGGGAACTGTAAACGGCCAGATCAAAGCCAAGGTCGTCAAACTGGCCGCATCCGCGCATGTCGTCGGCAATATCATGCACGAAGACCTGTCGATTGAGACCGGTGCTTTCCTAGAAGGGCATTGCAAACACATGGCCATCAAAGAAGAGCCGAAGAAAGAGACCACCGCTGCCAAAAAGCAGGATTCAGGCGAGGCCACGGCCAAGAAACCAGCGTCGCAGGCGGTGAATAAGCCCAAAACCGCAACGGTTTAAGTTTGCAGCGCCAGTGATAGCATCTCTGGATCGATATTACCGCCTGAAATTATTGCAACGACCGTTTTCCCGACAACGTCACATTTTCCGTTCACGGCAGCAGCCACTGCCACCACACCGCCCGGTTCAGCGACGACCTTAAATGACTGCATCGCCAGTTTTATTGCGCCCAAGACTTCTTCATCGCTGACAGACACTCCACCTGACAACAGTTGATTGTTGACCGAGAAGGTGATTTCACCTGGCATCGGCGGAAGCAGTGAGTCACATATTGTTTTGCCCCCTGGTGCAACCGATTGACGCACACCCGTCTCTAGCGAACGCTTTGTATCGTCGAAAGCGTCGGGTTCCACAGACATGATCTCGCATCCAACCAATTCCTTGATGGCAATCGCACAACCTGCTGCCAAACCACCGCCACCCGCCGGCACCAAAACAAGATCGGGCTTGATCCCCATGTGTTCAGATTGTCGCGCAATTTCCAATCCCACTGTGCCCTGACCAGCGATGATCAACGGGTCATCAAAGGGCGACACAAAGCTGGCATTGGTCGAAGCACAAATCTCCTGCGCCATCTGTTCACGATCATCTGTCTTTGGGTCATACAAAATAACCTCGCCACCAAGCGCTTTGGTGTTATCAATTTTCAATTGAGGCGCTGTCGATGGCATGAGCAGTGTTGATTTGATGCCAAACATTGTCGACGCTGCGGCCACTCCCTGCGCATGGTTTCCAGAAGAAACTGCGACCACACCATGCTTTCGCACGTTATCCGGAAGCTGAGAAATCTTGTTGTAGGCACCACGGAATTTAAAGGCACCCGTGCGTTGCAGGCACTCGGGCTTAATGATCAAGCGAAAGCCAAGTGCTTCATTCAATACCTGATTCTCAAGTAGCGGGGTCTTGCGTGCAAGCCCATGCAACCGGTCTGCAGCCTCAACGATCTGAGCGAAAGTCGGTGGTTTAATACTCATCGAGGAACTCATTCAACGCACCTAACGCCGCTGGCTCTGCCATGCTGGGTGCATGGCCGACACCTTCGACCGTCACGCTTTTCATGTTCGGATGACTGTCATGCATCTTTTGTAGTTGCGCTTCATCCAAAATGACCGACTTTCCGCCACGCACGACCAGCAATGGCAACCGCTTTGTCGCCCCCCAGAAATGCCAGAGGTTATGAACCTTGGTGTCATCCTTCAGGATCGGCTTAACGATGTTTGGATCAAAATCGAAAACGATCTTGCCGTCTGCACGTTCGATATAACTCAACCGCGCAGCTCGTGCCCAATCGGCATCAGTTTCCAACGGAATTTGGCTGCCAAACGCGGCGCGAGCATGTTTTCCGGCTTCATCCCAACTGGATAGCGCGGGAGGGTTTTTCATGTAGTCGATGATTTCGTTCAGCGTATCGGTGCGCACTTCGGGTCCGATGTCGTTCATGACCAGCGCTTTGATAAAACCGGGTAGGGCCGTGCCCATCGCCATGCCTAATATGCCGCCTAACGATGTACCAACCACCACAGCGCCGTGCACACCCAACGCGCACATGATGTGGCGTATATCCTCGACATACGTCTGCGGGTTATAGTTTACCCATTTGGGATCGTACTCAGATCGCCCACGCCCACGTTTATCAGGGCAAATCACGCGGCGATAGCGCCCCCAATACTTAGCCAAGCCCGCAAAATCTTTTGAGCTTCGCGTTAAGCCACCTAAACACAGAATAGGGGGTTTCGCCCCCTTTTTTGGCCCAGGGTAATCCCGAACATAGAGCGAGAGTCCATCATTGCTCAAGATAAGGCGCTCAATAAAACCTTCTTCATTGATCATCGTTTTGCTTAGCCAACACCTAGAATTTCTGGCAGGCCCGTGAGGTCGCTGATCATTTCACGAGGCTGACCAGGTAGTCGCTCTGGCGGCTGGTTAAAGCGATTAACCCAAACGACCTGGAAGCCAAAATTCGCCGCCGCCCAGGCATCCCACGCATTCGACGACATGAACGCAACATTCTCCTTGGCCACATCCATCTGATCACAAACCAGTTGATAAATCCTGACATCGGGTTTGAAGATGCCAACCTGATCGACGGAAATCACTGCATCCAAATCAATACCCGCGTTATCGACAGCAGCCTGCAGCATTTCAGGCGACCCATTGGATAAGGTACCAGTTTTGAGGCCCGCACCGGTCAGTGTCTTCAGCATTTCAGGAACTTCTGGATAAGCATCCAATTTGAAGTAGATATCCAACAATTTTTGTCGTAGTTCCGGGTTATCAATGCCCAGCGTCGCCATGGCGTAATCCAGGCCATCCTGGGTGATCTGCCAGAACGGCACGTACTCATCCATCAGACTGCGCAACCATGTGTACTGTAGCTGCTTATCGCGCCAAATCTGTGACAATGGTGCCCACTGATCGCCTAGTTCATCCTGACAGTGTGCAGCGGCGGCGGATACGTCAAATAAAGTCCCATACGCATCGAACACGCAGGCTTCTATGCCTTCGATTTTTGCCATGTTGTTTCTCCCCGATGAGTCTTAATCCTCAGATTTTCACCACCCTAGAATATATCAAGAGGACGTAAACTGATTTCCCTGTTTGCCGAGGCTCATAACAAGTTCCCCATAGGATAAATTGACGTCCCGGAAGCCCCATATATTTTTGGGGCTATCCGGGACCCTGCATCCAGGAAGAAGTCGTTGGCTTAGAGATGAGATCCCGGATCAAGTCCGGGACGACGAGAAGATGGCGAATATCTGGCGCAAATCCAAAACCCTAACGTCATGCTGAGCTCGACTCAGCATCTCATCACAGGACTGAAAAATGAGCCCCCAAATCAAGTTTGGGATGACAAAAGAGGGTGAACTTGGAAACAGGTGACCGCGGTATCGATGAACACCATATTGTCCGGGTCCAAGATTATCCCTTCACCCCTTATCACGCAGCAGTCGAGCTTTCTGACGGCCCCAGTCGCGGTCTTTGACGGTCTCGCGCTTATCGTACTTGTGCTTACCTTCACCCAACGCCAGTTCCAGCTTCGCGATACCACGATTGTTGAAGTAGATCTTGAGCGGCACCAGGGCCATGCCTTTTTGTTTTTGTGCCCCCAACAAGCTCGCCATTTGTTTTTTATGCAACAGCAGCTTTCGGTCCCGGTTGGGTTCGTGATTAAAGATGCGCGACGCGCCTTCGTAGGGCGGGATATGGGCTTTCATCAAATACATCTCGCCAAACTTTTCGCCCGCGAACGCCTCGCCCAGGCTGGCACGACCCGCGCGCAGGGATTTCACCTCGGTCCCTGTCAATTGCAGGCCGGCTTCCATGGTTTCCAATATTTGATAATCGCGCCGCGCTTTGCGGTTTTGGGCGACGACGTTACCGCCGGGCGTTTTCTTTTTCTTGTTTTTGCCTGCCATAACGCACCGCCCATAAACCTTAGTTCAGCAAACCAGCTGATTTCATTGAAGCTTCGACGCGTGTTTTTGAAGACTCTGCGATTTCACACAATGGCAAACGGGTTTCCGCTTCGCATTTGCCCAACAGGCTCGCCGCATATTTAACGGGACCAGGATTGGCTTCGCAGAACATCGCGTCATGCAGTGGCAACAGGCGGGCCTGTAAATCCATCACAGTATCCAAGTCTCTGGATTGCCACGCGGCATGAAGTTCTGAGCACAAACGCGGTGCCACGTTCGCAGATACCGAAATACAGCCATCACCACCACCGGCCAAGAACGGCACGATGGTCGCGTCCTCACCAGACAACTGGCAGAAATCGCCCGCAATCGCGGCAGACGTGTGCATCGGGCGTGCAGCATCAGCAGATGCGTCTTTGACACCAACGATATTCGGAATCTCAGCCAGCTTCGCCATGGTTTCGACAGACATGTCGACGATGCTGCGACCCGGGATATTGTAAATCAGGATCGGAATGTCGACAGCTTCTGCAATCGTTGCGTAATGACGATACAGGCCGTCTTGAGTTGGCTTGTTGTAATACGGCGTCACGATGAGTGCAGCGTCAGCACCGGCGGCCTTGGCGTTTTTGGTCAAACGCAGGGCTTCGGCCGTTGAATTTGAGCCTGCACCCGCAACCACAGGCACGCGACCTGCAGCCGTTTCGATGCAGAGTTCGACAACTTCGTCATGTTCGTCATGAGACAGCGTCGGGGATTCCCCAGTGGTGCCGACCGGTACAAGACCGTTCGTGCCCTCGGCAATTTGCCATTCGACGAAGGATTTAAACGCCGCCTTATCCAACTCACCATTTTTGAAAGGTGTGAGCAGTGCGACGAACGAACCCTTAAACATCGTATCCTCCTGAAGAATCTGGTTAAAATCAGCAGGGACAATAGTACCCTGACCCGCCCACGGCAAGCATTCAGGCCAAATGTGCGGCCAAATTCATCGTATCCATCACAATCTTAACAAGATCGTGATAATTTTATGGCGTGGTTGCCGATGAACACCCTCGCAAAGTATCGTATTCTTTGATGGATAAGATTCCGCGAGCTTTTTTGTATTGGATAAAAACAACGTGCGTCTGTTCGTGACACCACTTCGGATCATCACTTTGTTGATTGCGTTCGCCGTCGTCGTCCCGACGGCGGTAATGGCAAATTCGCTGTCCACCAAAGAAGCGCGTGAATTTTCCGCAGCCTTAAAGGCAGTCGAGCAACGATCCAAAAAACGCCTCGATATCCACGCCCGGCGCTTGCACGATCCGTTGGCTCGGAAAATCGTATCTTGGTACGTGTTGTTTCAGGGCGGCTTCGGCACAGATTTTGAGCCGGTCAATCGCTTCATCGTTGAAAACCCCGACTGGCCGCGTCGCGAACGCCTGATTCGACGCGCAGAAGAGGCCCTCACAGGCTCACCTGATTTCATCATCAAATGGTTTGGCGATCGATACCCAATCAGCACGCTGGGCAAAACAAAACTAGGCAAGGCGCTGCTCGACGCGGGGCAACCTTTGCAGGGCAAAGCGATCCTGCGCAATGTTTGGATCAACGGCAATTTCGCCAAGGCCGAAGAGGCCCGCTTTTATAAAAGGTACCGCAAGCATCTGACTCGAGTAGATCATCGTGTCCGCGCAGAACGTTTGATGTGGGAGGGACGATATTGGCCGGCACGCCGCATGATGACCAAGGTCGATGCGCAATACCGTAAGCTCATCGATGCGCGCACGTCCCTCCGTCGTCAACGCGGGAATGTTGATTACTTGATCAAACAAGTACCCGCTAAATATAAAAACGATCCGGGCCTGGTATACGAGCGCCTGCGCTGGCGTCGCAAAAAAGACAAAGACAATGCCGCGGAGTTGTTCCAAGGATTACCCAACACGGTGCCACACGCACACCGCTGGTGGGACGAGCGAAATGTTCTGGCCCGGCGGGCACTGCGCATGGGCCACATCACCGAAGCCTATGACATTGCTTCCCGCCACGGCCTGACCACAGAACACGCCGCTGATCACGCGGCGGCAGAATGGCTATCGGGTTGGATCGCGTTGAGCTATTTGGATGAACCCAAAATCGCCCGCGATCATTTCAAAAAAATGTATGACGGCGTCAGCTTCCCAGTCAGTCGGGCACGGGGCGCGTATTGGCTAGGCCGATCCTACGAAGCACAGAAAAACACCGAACAAGCCACCATTTGGTTTACGGCCGCCGCCAATCACCCAACGGCGTATCATGGCCAGTTGGCAGCCGCAAAATTAGAACCGGGCGCGGGGCTGAGGCTGCATCCCGAAGCGGCGATCCCCGAAGACATCCGCCAACGTTTTAACGCCCATGAACTGGTGCGTGCCGTGCGGATGTTGGCGTCTGCTGGCGAGGAAAAACGACTGCGCTCCATCATACTGCGCATCGCATCATTGGACGAGGCCCCCGGATGGCAGGCCCTGACGGCTCGCTTGGCGCGTCTTAGTCGGCGACCTGATCTGGCGATCCGTGTCGCCAAGAACGCACTACAAGATTTTGGCGTTTATGTCGCGGGCGGATACCCGACACTGGTGCCGCCGCGCATTCCGAAACGCGTGAAATCTCCACAACCTGAAACGCCGCTGGTCCTCGCCCTGATCCGTCAGGAAAGCGAATTCGATGCCAAGGCCAAAAGCCACGCGGGGGCGAGAGGACTGATGCAGTTGATGCCGGCGACCGCCAAGAGTGTCGCGAAATCGGCGGGCCTTAAATATTCGAAGTACAAGCTGACTACTGACCCTGATTTTAATGTCACGCTGGGGCAATCATACATTGCGGGTCTGTTGAAGGATTATGACGGCTATTTGCCGATGGCGATTGCGGCCTATAACGCGGGTCCGCACCGTGTGAAGCAGTGGATCAAAAAATTTGGCGATCCGCGCGATCCAGATGTTGATGCGATCAATTGGATTGAAATGATCCCGTTCACCGAAACCCGGAACTATGTGCAGCGGGTGTTGGAAAACGTGCAGGTGTACCGGTTACGTCTGGCTGATACCGAAGTGGCGCTCCGTCTCGAAGAAGACCTCAACAATTGATTTTTCATGACTGAGGATGACAAATTCGCGGATTTGTTTTCCGGCAAACCCGGCAGCGTGCTGGGCGAACAACGGGCCTCCAGTTCTGCAGAAAAAGCCAAACGCAAAGCAGCCGAAGAGAAGCGATTGCCGCCGCACCGAGACCGCGGACCGCGATTGCCACCAGGACAAGAGGTCGTCGACAAATGGCCGATCCTGGATTTGGGAAAACGCCCTCATGTGCCCAAAGATCAATGGACTCTCGAAATCAAAGGCGCGGTGGAGCGGCCTTTGAAATTCGATTGGGATGGCTTTCACGCGCTGCCGCAATCCAAAATCAATGCAGACATTCACTGTGTCACGGCTTGGTCGCTATTGGACAACGAATGGGAAGGGGTTTCATCCGCAACGTTGCTTGATATCGTGAAACCATTGCCGACAGCCAAACACCTGATCTTCCATGCCCATGATGGATATCGCACCAACGTACCGCTGGCGCGCTTTGCTGAATCCAAGTCGTTGTTGGCGAATACCCGGAATGGCGAAGATATTTCCCGCGATCATGGCGGCCCCATTCGCCCCGTCATTCCGTCGCTCTATTTCTGGAAAAGCGCAAAGTGGGTTCGCCAGATAACATTCTTGGAAAACGACGTGAAGGGGTATTGGGAAGCGTTGGGGTATCATAACGAAGGTGATCCCTGGAAAGAGGAGCGCTACGAATGACCGTGTTGCATTCCATCAACTCCCCCGATGGGCATCTGTGCGTCGATGTGTTTGACCGCCCTGACGGCACGTATGGGTTCGAAGAATTCCGTCGCGATTATGAGGATAAATCAGGCTGGTTCGCGATCGGTGGCCACGCGGAACGTATGTTTGAATCGCCTGAGGACGCACTTGAGGCTGCTGTAACAGACGTGGTTTGGTTTGAGGGGCTGTAGCTTCCGAAATACTATTTAATCGCGAATTGTTGGCCGAGGCGGTAGCCTAAACAATACACGCTATTTTTTGATCAAAGGAGCAACTCAGATCAAAAGTTTGATATCCGTTTTGTTTGTGGTGGTAAGCTTGTCAGCCTGTTCATCAAGCACGTCACAATTATCGACTGAAGAGTTACCGCCTAAACAGAGCAGTCTCCCAGAAGATGACGCTTCGAAGGTGCATCTATACTCGGTCGCGCTGCAATCAGGTCAATTTGATCAAGATCCGAAGACCAAGGCTAGGGTATTCATTCTTAGAGCTGCAGCCAACTTTGCCCTAGGTGTCGACCAACATGTGATTGATGATGTCACCAGCGCATTGGCAATCAACATCACCGGACCGGTCTTGGAAAAGCACATCAGATCCGCCTCCCAATGGCCCGCGACTAGGCGGTCATCGGCGCTGCAACAACGCTCCATCAACCCATGACGGTGCTTGATGATCCCCAGCGGCCCCTTGCGACGGCGCTTGTGCCCCCGGCGGTAGCGCCGGTTCGCTAACAGCTTGTGCCAGTGATCATGATGCCGGGTCCGGTGATACACATAGCGATAGATTGACTCATGGCTGATCCTCATGGAACCATCTTCTCGCGCCAGCCAGCCGGAAATCTGCTCCGGTGACCAGCCCATAACAAGTTTGTCCCGGACAAGGCTCCGCAACGCTGGTTGGCGCGCAAGCTTGAAACGACGATACATCCGACGCCGCATCCAACAACGACGGGCCGCCTTCAACGGATCATAAGGACCACGGCGACCTCGACGGTCGCCGCAGTTACGACCCAATTCTCGGCTGATGGTGGATACCGAACGGCCAAGAAAACGGCCGATCTCTCGGAGAGAGCTCCCGTCGCAACGCAAACGGTAGATCTCTATCCTCTCGGAGAGGCTCAAATGTCTGTAAATATGTCCCATAGCAACAGCAATCCTAACATGCTGTTGCACTTCAAATGTGAATCCATCGGTCCATTTCCAATCGCACGATGATGTCGCAGATTATAAATGGATGCTGAAACAAGTTCAGCATGACGCAGTAGATTTCACATATTGATGATCCGACAACCAAAATAATCGTCTCATGATCTGAAATCTCCTATATTGAGTTCCAAATCATTGAATCAATTAATGGTTAATGAGTTCTGACCCTAGTGAAATGAGTGCTTTTTTAAAAATCGCGTTTTGCATGATGTGTGTTGCGAACCTGGCTCTCACATCCGCGGCCGTTTTCGCGGCCGACAAAGAAGCACCTCAAACCATCGGTCAGGTAAAGGTGCTCAAGGGTGACGTCTATATCGTCCGGCGCGATCAACGGGTTGATTTGGCCGAGGGCGTTGATGTTTTCCTGGATGACGAAGCTTTTACCGGAACGGATGGGGCGCTCGGCGTGACCCTTGCAGATAGCACCACTCTGTCGCTTGGCCCTGACAGCGCCCTGGTGTTGGACGATTTCGTCTATGACCCAGCCGGTCAAGAACTCGGGATGGAGATCAATCTGCTACAGGGCACGCTGGCCTATGTATCAGGTGCTATTGCCAGCCTATCACCAGAAAGCGTTAGGTTGACCACGCCGACAGCCACAATCGGTATCCGTGGCACCAAAGTATTGATTAAAGCCAATGCAAAGTAGAGCAATTCCAAGCTATCGGAGCCACGAGCTATGATTGAATTTGTTGTTATTTTTTTGTTATCGGTTGGGGCCATACTGGCTTCTGGCGAACAAGAAGACATCGTTGTTTTGCTGGCCGAAGATGACGGCAGCGTTGGCAAGGTTGTAGTGACCAGTAACGGCGGATCGCAGATACTGGACCAGACAGGTTTATCAACGACTGTTTCCGATGCCGATCAGGCACCCAGCGCCCCCGTAATTTTAGCGGCGACAGAAATCGAAGAACTATTTGGAGAGGCGCTTGCTGCTCAACCGCCAAAACCATTATATTTCAGATTATTCTTTGAGACTGGCACCGCTGTATTGGACGCGGATTCGCAAAGTCGTCTTCCCGACGTCATCTCCGCCGCACAAAACCGAAAATACGCCAAAATATCTGTCATTGGGCATACAGACCGTTCGGGTGGATCTGAGATCAACGAGAGGATCGCGTTGCAACGCGCCGAGGAAATTCGAAACCTACTGATCGAAGAAGGATTGCCGGAAGATGCTGTGACAGCCCGCTCCCACGGGGAACATGACAACTTTATCCCAACAGAAGATGGTGTTAGGGAAGCACAGAACCGCCGGGTAGAAATCAATATCAGGTGATGATTTGATTCAGGCATCCAATCGGCCAATTGATACGTAAACTTTACAAGAGTTATTAGTTGAGGGTCGCCATGCGCCTGTTATCCATTTTTGTTTTGTTCATCATGCTCGGACTACCCAGCCAGTTGAGGGCTTCATCCATGTCATTTCATGATTTCGAGTTCACATCGATTGAGGGCGAAGCACTGCCAGGCAGCAAGTTCGCGGGAAAAGCCGTATTGGTCGTGAACACTGCGTCGCACTGCGGCTTCACCAAGCAATATACGGCGCTGCAAGAAGTCTATGACCAGTATCGCGATCAAGGGCTGGTCGTGTTGGGCATGCCATCGAATGATTTTGGTGGACAAGAACCCGGCACCGAAGCCGAGATCAAAGAATTCTGCGAAGTGAATTTCTCGGTCGATTTTCCGCTGACCGGCAAGGTTGGTGTGAAGGGCGATGCTGCACATCCATTTTACAAATGGGCCAAAGATCAAGTTGGCATGGTTGGTTCACCTAAGTGGAACTTCCATAAATACCTGATCGCGCCCGATGGCAAATTGGTGGATTGGTTCTCGACCCCGACAGCACCGACCAGTAGCAAGGTCACCAAAGCCATTGAAGCCGTACTTCCAAAGTAAGGGCTGCTGATTTACGGCAACCAGAGATGAGGGTGGTGCCAAAACGTTGGCACTTTGATCTTACCTTTCAAGGGTGAAGCATCATCTGAGATGCTGACAACTTGCCATGCCTGTTCCCATTCAGGAGGAAGCTCATAGGGCGGGGCGACACTGCCACCTGATTTGAAATCAAATCGGCCGTAATAGTCTGGATCGCCAAGCACATAAGCTTGACCGATGCCCATAGACTTCAATCGTTCGAAACCTTTATATACCAACGCGCTGCCAATGCCTTGTCTTTGTTGGTCTGGATGAACAGCAAGCGGTGCCAGCATACCCACGTGCCCAGATTGCCCATCGACGCCACATATCGAAAAGCCAACATGCCCAACGACTTTTCCATCCCGAACGGCAACCAGCGAAAAGACATTTTCTTCGGCAGCCAACAAATCTCTCAGCACCGGAACTAAGTCTTCCTCTGGAAATACCTGCGGGTATATCTCGACCAGCGCGCCAACGTCGGCGGATTGGCTCTCTCTAATTTCGATATCAGTCTGCATACCAGGACTAATATCGTATCCAGTATCTATCGATAAAGCCTTTGATCATCGGGAAGGGGTTTTCATAGTCTCCCCCTCACCTAACCTATCCCCCAAATGGGGGAGAGGGATAAGGTCGAGTATTGCTGATACAGGGTTCCTCTCCCCTGCGGATGAGGGGGGAGAGGACAGGTGAGGGGGCAAACTTTTACGACTTGTCTTTGTATTCACGTTCATACTTGTCATCATCGTCATCATCATAATGCCGACCGTGTTTCTTATGACCCCGCGACATTTCTTTCATCGAGATGGCGCCATCCTCGTTCTTATCCATCCAGCGCATCATCCGTGTTACTTTTTTATCGACCTCGGCATCGGTGATTTGCCCATCGCCGTCGTCATCCATCATCTGGAATTTATCGACCATCATCGGGCGCATCATCGATATCCAGATGCCCTCGAACTCAGAAAGGCTGATGGCACTATTGCCATCCTTGTCATGCTCGGTACGAAGCTGGTCTCTGTGCGCGGTGATTTCCGACATGGTTATCTTGCCGTCAGAATTGGTATCCAGGCGTTCGACCATTTCCAAACGGTGATGACCACCCATACCCTTAGCCAGGGCCTGGGTTCCCGCAAATGCCAACCCGCCAACAACCGCTAAACTACCCGCGACGCCGATAAAGATTTTTGTATGTCGTTTCATTTTAAGAACCTCATATTTTGGTATTGTTGATGAGGCTTAGAAATCACATTTCACCCGCAAAAGTGTCCCACGCACATTCCAGAGTGTCGCAAATTGTCGCGAGCAGCAATCCTGCGACATTCTGATACACTTTTGTCCACGACGACGCGGATTTGCTGACATAATCTACGATCGTAAAGAGGAACCAGATGATCGACACGCCGCACATTCTGATCGTAGATGATCACCGCGATATTCGCGAGCCACTCAGGAAGTACCTTGAGAAGAACGGTTGTCGTGTGTCCGAAGCATCAGATGCCACGTCGGCGCGCCAAGTCCTGGCCAAGAATGCGCCGGATATCATCGTTCTGGATATCATGATGCCGGGCGAAGATGGGTTGAGCCTGACCCGTGATCTGCGCGCGCAAGGGAACATTCCGATCATTCTATTGACGGCTGTCGTCGAAGACACAGACCGCATCATCGGCCTGGAAATGGGCGCAGACGACTACGTGACGAAACCATTCAATCCCCGTGAACTCCTAGCGCGGATCAAAGCGGTTTTACGTCGCGCACAGAACCTGCCACCTGAGCGCGATCCAGCGGATGAAACCAAATACGCCTTTAATGACTGGACATTTGATACAGCTGCCCGCGAATTGATTGATCCCGCTGGCATAAACATCGCGTTGAGTACGGGCGAGTACATGCTGCTGCATGCGTTTGTAAAACGTCCTGGCGTGGTGCTCAGCCGCGATCAGTTATTGGACCTGACGCGGGGCCGCGATGCCGTCGCATTTGATCGCAGTATCGACAATCAAATCAGTCGGTTGCGCAAGAAGATCGAGGATGATACCAGCGACCCCAAAATCATCAAGACCCACTGGGGTGGCGGTTACAGTTTCGTGGCACCGGTGGCTGCGACATGACGTCAACCGGCATCGCTCGCTTCATGCCCAAATCCCTGGTGGGGCAACTTATTCTTGTGGTCGTGATCACACTCGTGGTGACGCAGATCATTGGTGCATTTATTTTCGCCGATGAACGTCGCGCCGCTCTGCGGACGTTGGGGGAGGGTGAAACCCTGTCACGCACGGCATCCATCGCACGCGTCGTCAGCGAGACCCCTGATAATCTACACAAACGTGTTCTGCGCGCAGCTACGTCGAAGCGTCTGAAATTCTGGGTTTCTGACATCAGCGCGGTACCGCGCCAGGACCTCTCGTTTGTAAACAATCGCGTGGCCGAGCGTTTGCGCGCGCTCGCAGAAATACCGGTTACCCGTGCCGTTTTGGTTGATGTCCGCGAGGTCGAAGGGGGTGTGTTCCGTAATCGATGGGAGCGAGAAAAGGAACGTCGTTACTACCGTGACGATGACGATGAAGATGACGAAGATGATCATCGTTGGCGCCGACGCCAGGGGCCAATCAGCCTGTTGATCGCCATAGAACTCGAGAACGGTCAGTGGCTGAACGCCGAGAACCAGTTCATCGCGCCACCCCGTGGACGCTTTTGGGTAGCAAGCGGCATGTTGGCGTGCATCATCATCGTGATCACAGGTATATCATTGATATTGCTGCGCCGGATCACGGGGCCTATGCGTCAGCTATCAGAAGCGGCCGAAAAACTCGGGCGCGGCGAAGCGGTCGAACTTATACCGGAAACTGGCCCACGCGAAGCCCGCGCAACCATTCGCGCATTCAATCAGATGCAAGAACGATTGACCCGGTTCATGGATGACCGCACGCAAATGCTGGCAGCGACCAGCCATGATCTAAGAACACCGCTTACGTCACTGCGGCTGCGAGCCGAATTGGTCGAAGATGCAGAACTGAAAAGCAAAATGCTGGCGACACTGGATGAAATGCAAAAAATGGTTGAAGCCATGTTAGCCTTTGCCCGTGAAGACAGCGCCCACGAAGACACCCGAGATGTAGACCTGAACTCACTGATCCAAAGCATCACCGATGATTTGGTTGATCAGGGACTGGCGGCCAAGTTCGAACCCAGCGAAAAGCACGTCATCCGGGCGCGTCCGTTTACGCTCACCCGCGCCATTCGCAACATTATCGAGAACGCAACGCGGCATGGCGGTGGGGCGATCATTCGTATTGAACAGGGAGAAACAGAAATCCTTATTATCGTTGACGATAACGGCCCTGGCATTCCCGAAACGCACATCGACGATGTCTTTAATCCGTTCATGCGCGTCGATGATGCCCGCAACCAAGAAAACGGCGGCATGGGACTCGGCCTTGGAATTGCGCGCACTATCGTTCGCGGCCACGGCGGCGATATCACGCTATCCAATCGGTCCGAAGGTGGGCTTCGCGCCGTCATTCGATTGCCGGATGCATCGTCGTAAGTGACCTCAGGTCAGCTTTGTAAATTCTTTCGTCACCCTGAAACAAATTCAGGGTGAGGGTATGCGAGGATGCGGTTGCCTGCCGTCATTCACCTGTCATATCCTGATCGCAGGAGGCAGCATGACACTGACCATCAAACCATCTGACCAAGGCCTGGGTGCTAAAATCGAAGGCGTCAATTTCGCACAGCCTATCGATGATGCAACACATAGCGCATTGATTAATGCGTTTGCAGAACACCATGTCCTAAGCTTTCGTGACCAGGACAGTCTGACCACAGATCAGGTTTTGGCCGCGAGTAGAGTATTCGGTGAGCGACTTGAAGCCCACGCGTTCACACATTTCCATCATCCTGACGAGCCGCTGATTATGGTTTTGAGCAACCGTGTTGAGGGGTCAGGCAAACCTAAAGGGATGCGCGATGCTGGCACATTCTGGCATTCGGATGTTGCCTATAAGCCGGAACCCGCCAAAGCAACGATGCTGTATTCGTTGGAAGTCCCGGAAAAGGGTGGCGATACGCTGTTTTGCAACCTCACACGTGCCTATGACGATTTATCAGATGACATGAAAACCAGGTTAGCCGACCTAAAAGCGTGGCATTACTACGCCAAGCTGAAGCGAGACGTTTTTGAAAGTGGCAAAGTCACATCGCCACCAGAATGCTTGCATCCGGTTGTGCGCACCAATCCCATATCGGGGCGTAAGGCCATTTATATCACGCCAGCTTACACCACGCGCATTGATGGTCTGCCGGCGGATGAGAGTGACGCGCTGATGGAGGAAATCTTCGCACACTGCCTTCAAGATAAATACCGGATGAATTACAAATGGCGGGCAGGGGACGTGGTGGTTTGGGATAACGCTGCCGTCATGCATTCAGCAACGACCAAGGACTTAGATCCCACTAAATATCGCACAATTTGGCGTACGATCATTTCTGGCGACGCGACCTTTTAGATCTCTCCCCCTCACCTAACCTCTCCCCCTCATAAGGGGGAGAGGGATTAGACCGAGTCATATTGCTTCAGGGTCCCTCTCCCTCATGAAATGGGGGAGAGGACAGGTGAGGGGGCAATATTAATCTCACTTCTGGAATTGAGTGTGCTTGCGCGCCCGTCTATGGTCTTTGAAAATCTATTCATGATCTTTGGAGATGACCGAGATGACCGATAAACCCTTATTACATCTGGTATTTGGTGGTGAAGTTAAAGACCCCACGGGGACAGACTTTATCGATACCGATAACTTAGACATCATCGGCATTTTTCCGAATTATAAATCGGCAGAGACCGCATGGCGTGGTGCCAGTCAAAGGTCGGTCGACCACGCCCACATCAAATACGTCATCGTCCACATGCACCGATTGCTAGACCCGGAAACTGGCGAAGAACACGGGCATTGATTTCGACAGCCTTCGTTCCAGACGAGCCTAGGCGAGAGCCGGGATCTTTGCAGAGGGGCATTCTATTCTTAACGTCATGCTGAACTTGGTTCAGTATCTCATCCGGAATCACAGGTATGTAGATCAATCGTTGCTGGGCTCTTTGTCCGATAAAACCGTTTGATCGAGCTGTTTCTCCACCCGTTGTCGGGCTTTTTCATCAGCCTGCTTTTCAACTTTGGTGCGGCCAAATCGAATTTTGTTTTCTTCGGACGCCCAATCTTCCGCTGCTTTGTTGCGTGCTTTACGGAATTTATTCAGATTTATGATCTCTGCGCTCAAGACGGTCTCCTTTGGCGACAAACACCTGAGAGAACATTACGTTGGGCCGCAGGCCCTGAAAAGCACCATGCTTTTACTTTTTTCCCAAGAATTCTTTTAAATCATTGAAAACGTTGAAGAACATCTGCTCGGTCAGCTTGCCCGTGTTGGTATTGTAACGCGAGCAATGATAGCTATCGAATAGGGTCAGCCCCGAATCCAACTGATGGCAGGCTTGATGCCCAAACTTATAAGCGGCCTTGCGCTCCCCCAATACGCCCAATACCGCGCCATGTGCCAATCCCCCCAGCGCCAATATCGCACGAAGGTTTTTCATTCCATCAATTTCAGATTTTAAGTACGGGCTGCAGGTCCGCGTTTCTGGCCCGGTCGGCTTGTTTTGCGGCGGCACGCATCTGACGGCGTTGGTAATCCTGCAATTGACCAGTTCCAAGCCATCCGATTTAACTTTGGCATAGGTGCCTTTCGCAAAGCCACTGTCCAACAACGTGGCATAGAGCAAGTCCCCGGCATAATCGCCGGTAAACGGCCGCCCTGTGAGGTTTGCCCCTTTCAGGCCAGGCGCCAAACCGACAATGAGCAGTTTTGCATCAACGGGACCAAACGAGGGGACTGGCGCGTTGAACCAATCAGGGTTCTTTGTCGCGTTATCGTTGCGGAATTCTTGAAGCCGAGGGCACAAGTCGCAATCGGGGGCAGGGGACAAAATAAGCATATTCGATAGACTATTACGCTATCGAGCGCACCTTAGCGACCACGAATTTCAACGTTATTAGGGGCTCTTAGGTTAAGCGACGCTCGACTTACCGCCGAAATTTTCGACGTTATCGTCCTCATCAATCCCATCTCCAGCATACTCTTCGATATGTTCGGGTCTTTTCTGAGAACCCTGCCGACCGATATCATCACGAATATCTTCTAATTCGATGAAATCATCTGCCTGACGACGAAGCTCATCCGCAATCATCGGTGGCTGGCTGGCGATCGTTGATACGACCGTGACCCGCACACCCTTGCGCTGGACGGCTTCGACCAAACGTCGGAAATCACCATCACCAGAAAAGATCACGATGTGGTCTAGATGCGGCGACATTTCCATTACGTCGATGGCCAGTTCGATATCCATGTTGCCTTTAATCTTGCGACGACCCTCGGCATCGGTGAATTCTTTGGTCGGTTTCGTCACCATCGTGTAGCCATTGTAATCAAGCCAGTCGAGCAACGGACGGATGGGAGAATACTCTTGATCCTCAAGGAGGGCCGTATAATAGAAAGCTCTGATTAAACGCCCTTGAGACTGAAAAAAGGACAGAAGGCACTTGTAATCGATATCGAACCCAAGCGCGCGCGCGGCAGCGTAAAGATTCGACCCATCAATAAAAATGGCCACATTCTCTTGCTTGTAGATCTGCATAACACCCCCCGGTGTAAAGAAATCAATTTGCGTTAATGTCGATTTTGCGGCTAATTCCGTTGCCAGCCTTAAAAATAACAGCAACCATACTGATTACGTATGTTTTCAGTTTTTGGATCACAAAAGATTGGAATAATGATTTTTCTTGGTTTAGGCGGAAATTTGAGTTGTGAGACCTACGGCAGCCCACGTCGGACCTGCGGCGCAGCGCTTGAAATATTGGCAAGGCGCGGTGTTGCAATCGCCGCGCACTCGCATTGGTACGAAAGCGCACCGGTGCCCATCAGTGACCAGCCATGGTTCGTCAACGGAGTGGTTAACGTTGAAACCGCTTTATCCCCGGAACAACTGGTGAAAACCGTTCTTGAGGTCGAGGGGGAGCTGGGACGACGTCGAAGTGTCCCCAACGCCGCCAGGACCATCGATATCGACGTTCTAGCCTATGACGACCAGGTCGTTGGCGGCAAACCCCATACTGACATCGAAATACCGCATCCCAGAATGCATTCAAGGGCGTTTGTCTTGTTACCGCTGGCAGATATCGCGCCGGAATGGGTGCATCCCATCTCTAGACAGCATATTCGCGATTTGATCGATGCCTTGCCGGCAGACCAAATTTGCCGCGAGATTCCAGATGGAGAGGGGATTTCTGGCACCGAGTGGCATCCCGAAGCCGCCTGAAAATGATACCTTTATGAATTGCAGCTTTTGCTTGCAGAATACTCTGAGAGCCCATATAACCCGTGCAAATTCCTACAGATTAGCCGGAGATTTCGCCCATGGCTCGCGTCACCGTTGAAGATTGCGTCGAACGAATTCCTAACCGTTTTGAGCTGGTTGCATTGGCCGCACAGCGTGCCCGCCACCTATCGGCCGGAGCCGAGCTTTCGATTGATCGCGACAATGACAAAAACCCAGTTGTTGCGTTGCGCGAAATTGCTGACGAAGCCATCGATCTTGAGGATCTGAACGAAGATTTGATCAAGAGCCTGCAGCGCTTTGTCGAGCAAGACGAACCAGAAGAAGATATCGTCGACGACGCTGCGATCCGCCAGGAAATTACAGGTGTCAGCGGTACCGGCGACGACGCAATCGAAGCGTTGGCAAAAACCATGTCCATCGGTGACGATGCAGCTGCAGCGGACAATGCTGGCGCCGTCATGTTTGACGATGTGGTCGACGTCGACGACTAACTCGTAAATTTCAGTTTTTTTTTCAAAGGGCCCTTCGGGGCCCTTTTTTATTGCGCCGCAACAATAGCTTGGGATGGTTCTTATCTTCGTGTTAACATTTCAACCATCATGATGCGTCAATTCGAACTGGTTGAAAAAGTTAAGTCCTATAAGCCCGAGGTGGACGAGGACGCGATCAACCGCGCCTATGTTTTTGCCATGCAGATGCATGGGTCGCAAAAACGCGCTTCTGGTGACCCATATTTCTCTCATCCCATTGAAGTTGCTGGCATATTGACGCGCTACAAGGTCGATTCCACGACCATTGTGACTGCGCTGTTGCACGATACAATCGAAGACACTGACGCCACACATGAAGATATCGAGCGGCTTTTCGGCGAAGAGACTGCACGTTTGGTCGATGGCGTCACAAAGCTGACCCGGATCAATTTTGACTCCGATAGTGCGAAGCAGGCCGAGAACTTCCGAAAATTCTTGCTGGCGATGTCCGAAGACATTCGGGCGCTCCTGGTCAAGCTCGCCGACCGCCTGCACAACATGCGTACCCTACATTTCAAGAAAAACCCTGAGAGCCGCAAACGCATTGCCATGGAAACCATGGATATTTATGCGCCACTCGCTGAACGCATCGGGATGGATGAGATCAAGACCGAGCTTGAGGACCTAGCCTTTGCGGAACTCAATAGCGACGCCAGAAAATCAGTGGTTCGGCGTCTTGAATTTCTGCGTACCCAAGGCGGCGATCTGGTTGAGCGGATCATTTCAGAGCTTCAAACCAAAATGTTTGAACAAGATCTAATCGCCGACATTCAAGGCAGAGAAAAATCACCGTATTCGATCTGGCGCAAGATGCAGCAGCACGACGTCGGGTTTGAGCAACTTTCCGACATCATGGCATTCCGAATTGTCGTTGATGATATTGACGATTGCTACAAAGCGCTGGGCATCGTGCATGGCGCATATCGGACGGTACCAGGGCGGTTCAAAGACTATATCTCAACCCCGAAACCCAACGGCTATAGGTCGCTGCACACCGGCGTGTTTGGTCCAGAAAATCATCGGATTGAGCTTCAGATCCGGACCAAGGATATGCACGAAATCGCCGAAAGTGGCGTCGCTGCGCATTGGAACTACAAAGAGCAGGGCAGCGCAGACGCAGCAAAGCGCGATGGCCCACAATACCGTTGGCTACGTGAATTGCTCGAAATCTTGGAAAATGCCTCAAACCCCGAGGAATTCCTGGAACACACCAAGCTGGAGATGTTCAAGGATCAGGTATTTGCGTTCACCCCGCGGGGTGACTTGATCAGCCTGCCATCGGGGTCAACCCCTGTTGATTTTGCATATGCCGTACATTCCGAAGTTGGCGACCGGTGTGTGGGTGCCAAGATCAATGGCCGCATGATGCCCCTCAGAACCTCTCTCAGAAATGGTGATCAGGTCGAAATTGTGACGTCCAAAGCACAAACGCCGTCACCGACCTGGGATCGGTTCGTCGTGACCGGAAAAGCCCGTGCTCGGATCAGGCGTTTCATTCGCATGCAGGAACGCTACCAGTACCAAGAGCTTGGCCGCTCCATAATCGCGCGCGCATTCAAGGAATCCGGAAATGAGTTAACTGAGAAGGGCTTACGTGGTGTTGTTAAGAATTTCTCTCAACCATCAGTTGAGGATTTATGTGCCCAAGTCGGTGCCGGGCATATCACCGCGCGGGCCGTGCTTGAGGCAGTATATCCACGGCTTAAATCGGTCGATCCATCGGACAAAGTCGTCCCGATTTCAAAATCCAAACAACAAAAAGGCGAACGCGGCGATGGTGTTTCCATCAAGGGGCTTATTCCGGGTATGGCCATGCATTTCGCAGGGTGCTGCCATCCCCTGCCAGGGGACCGCATTGTCGGGATCGTGCATACCGGCAAAGGGGTCACCATTCACACCATCGATTGCGAACAGTTGGCGCAATTCCAAGAAGAGCCAGAGCGTTGGCTGGATGTCGCATGGGATAATGCTGCCATCGACGACGATAGCCATCACGTCGCGCGCGTGACCGTAACCGTTAACAACACCCCTGGCGCGTTGGGCGATCTTTCAACGGTGATCGCAAAGAATGGCGGCAATATATCAAATCTGAAGATCATTGATCGTCAGGTTGATTTCTTTGATATGTACATTGATGTCGAAGTGAAGGACGTGAAGCATCTCTCAGATGTGATTGCAGCACTTCGCGCGTCGACGGCGGTGAATGTCGTCGAACGGGCCCGGGGATAGGCGCATTGATCCCAAACAAGGCTTTCATTGTGACCCGCTAATCGCTACTTAAATCTTATGTTTCAACGCAGAATTCCCATATCGCGCCTGCGCCGGGTGCGCGACGCCATTTGGCCCCAAATGGGGTGGCGGCGTGCGTCGCAGTATACGCTGTATCGGATCGGGCGCTTGCCCGGTTCTGGATATGCCATTGCGGGGGGGGTTGCCTGGGGTGCGGCCATGTCATTTACCCCATTGATCGGCTTTCATATTCTACTAGCCATTTTCGGGGCATGGTTGACCCGTTGCAGCGCGGTTGCCGCCGCCATTGGCACGGTAGTCGGTAATCCTTGGACATTTCCATTCATTTGGATAGGTCTTTATAAAATCGGTATTTTCATGGGCTTTTCGGTCGAAGGCGTGGATCCCGATACCATGGATTTCACCAGCTTATTTGGTCATATCACGATGGCCTTTTTTGATCGGGATTGGACCTATTTGGCGGACCAGGCCTTTCCCGTTTTGCTGCCGATGTTGGCCGCGTCCGTACCCGCCTCGATTATTGTATGGGTGATATTCTTCTTGTTGCTGAAGCCTGTAATTGAACGCTACAAATTTGCTGCACACACGCGGCGCTCCCGCGCCAAAGTGGCCATGATAGAGCGATTGGCAAAAGAACAGGAAAGCACGACATGAGCGATAATCTCCGCCTTGGCGTCAACATTGATCACGTCGCGACCATTCGGAATGCACGTGGCGGCGTCCACCCAGACCCGATTCATGCCGCAAAATTGGCCGAAAAGGCGGGGGCAGACGGCATTACGGCGCACCTTCGCGAAGACCGCCGCCACATTTCCGATGGCGACGTCGGCCGCTTGATGGAAGCCCTGGTGGTACCGCTGAATTTGGAAATCGCCGCAACCGAAGAAATGCTGCAGATCGCGTTGCGCCACAAACCCAATGCGGCCTGTATTGTCCCGGAAAAGCGCGAAGAGCGCACGACCGAGGGTGGATTGGACGTCGCTGGCGGTGCCGCGTCCTTGCAACCGGTGATCTCGAAACTCAAAGATGCGGGCATCCGAGTGTCGTTGTTTGTTGAACCCGACCCAAGGCAATTGGATGCATCAGCAGAATTGGGTGCCGATATTGTTGAATTGCACACCGGGCGATACTGCGACGTCATTGGGGCTGCGCGTGACGAGGAACTGAAACGTATTGCTGATGCCGCTAATTATACGCACGGGCTGGGCATGGAATGTCATGCTGGACATGGACTGACCTTTGATACCGTCAGCCCCGTTGCATCCTTGCCAGAAGTGGTTGAGTTGAACATTGGGCACTTTCTGATCGGCGAGGCGATATTCTTGGGTCTTGATAGCGCCATTCAGCGCATGCGCGCGTTGATGGAGCAGGCGCGCGCTGGATGATTATCGGCATCGGCACCGATCTGTGTGACATCCGACGGATCGAAAAAACGTTGGAACGTTTTGATCAGCGCTTCATCGAACGTATTTACGACGAATACGAAATCAAAAAGGCCATGCGTCGGCCCAATCCAGCGCCCAGCCTGGCGCAAAGCTGGGCCGCAAAAGAAGCCTGCGCCAAGGCGCTTGGCACAGGATTTCGTCAGGGCGTCTTTTGGCGCGACATGGTGGTCCAAAACCTGCCGACGGGGCAGCCCTATATGAAACTCACTGGTGGCGCACTCGAACGGCTCAATTCACTGACCCCCAATGGTATGATTGCCAAGGTCGATGTCTCTCAAACAGATGAATACCCCATGGCCCACGCCATGGTCATCATTTCGGCGGAGCCAAAGTCATGACAGCCCACCCGGGTTTCGGATCGTTCCAGAAAGAACACAAAGAATTCTTCAACGCGTTGGATGACGACGGCTGGGAAGCTGTTCCCGGTTTTCCGGGCGTCGAAACCAAAGTGCTCTCCGGCGAGTTCGATCATGAGAACCGCACAGGGGCGATGACCAAAGTCACCCGTTGGGCACCAGGCACGTTATCACCGGAACCCTCCATCCACGATTGGTGCGAAGAGGTGTTGTTTATCTCTGGCTCACTATCCGTCGGCACGCCTGACAACGAAGAGGCCACTTGGGGCGCGGGCACATATGCCGTTCGCCCCGCAAACGTGCCGCACGGCCCGTTTTTCACCAAAGACGGCTGCGTCATGATTGAGTTTTTGTACTACGCGCCGAAGGACTGGATCTTCATTCAACTCTTAACGCGTCATCCCCGCGCAGGCGGGGATCTCTGGCATCTCGATTTGTTTATGAGATTCCCGCTTTCGCGGGAATGACGATAGATTATTTACATCAGACAAATGAGACCCTGAAACAAGTTCTGGGTGACGAGTTAGAGTGCCTACTGCCCCAACGCCTGTTCCAGGTCTGCGATCAGGTCACCCGCATCTTCCAGCCCAACCGACAAACGCAGCAAATCTTGCGGGGTAGGGGTTGTGGGCCCTTCGACCGGGGCGCGGTGTTCGATCAAGCTTTCGACGCCACCCAACGACGTCGCATTCCGGAACAATTTGGTGCGTAAAACGGCACGCGCCGCCGCATCTCCGCCGCCATTCACACAGAGCGACATCATGCCACCAAACCCACCCGTCATCTGCTTAGCTGCTACCCCATGGCTGGGATCATTGGGCAAACCTGGGTAATTAACTTCGCGGATCAACGGATGCTCGGCAAAGGCTTCGGCGATTTTCATCGCATTTTCGCAATGGCGCTTCACACGAACATCCAACGTGCGCAATCCACGCAGCAACAACCACGCTTCAAACGCACCTAGCGTAGCCCCCAAGCCGGTGCGGATATTCGTGACCTTTTCCCAGAAATCATCGGCTTCGCGGGTGATCAATGCACCTGCCAATACATCCGAATGACCATTTAGATACTTGGTCGCCGAATGCATGACGACATCCGCACCATATTCAATCGGGCGTGTCAGGATCGGCGTGGCACAGGTGGAATCAACAAACATCTTGGCATCGGCCGCATGGGCGACCTCGGCTACAGCCGCCAAGTCCGTGACCGACCAATCAGGGTTTGCGGGCGTTTCCACCCAAACAGCGGCCGGTTTGTGTTCCGCAACGGCAGTCTGCACCGCATCGAGATCATTGTTGGGGTAACGAATGAATTTCAGACCAAACGTCTTGCCCTGATTTTCCGTCCAAAACCGCAAAAACCAGTACATGGTTTCGGGCACCAAGACATGCGCGCCGTGACCCAGTGCGATCAACAGATGCGTCGCGGCCGCCATGCCGGATGAAAACAGCAATGCGCCTTGGCCGCCTTCCAACTTGTTCACCACCGCCTCGGCGTCGCTCAGACCGGGACCATCGTTCCGGTAATACAAATAACCTTTGTCTTTTTCATAGGTCGTTGCGGGCTTTACATGGGGCGCGATATCACCGGTTGCGGGGATTTCAGCACCAATGGCCGCAGCGGCAATGGTCGATAGGTTTTTAAACTCGTCATGCATGTCGGTTCTCCTGCCCTGAACATTCCTTGGCAGCGGCCATGGAGCAAGGGGGAAATTGTCGGGATACAGTCATTCGCGCGTGAACACGTTACCCGGCAGGCGTAGACTGGCCCCATGGAATGGCACGATGACGGCATCATTATCAGCGCACGCAAGCACGGCGAAACATCCGTGATCGCGACGCTGCTGACCCGAGAGCACGGGCGGCATGCGGGCCTGATTAAAGGGGGTGCTGGTAAACGCATGCGCGGCATTGTGCAGCCAGGAAACAAAGTCCGGGCGACCTGGCGCGCCCGCTTGGCCGAGCATCTGGGCAATTTCAATCTGGAGCCGATTGAATCGTACGCCGCGTCCGCACTTTCCAATGGTGATCGATTGGCGGCACTGACGTCGGCGTGCGCATTGGTTGATGCGGCATTGCCGGAACGCGAGCCGCATCCGGCATTGTTGGATGGCCTGGAAATCCTGCTGTGTGCGCTCAACGACGACAGTGTCTGGCCGATTATCTATGTGAAGTGGGAAATTGGATTGTTAACTGAATTGGGCTTCGGGCTTGATCTCACGGCCTGTGCCGCGACCTGCGAGACCGATGATTTGATATACGTTTCGCCCAAATCTGGGCGGGCGGTATCGCGTGCTGCGGGCGCGCCTTACAAAGGGCGATTGTTGTCGTTGCCGGCGTTCTTGGTTGATTCAAGTGCGCCCGCACAAATTGCAGATGGGCTGCGACTGACGGGGTACTTCCTGGAAAACCATGTGTTCCTGCACCGCGATGCCAAGATGCCCGCCGCGCGCGAGCGTCTGTTTGAGCGTGTGAAACAGATGGAACGCAAGGCTGATCAGAGTTTCTAAACGTGTCACCCCAAACTTGATTTGGGGTTGGAGACTCACGATCGAAGTGCAAACAGATGTTTACTCAATCATATGCGATAATAATGGTGATTCGGCCCCATCTGGGACATCATCCCGCGTTGACGTTGTTTTCGCGGTAGCTACTATATGTTGGCCAGATTCGGGAATGACCTACGAGATGATATGAGAGCAATGCCATGAGTAAACGCGTCGGCAACGAAGAAATCCGCGAAACCCGTCTCGCTGAAGCGCTGTCCGAACGATATTTGTCGTACGCGCTATCGACCATCATGTCGCGGTCCTTGCCCGATGTGCGCGATGGCCTGAAACCTGTCCACCGGCGTTTATTATACGCGATGCGCCAACTCAAACTTGATCCCGCATCCGGATACAAAAAATGCGCGCGCGTCGTCGGCGACGTGATGGGTAAGTATCACCCTCATGGCGATCAATCGATTTACGATGCGATGGTCCGCTTGGCTCAGGAATTTGCCCAGCGCTATACGCTGGTTGATGGTCAGGGCAATTTTGGCAACATCGACGGCGATAACGCGGCTGCGATGCGCTATACCGAAGCCCGCCTGACCGAGGTCGCCACGCTACTTTTGGAAGGGATCGACGAAAACGCGGTCAATTTCCGCGATACCTATGACGGCCAAGATTCTGAACCCGAGGTACTGCCCGCTGCATTCCCAAACCTGCTGGCCAATGGAGCCAGCGGCATTGCCGTCGGCATGGCAACGAATATCCCGCCGCACAACGTTGCCGAGCTATGCGATGGCATGCTGCATATCGTCAAAACTGCCAAGCACACAACGGATGGCATCCTGAATTCGCGTGTGACCTTTGATAAGTTGGCCGAGTTGGTCAAAGGACCCGATTTCCCGACCGGCGGCGTCCTGGTCGAAGATCATGCCAACATTGTCGAAGCCTACAAAAACGGCCGCGGTGGCTTTCGGCTGCGTGCAAGATGGGAAAAAGAAGACCTGAGCCAGGGTCAGTACCAGATCGTCGTCACCGAGGTGCCGTACCAAATCCAGAAATCCCGCCTGATCGAAAAAATCGCCGAATTGCTGCTGGCCAAGAAATTGCCCATGCTGGCCGATGTCCGTGACGAGTCTGCCGAAGACGTGCGGATCGTGTTCGAGCCCAAATCCCGTAACGTCGAACCTGAAATGCTGATGGAGCATTTGTTCAAAGAAACCGACCTGGAAACACGGGTTGGCCTGAACTTAAACGTGCTGAACAAAGACAACGTGCCGGGCGTCATGAACTTGCGCGAGGCACTGATCGCTTTCCTGGAACACCGCGAAGATGTGCTGGTCCGTCGCACCAATTTCCGTTTGGAAAAGATCGAGCATCGACTAGAGGTCTTGGGCGGTTTGTTGATTGCCTATTTAAATTTGGACGAGGTCATTCGCATCATCCGCGAAGAAGACGACGCCAAACAGGTATTAATCAAAACCTTCGATCTGACAGACGTCCAAGTCGAAGCCATTTTGAACATGCGCCTACGTCAGTTGCGGAAACTCGAAGAAATGGAGATCCGCAAGGAAGACAAATCACTGAAGGCAGAGAAAAAAGAACTCCAGAGCCTGTTGGGCGATGAAACCAAGCGCTGGAAAATGATTGATGGCGAGTTGAAAGAGCTGAAGCAAACTTTTGGTCCTAAGACCGAGCTTGGCAAACGCAGAACTGATATAGGATCAGTGCCAGATATCGTCATCGTGCCTATCGAAGCGATGATAGAAAAAGAACCCGTAACCATCGTGTTCTCGGAAAAAGGCTGGATTCGTGCTGCCAAAGGGCATTTGGAAGATATCAGCACGCTGAAATTCAAAGACGGCGATAAGCTCAAGTTCTGGCTCCACGCCGAAACCACTGACAAAATCTTGGTATTTGGAACCAATGGCCGGTTCTACACGCTCGGGGCCGATAAATTGCCGGGCGGACGCGGTCATGGCGAACCTATTCGCCTGATGATTGATCTACCCAATGGCCATGATGTAGTGACGATCATGAAAAACGAAGGTGGGCGCAAGTTCTTGATCGCATCCGACGCGGGCAGGGGCTTTATCGTTCCAGAAGACGACGTCGTTGCGCAGACCAAAAACGGCAAGCAGGTCCTGAACGTCGGATCAGACGCTGAAGCCACGGCCATCGCCGTTGTCCCGGAAAAAGCCGACCATATTGCCGTTATTGGCACCAACCGCAAGTTGGTCGTGTTCCCAATGAAGGTCAAAGAAGACGGTGAACTGCGCGATCAAGTCCCAGAAATGGGCCGCGGCAAAGGCGTAATCCTGCAACGATATAAGGACGGGCAATTGTCAGACGTTCAAGCGTTCGAATTGGCCGAAGGTGTCAGTTGGCAAACCGGCGGCGGCATGCGTTCCGAAAAGGATTTAAGGGCCTGGATCGGCAAACGCGCGGGCGCTGGCATGATTAAGCCTAAGGGGTTCCCGTCGAATAATCGGTTTTCTTAACCAATCAACGACGAGACCGATGCTAAAATCTTGATTTTCCCGCGCCTTTAGGGGATTTTCAGGTCAACTTTTGCTTTTCAGGGGAGATGAAAAGATGACAGCTATGACCCCGCATGTGACCCTTGCCGATACGCTTTGGCCACGTGCTCAATCCAACAAAAATTGGCTTCGGCTCACGATTTTGGCATTTATTGGCACGTTGTTGATGACAATTTCAGCCAAGATCAACGTGCCTTTCTATCCGGTCCCCATGACCATGCAGACATTCGTCGTGCTCACAATCAGCATGGCTTTTGGCTGGCGTCTGGGT
This sequence comes from Rhodospirillales bacterium, assembly GCA_965659695.1. Lineage (GTDB taxonomy): Bacteria > Pseudomonadota > Alphaproteobacteria > Rhodospirillales > Casp-alpha2 > UBA4479. The sequence goes on from CBFHXC010000013.1 coordinate 45,138, forward strand.
GTTGCGACCGTCCTGCTTTATTTGGCAGAAGGTGCGGTGGGTCTTCCCGTCTTCGCCGGCACGCCAGAAAAGGGCATTGGCTTGGCCTACATGATGGGCCCTACCGGTGGTTACTTGGTCGGGTTCGTTCTGGCGGCTGTGCTCGTTGGTTATCTTGGCGAACGTGGCTGGGATCGGAACGTATTCTCGACTATCGCCGCGATGGCTCTTGGGACCAGTTTGATTTTCGGCTTCGGTGTGCTGTGGCTCGGCACCCTAATTGGCTGGGACAAACCCGTTCTGGAATATGGTTTCACACCGTTTATCGCAGGCGCTGTGTTTAAAATTCTACTTTCAGCAGCCGTGCTACCGCTGGCCTGGAAGCTTACGAAGCGGACCTAAATCGATTTATATCCGAAATAAAAAGCCCCGGAAACTTTTACGTTCCGGGGCTATTTTATTCTTTATGCAGATTTCTCAATCCATCGGTACCCAGCCATCGGGCGTAATACGCTCCAACGGTTTGAAGCGTGATTTATACGCCATGTTCGAGCAACCATCGATCCAGAAACCCAAATACACATAGGGTAATTCTTGGCCGTAACTTTCGTCGATCAACCATAACACCATGTATGATCCCAGGCTCCGCTCCGCATCGTACGGATCAAAGAAGCTATATACCGCAGATAAGCCATCACCTAGTCGATCCACGAGGCATGCAGCGGCCAGGGTGCCAGATGGGCGGCGAAATTCGATAACGTTGGTCTCAACCGGGGTGTCCTCAATGAGGGCCTGATAGTCTAAGAAATCCATCCGAGACATATCGCCACCGCCATGTCGTGACCTCTGATAATCGGAAAACATCGCATATTGTTCATTGGTCGCGATGGGTGCGACGATTTCAGCCGTTAAATCCGTATTTTTCTTGAGTATCCGTTTGAACGATTTACCGGGCTTGAAGTCATCGACAACAACCCGAACAGCAACGCAGGCATTGCAGCCGGGGCAGGCGGGGACATAGCAAATGCCATGAGAGCGGCGAAATCCCGCCATCGATAATTGATCGTGAAATTCATTGGCGTCACGACCGACCAGTTCGGTAACGACGCGACGCTCGGTACGGTCAGGCAAGTACGGGCACGGCAATGGGGCCGTGGAGAAGAAAAACCGTGCACCTGGGAGGGCCTGATGTTTCATGCGTCGTACTTCTTAATCAACCAATGCGTCTTCATAACAATGGTATGCCCAAACTCGGCTTCAACGCAATTCCTCGGCAAACAAACACGCGGAAATCATGCCATTTCCCGAGAACCGAACTAGTTCCCGGCCCTAATTACCCGACTGAAGATCAAGACTTGGCAATGGCAGCGCGCCAGAACTAACTGCGCCGTTACCCTCTGAGGGAGCAGACCCTGGTGCAGGTTCTGGTGCAGGAATGAGTGTAGGCGAGGGCGGCGAATCTTGCGGTGCCCCAGGAATATTCGTTGGCACATTATTTTGTTGTTGGCGGCGAATTTCATTCAGGCCTGGCAGAACCTCTTCCTGCTCAGCCTCTTTGGTTTTCGGCATATTGGCAGTCGGATTATCTGCACCTGTTCCACGAAGCATGATAATGGATAACCGTCTGTTGGAAGGGTGGGTCGGGTTATCCGGGACTAAAGGCTCGGTCGCAGCCTTACCCACGACACGATCAATGCGATCTTCGGGAATATCGATGTCCTGTAGCCAACGACGCGCAGCATTGGCACGATCTGCGGACAATTCCCAGTTGGAATAGCCACTCCCGTCACCGAACCGCGTCGCATCAGTATGCCCCGAAATCGAGATGTTCTGTGGTAAGGTCTTGATGATTTCGGCAGCGACTTCGAGCAGACGTTTTGTATGCAGGCGCAGTTCCGAGCCACCGCTGGGGAACATCGACAAGCCATCTTTGTCGACCAACTGAATACGCAGCCCCAACGGCGTATTATCGACCAATAGGCTATCTTTAAACTGTTTTAATTGCGGGATGCTGGCAATTGTCGCCTCAAGCTCGGCTTTAGCATCTTCAAGCTGCTGCTGTTCTTGCGCACGCATCGCCTCTTGCACAGACTCCTCGTCAGCACCGCCACCATCTGCTTGCGTTTCTACATTGTCTTCGCCGCCAGTTCCAGCCTTGGGCGGTGGCAGATCAACCGTCACACTGTCGCGAGAGGTCGTATTCAGTGCGGCACTTTCTTCGGACATGGTTTGCCCGCCCAGAATATCGCCAGCACCACTCGTTGATTGTGATACGGATACGGGTGCGAAGTAATTCGAGATACCTTCGAGTTGTTCCTGGGTCACAGAGTTCAGCAACCACAACAGCAAAAAGAACGCCATCATAGCGGTCACAAAGTCAGCGTAGGCGATTTTCCAGGCACCACCGTGGTGGCCCCCATGGCCCTTGTTGACCTTTTTGATAATTATTGGGCTTTTTGCAGCGCTTTCTTCAGCCATGCCCCGTGCTCCTTAACCCGCTGGTAGCAAGTTGGAGCAAATTTCTTCAAGCTCTGCAAAGGTGGGCTTGTATTCATCTGTTAAAATTTTGCGTGCAAATTCGACAGAAACCTGCGGCGCATAGCCTTGCATGTGACCGATCAGCCCCATTTTCATGCAAACGAAATAGTGATGTTCGGAGTTATAAGTCGATTCTAAGTTCGATGCCATCGGCGCCAAGAAACCATAAGCCGCAAAAATACCAGAGAACGTTCCGACCAACGCAGCAGCAATCAGGCCACCCAAGACTTCAGGTGGCTCGGTAATCGAGCTCATGGTCACGATCACGCCCAACACCACAGCAACAATCCCGAGTGCCGGGACGGCCTCACCGATGATCCGCACTGCCGAAGAAACTGCGAGCTTATCCATATGATGAACCTCCAGTTCTTGGTCCATGATCGCTTCAATCTCGTGCGGATTGCTCGCGCCGAGTGTCAGCAAGCGTAAGTAATCACAGAAAAAATCGGATGCATGATGGTCTTTTTGGAACGTAGGGAAAGCCGAGAAAAGGCTGCTTTATTGGGGTTTTCCACGTGCGCCTCCAGCGCTAGGTCGCCTTTGGACTTTGCCAAACGGAAAGTTTGATACAAGCACGTCAACAGCTCGGTATACTCGGCCTTTTTGTATTTTGGTCCCTTAATTAAGGTACCGACTGATTTGAATGCACCCATCCAGACGTTCTTTGGGTTTCCCGCCAAGAACGCACCCAGTGCGCCACCACCAATGATGACGTATTCAATGGGCTGCCATAAAACGCGTAGGTCACCGTGAACAGAATAACCGCCAAAAACACAACCTATGACGATCACAAAACCGATAATGAGAAACATCTATATATAGCTCTCGAACTGCTTCAGA
>CBFHXC010000014.1:0-46184 GCA_965659695.1 Rhodospirillales bacterium
CTTCCGTGTCATCAAACCATCTCCTTGCAACTGAGTTTTTCATAACATACGTGGCTCAGTTATAGGGGGGCAGGACACGTTCACCTGAGTGATCTCACCATCATTGTTCTCGACAATCATACCGCCTGTCTCGGCTTTCTTAGTGCTTTTCTGCGGCTCGCCCTTCAAGAACTTATAGAACTCGATCACTGATTTGATTGTATCAAATAAACCATTTGGAGATGAGAGCATGGCCAGCAATTCACCGGACACGTTGATCAAATCAAAGAAAATCTGGAATTCAGCGGAGCCGCGTGAAAAGCCTTGTATGTGAGCTTTTACTTTGCAGTCTGGTCCATAAATCTCGGCGGCAACGATTTCAGAAAATTTGGCTACGCCAGTCAGCGCATCTGACGCTTGGTAGGCATCCATCATTCCTCTGGAGAACCTCTCCCCTAGTATTTTACTTTTACAGATGCCTCAACCATGGATGTTCCTTGAGATGGTGCGGACGGCGGGACTTGAAACCTCACGAGCATACGCTCGAGAGGTTTTCGTACCCTCTACGACTTTCGTCGCCACCCGTAGGTGTTTGTGGTCTGAACTATACCTTCGCCATAGCATACTCGCGTTACGCGCTGCCCGACTAGTCTTAACACGTTTTGGATGCACTGCGCGATCCATGCCCGACATCCTGGACGCGGGGTTTCCCCCCAAACGCACGTGCGGCCAGGAACGCCAACGATCCCGGACCCATTAACGACCGGGCAAGCCGTCGGCTCGGCTCACGCCCGGGATGACGGTTAAAATAAATGGATGAAATGTATGGTGCGGGCGGCCGGACTTGAACCGGCACGATCTAGGATCGAGGGATTTTAAGTCCCTTGTGTCTACCAATTCCACCACGCCCGCAGACGCCGGAAAAGTACTCGCTGATTGGGGCTGTTCGCAAGGCTGAAAAGCCACATTTTGCCAACAATGTGTGGCGTCCGTGCAGCACGCGTACTCGGCGCTATGATCCCACTTGCCCGAAAACCCCACGGGTGCGAATGTTCGCCCATGACAGACAAGACCGTGTCAACTGACACAACACAGGCACCGCCGTCGTTTGACGATCAATTTCAAAAGACCCTCGAAGATCTTTTGATTTGGCGGCGTGACGTGCGTCGGTTCCGTCCCGATCCCATCAGCGATACCGATGTCGAAGAACTGCTGCGCTTAACAGCCCTGTCACCCAGCGTCGGCAATGCGCAGCCATGGCGCTTTGTATTGGTCGAAAGCCAAGACAAACGCGATGCCATCATCGCCAATTTCGAACGCGCCAACGCCGATGCACTGGCGGATTATGATGGCGAGCGGGCGCAGTTATATGCCGGGCTGAAGTTATCGGGCCTGAAAGACGCCCCCGTGCATCTGGCGGTGTACTGCGACCAATCGACGACCAGGGGCGAGGGCCTGGGCCGTCGGACCATGCCGGAAATGCTGGCCTATTCCGTGGTCGGGGCGATCACCACGCTGTGGCTGGCAGCGCGGGCTCAGGGTATCGGGCTGGGGTGGGTGTCCATTTTGGATGCGGTTGCCGCCAACAAGACTTTGGGCGTATCCAAAGACTGGCAACTAATCGGCTATTTGTGCATGGGATATCCGGTCGAAGAACACGCCGACCCGGAACTGCAACGCCATGGCTGGCAGGACCGTGTCGACATCGCGCCTTTCATCAGGCGCGTCTAATTAAGATGGGCCTTTCATCAGGCGCGTCTAAATAACATGGGCCTTTCATCAGGCGCGTCTAATTAACGTGGACCGTTTTTCAAGCGGGTCTATGACTTCGGCTTGTTGTCGTCTTTGCCATCTGCGGGTGGGTCGCTCCAACTGCCCAAACGCATAAACCCAATAGCAATGGTAATCCCCGTTGTCGTCACCCAAATATCAAAGCAGAAAAAAGCCACCCACAACCAAGCATCGGACGACCGCATCATAATCGATGTCATCCCGCCAACATCGGCATATAAAAAGATAGCGGCAACTACCGCCGAGATCGCCGTGCCCATCGCCGCCCGCTTCGCAGCGAATCCAAAGAATTTTCGGCGGCTCGCGATGAGATCAGAAATATGTGGGGCGGCTGCATTCATAGGCGTCTAAGCGGCTGCCACGTTGCCGCGCGGCGGATAATCCCGAGCACGGATCATATCAATCGCTTCCAGCACATCGGCGTGATGATGACGATGAAAGGGTGTGGTGTGAATGACGTTGGAATACAGTGTCATGTCTGGGCGGATTAAAAACAAACCGGGTTCTGCAAACTCGCGGGTTTCTTTTTCCGCAATCGCACTAGAAACATACAACCCCCAGGCCCGCGCCTGATCCAAGGTCATGCCATAGCCGACATCCAAGTTACCCAATTTCCATTCGGCCTTGGAATTCGTCGCACGATCTTCGGGATCGGTCGAGATTGCAATCGGAATGCAGCCGCGCTCTTTGAAGCGGGCGACCTTGTGGTCCATATCCATCAACTGTTGATGGCACCTTGGGCAATGATAACCGCGATAGACTTCGACGACGGTAAAGGTCTCGGGTTTTTGCTCCGACAGCTTCCACGTGCCGCCTTCTACCAACGGGACTTCAAGATCAGGCACCGGTTGCCCCGGCATTAACTTTGTCATGTGCACTATCCCCTAATAATGATTATAGCCAAATTCTGCGTTTTGAGAAATGTCCTCAGTCAGTCTCCAGGAATCGGGTCGCCGCCCAGCGATTCCAACAATTTAAGGACCTTATTCACGACTTCATCAACCAATGCGGCATCTTGTGCCCGAACCACCACGTTGGCGCCTGGCTTGCCATCACGGAAAAACGGATACGATCCGATTTCGGTATCGGGATATGCCGCTTGGATTTCGCCCAGGCCGGCACCCGCTTTTCCCTCGGGGACCTGCGACGTGATTGTGCGGCTGACCATGGGTTGCCCGCCGGTCAGCCGATGCTGCATCCCACCGAACATAGCTTGCATGATTCTGGGAACACCCGGTAGCACGAAAACATTCTCGACCTGGAACCCTGGCGCTTTGGATACCGGGTTTTCAATCAGGATTGCGCCTTCGGGCGTTTTAGCCATGCGGTAGCGGGCCTCTGTCCGATCCTCGGGCCGGTAATAATCATCCAGGATCGCGACCGCTTCGGGGTTATGACCGAACGGCAAATCAAATGCCTGCGCGATACATTCAGATGTTATATCGTCGTGGGTGGGGCCGATCCCACCAGTGGTAAAAACGTAATCGTATGTGGCGCGCATTTCGTTGACCGCGCCAACAATGGCGCTCGGAATATCGGCGACCACGCGGCATTCCATCATGCGAATGCCGAGCGTATTCAGCTGATCGCCCAGATACGCCAAGTTCGCATCTTTGGTCCGACCCGAGAGGATCTCGTTGCCGATGATAACCAATGCCGCAGTGACGGTTTTCGGAGAGGATTCGTCAGACATGCCGCAAATGTGGCGGTATAAGGATGGTCTGTCAAAAGGCGGATGACCCAATGTGTCGATAAGCCCAAAAAGTGAGGGCGACCCAGTTTTCAGCCAGGTCGCCCTTTTGCGTCGTGCGCCGGAGGTCGGAGGATCACCCGCCGACACGACGCTATGTGCAGCTCTTGCTCAAACTAGCTTTGGATTTCCCAATCGCCGTCCGGCATTTGGCATGCGGTGCCGTACCCGACTTGGCTTTCACCGCCGACGATCACTTCGGTTTGGTATTCGCGGCAATAAGCACCAGAACGATGGCGACCTTCGCGAGTCGGGGTTACGCGTCCCATGTTCCCGGTTTGCGGATTGGACCAAGAAATTGTCTCACCGATGGGAGCCGACGTTGCATCCCATTGCGCCTTTTGAACATGGGCTTGGTCAGCTTTGTCTAATGACCCGCCGATGGAGTTCCCGAGCAGACCACCTGCCAAAGCGCCCACGGCCACAGCAGCCAGTTGTCCCTTACCCTTGCCAATCTTGGATCCGCCCCAACCACCAAGGCCTGCACCCAGCAAGGAGCCCACCAGTTGTTTTTGGTTGTTGTCTGTGACGCAACCGCTCAGTGCGCTGATGCTCATGAACGCCGCCAATACGGCGACAATGGGTCGGCGCATGATGGATTTTTTACGCGCCTCAACTGAATGCTTAATAGGTGTGATTTGAACGTTGGTTGTCATTTCGTCCTCCTGTTGCAAATGCCTGTGTCTTTCTCACCAGGCAACTAAAATCATATTTATAATTATTTTTAATGTCAAATATATTTTTAAATTTGATTTTATTTTTGATAAATCATTATTTTTTTGTTTATTTTCATTAACTTATTTTGAATTGAAGCTGCCCTGATCGTTTGGTATACGGTTAAGGTCAAAAGTTATAATAAGAATAATATCGATTATTCGGATATTGGGGACGGTCATGCCACTGACATATACGGACAGCCAACGCCGGGTATATTTGGAATTCATTGATCGCATCGGCATGAAATGGGTCGATGTGTTTGAGGGTGATACAGAATTTTACAGCGCCGCGTATTGGGACCTGTTTACCCATCTGTGGCGCAATTCCGATCCCGTCCGGAAAACCGATGCTGGGCGCGCCATTACTGGCGTCAAAAGCCCCCTAACCGCCGCCAAGTATATCGACACAGCACTAAGCCGAGGCATGATCGTCGAGAAAGAAAACCCCGAAGACGCGCGCTCCAAGTTGTTGGCGCTATCCCCACCGATGCGGGCACAGATGGACGCGTTTTTTGATGATGCTGTGCATGGGCTACGCAGCGCCGCCAAGGACTTAGAAGCCCGCGGCTGATTAACGCGAGATCACAGGTCAGAGATAATCCCGAAGCAGTGCGACCAAAGGCACGTCCGCGGGCGGCATGGGGTAATCCCCCAAACGCACCGGTGGCACCCATTTGAGTTCTTGCCCTTCGCGCGGAACTGGCTGCCCTTTCCAGATGCGACACAAATAGAGCGGCATCAGCAGATGAAAATCGTCATAGGCGTGGCTGGCAAACGTAAACGGTGCCAAGCATGTTTCCGTGATATCGATGCCAAGCTCTTCATCCAGTTCGCGCACCAGCGCGGTTTCTGGTAGTTCCCCCGCATCGACTTTGCCGCCTGGGAATTCCCACAGGCCCGCCATCGATTTTCCTTCGGGACGCTTAGCGATCAACACCCGACCGTCGGCGTCGATCAACGCAGCAGCAGCGACCAATACAGTATTGACCGGCCCGCCGTCCTTTCCAGGAAAGGGTGCGCCCCAGCAGCCACCCAAATCAGTGTCGGAGTCAGGATCGGTAATCGGCATTGATTGAAATGTATCCGTGGGTCAGATCGCAAGTCCAAACGGTGGCCGAACCCTCGCCCAATGCGATATCAACTTCGATATCAATGTCTTGACCTTTCATGTGTTCGGCAACCGGGGTCTCATCGAAACCATCGACAGCGGCACCATCCTTGGCCACGTCGATACCGCCAATGCGAATACATAACTTGTCACGCTCCGCCCGCTCCCCGGCTTTGCCGACCGCCATGACGATACGGCCCCAATTGGCATCCTCTCCGGCAATCGCAGTTTTGACCAAGGGGGAATTGGCAATCGATAAACCGATCCGCTTGGCGGCGGCATCATCCTCTGCACCGGTGACATGAACTGAAATGAACTTAGATGCCCCTTCACCGTCGCGCACGACCTGCATCGCTAAATCCGTGCAGACCGCCACCACTGCATCTCTAAAATCTGCAAGTACGTCGTCATCGGCATCCGATATTTCCGGCAAGACAGCACCACCAGTGGCAAATGCCAACACCGTGTCACTGGTCGATGTATCGCTATCGACAGTGGTCCGGTTGAAGCTACGCTCCACAGCGTCACTCAAAACAGCTTGCAGGATATCTTCGGGCAGTCGGGCGTCAGTCACGATAAATGCCAGCATGGTCGCCATGTCCGGCGCAATCATCCCAGAGCCTTTGGCAATTCCATTGATGCGCACCGTGCTGTCACCAATTAGCGTCGTTCGTGTACATCCCTTGGCAAAGGTGTCAGTGGTCATGATCGCCGTTGCTGCATCCTGCCAGGCCGCCTCGTCGGCGCTGGGCGTCATCGATGTCACAAAGGGTGCAAGATCGGCTGCGGGCAACACCTCGCCAATGACCCCGGTGGAGGCCGCATAAACCCGGCTCGGCCGACACGCCAGCGTATCCGCCACCGCCGCGACCATGGCTTCGCACGCATCAGCGCCCGCTTGGCCGGTAAACGCGTTAGCGTTGCCCGCATTGACGATCAGTCCACGGGCCTCGCCCTCGACCAGATGCTGACGGCACCAATCCACGGGTGCCGAGGGGCACAATGACTTGGTAAATACGCCCGCAACGCGGGTCCCTTCGTCGAATGCCATCATTAATAGGTCTGGACGCCCTTTGTATTTTAGCGCCGTCTCAGCGACCGAGATGTGCGCCCCCGCAACGGGCGGCATGTCAGGAAATCCGTCGGGTGCCAATGGCGAACGTTCTATCATTGGATAAGCCCCAGTCAGTTGGCCTTGGAGCCATCGATATTAAAACGCTCAATCTCGGCCGCACCGCGCAGATCTTCGATGTATTGCGCAGCTGCCGCTTGTGCCAGTTCATTGCGAATTTCGTCCACACTTTGTTCGAAACTGGGTGGTGTCACGGCACGGGACTCTTCGACCTTAATAACGTGGAAGCCAAACTGAGTCTGAACCGGCTCCTTGGTATAGGACCCATCCTCAAGGGCAAACGCCGCTTCTTCGAACGGCGGTACCATTTGACCTTTGGCGAAATATCCAAGGCTGCCGCCATTGGCACCCGAAGGCCCGGTGGATTTCTCCTTGGCCAGTTCAGCGAAGTCCGCACCACCATCAAGCTGTTTGATAATTGCCATCGCCTCGTCGTTGGTTTTCACCAAAATGTGACGCGCGCTGACTTCTTTTCCAGCCGCACCCTTGGAGCGACTATCATATTCGGCCCGAAGTTTCTCGTCCGTGACCGCTTCTTCGATGGCTTGACGGACAGCATAGCGCTCAAGCACCTGATCGGCGATTTGCGCCAAGCGATCTTTATATCCTTCTTCTTCATCAAGTTTTCGGGATTTCGCATCCGCAGCAACCAGCTTGCTATCGACAAGGCTGGATAACAGGACTGGATAAATCTGCTCAATCGGAATGGGACGATACTCTTCAGGCAAGTTTTCGCGCGCAGCCATCAACTCAGATTTTAGGATTTTAGTGCCGTTAACAACGGCAACCACCGGGTCATCCTCTGCCATTGCACCAGATAGTGTTGAAACCGAGATTGCAGCCGCAACAAGGAAGGGAACGAACGCACGAAAACGCACGAAAAACTCCTGTGATAAAAGCCCAATCCCCAAGTGGAACCGGGATGGCATCGATAAAGCACATTGATGCATATCAGGGCAAGTCACGGCGTTGCGGGCGGGCTTTTAACATTCTGTTACAAAGTGCAATCAATTGTATCGGTCAGATGAAAAAAATGACGTTATTGTTCTCGAATTCGCACTACTGCACAGCGTTAACACGCGCTCTTCACCAGCGCATACGGGATCGGGGATTTAAGAAAGATGGATGCTTTTAGCGACGCGGAAATAGTCAAATTAGGCGTACTTTCTGCAGCATTTGTTGTCGGCTTATTGGTTTGTGTATATGTCGTTATCCGCGAGAGCATCGAATTGAAAAACCGGCGCAAAGCAAAAGAACTAATGTACCGCGATGCCGTGCATCGCGAGGTCCAGCGTAAGAAAATGGAAGCACAGGAAGCCGCCTCAGAGACTGAGGGCGACAAATCCAGCTTCCGCTCGTTCGCCTGATTTTTCTCTGATTTAGATACTCACATCTGCTTACTCAAATCATCATATTACTAATCTCTCCCTGAATGGACGGTCGATAGCTTTATTGGCCGTTTTCTTTGACTGCATATCCCTTGATGGCCGCCGTTTTTGTCGTTGTGCACCTGCACAATTTTCGGCATTGTGCAGGCACATTTTGATCATTTCGTTTTGAGGATTCTCACTATGAGCTTCACCATTGTTGAACAAGCACCTGCACGCCTAAACCGTTCCGAGCTTGCTGTGCCAGGCTCAAGCCCCAAGTTCCTGCAAAAAGCGGCAGAAAGCAGTGCGGACATGGTATTCTTGGATTTGGAAGATGCGGTCGCCCCGGATGACAAAGAACAAGCGCGCAAGAATATTATCGAAGCGTTGAATGATCTCGATTGGTCGTCGAAAACGGTGTCAGTTAGAATCAATGGTCTCGACACGCATTATTGCTATCGCGATGTCATTGATGTGGTCGAGCTAGCTGGCCAACACCTAGACCTGATTATGATTCCCAAGGCTGGCACAGCAGCCGATATCTATGCCATCGATATGCTGGTCACACAGATCGAAGCCGCCAAGGGTCATCCGAACAAGATCGGCTTTGAGATGATTATCGAGACTGCACTGGGCATGGAAAACGTCCACGAAATCGCAGCCGCATCGCCTCGCAACGAGTCGCTGCATTTTGGCGTGGCTGACTACGCGGCATCGACCAAGGCCCGGACCACCAACATCGGTGGCCCGAACGAAGATTACCACGTACTGACCGATCCTTTGGCGGATGGCGATCGCGCGGTGCATTGGGGCGATATGTGGCACTACGCGATTGCTCGCATGGTGGTCGCCGCCCGTGCCAATGGTCTGCGGCCTATTGATGGCCCATTTGGCGATATCCAGGATCAGGACGGCTACGTCGCACAGGCAAAACGCGCCGCCGTATTGGGTTGTGAGGGAAAATGGGCCATTCACCCGACACAGATTGATCTGGCAAATGACGTGTTCAGCCCATCAGAAAAAGAAGTGACCAAGGCGCAGGCCATCTTGGATGCCATGGAAGAAGCACAAAAGCAGGGCCGCGGCGCGGTCACGCTGGATGGCAAGCTGATCGACATCGCCTCGATCAAACAGGCGCGGGTGATGGTGGATACGGCGGCACAGATCGCCGGGAATTAACATCACAAGAGTTTTGTAGTCTCGCTATTCAGCTTCGAAAGTGTTAGAAATCGGCCATGCAAGCGTACCTAGACTTTGAAAAGCCAATCGCCGATCTTGAAAGCAAGATAGAAGAACTTCGCCATCTTTCGAGCGAAGGTGAAGTCAATATCGCTGACGAGGTCGGCAAGCTACAGGACAAAGTTCAAAAGCAGCTGACACAAACCTATGCCAAGTTATCACCATGGCAAAAAGCACAGGTGGCCCGGCATCAGAACCGCCCCCATGCCAAGGCATATATCGACGCACTGATCTCTGATTTTACGTCACTCGCAGGTGACCGCGCCTTTGCTGAAGACCAAGCTATCGTTGGTGGCATGGGCCGTTTTCGTGGTCAGTCCGTTGTGGTTATCGGCAATGAAAAAGGCAACACCACGGAAACGCGGATCAAACACAACTTTGGGATGGCCAAGCCAGAGGGGTATCGTAAAGCGCAGCGCCTGATGGAATTGGCCGATCGTTTCAAACTGCCATTGATTACCTTTGTCGATACACCTGGTGCCTACCCTGGTATCGATGCCGAGGCCCGTGGCCAGGCAGAAGCCATTGCAAGATCTATCGAGACCTGCATCAAAATTCGCATCCCCTTTATCAGCCTGATCATTGGCGAAGGTGGTTCTGGTGGGGCCATCGCCCTTGCCGTTGCCGACAAGGTTTTGATGCTCGAGCATTCCATCTATTCCGTGATTTCACCCGAAGGCTGCGCATCCATTTTGTGGCGCGATTCCGATCAAGCCTCGACCGCAGCCGAGGCCCTTCGATTGACGGCACAGGACCTATTGAAACTGGGTGTGATTGATCAGGTCATCTCCGAGCCGTTGGGCGGCGCACATCGCGATCCATCTGCGACCATGACCCGTGTTGGCGAAGAGATTTCAAAACTCCTCGAAGACTTAAGTGACGAACCAGGAGATGCCCTCATTTCTCGACGCCGAGAAAAATTCCTGAGCATGGGCGAAAAGGGTCTTGGCTGACGCCTCTGCGCCGGCCCGGGCCGCGGCATGGATGCGGCCTCTTCCTATTGCGGCCTTTGTGGCCCCCATCATCGCAGCCCCAAGCGGTCGCGGACTGGTTCCTGTGCTGCTAATTGTCGGCATGTGGGCCTTGATCGACATGGTCAAAAACAGACGTCACGCCATCAAAGATATATTCGTCTCGCCCCTGTTTTTTTGGGTCATCGCCATCTCGGGCTTTGCCTTGATCTCGGCCTCATGGGCCATGAACCCAGAACGCGCCATCAAGGTGGGGCTGAATTTTTTCGGGATCGGCGTCTTTGGCTTGGCAATGCTCACACACGCCAGATATCAATCCGAGGCAGAATGGATATCGACGCGCGTCGGTCTTGTCGTCGGTGTGACAATCGCGGTGGCACTGCTGGCGGTTGGGACCTATTACGGGCTGATCTACGAAAAGCCGTTGTGGGGCAAACCCAATCAACATCCACTTGCCACGTTGTCGCACGGACAAGTGGCCATCGCGGTGTTCATATTGCCGACGTTGGCAATGTTGTGGGAGGCTGGCGCTAAAGCCAGGATCTGGGCAGCGATCTTATTATCCATCATCACCGTGACGTATTTTCATCTCGAACATAGCGCCAGCACTATCGCCATCTGCGCGGGCGGGTTGGTGTTGGTCGTCGTCGGTACAACGAAGCGATATGGGTTTTTGGCAGTGTGCGCAGGACTTGCCATCGCAGTCATTGCCATGCCGTTCCTCACGGATGCTCTTGTCACTACTCAAGATACACTTGATTCGCTGACCTCCGAAGATGGGGCTTGGTCAAGTGCCACCCATCGTATGTTCATGTGGCGATTTGCGACGGACACCATTATCGAAGGCCCCCTTGCATTGGGATTTGGCGCAGGCGCCAGTCGGGGGATCCCTGAGGCCGCAGAGAAGGTCATGTGGGGGATTGAACTGATGCCATTACATCCACACAACGGCGCGCTTCAAGTCTGGTTGGAAATGGGCATCATTGGCGCAGCTATTTTTGCCATTCTGGGCATTGTCATTTACCGGGCAACAAAACACAGCGGCGGCACAGAATTGGGCATATACGCAGCCATGATGGTGGCGTTCATCGCGCCCTGGATGCTGTCCTATGGTATTTGGCAGTCTTGGTGGCTGGCACTGGGATGGCTAGCGGCTGCCATTGGCCGCGGCATTCTAGAACCAATAGCGCCGTAAATTTATAATCCTTTAAGCGCCGACTTTGCCGTGGCAATGCTTGAATTTCTTGCCTGAACCACAGGGGCACGGCGCATTACGCGGCACACGGCCCCAGGTATCGGGATCATTCGGATCCATGTTTTCCGCGGACTGACGATGGCTCACCGTCGCTGTTTCAACACGCCCGCCGTCTTCACCATCAGCAGTTTGCTGGGCAGGGTCGGTGCGGGTTTCTTGCGTTTGTTGTTGCTGCGGTCTCAGCGCGCCCAAATCAGGTTCCGCCTGGAACTGCACGTGTGCCAGCACTTGGGTAACGCGATCCCGCAGTCCGGTCAGCATCTCATCAAACAAATCAAACGCTTCACGCTTGTATTCGTTCAAGGGATCACGTTGCGCATAGGCGCGCAAACCAATGCCCTGACGTAGATGATCCAGGGTCAAAAGATGCTCTTTCCAGCTTTGGTCGAGCAATTGTAACAACAGGCTTTTCTCGACGGATCGCATGACCTCTGGTCCGACGTTAACCGCTTTTTCCGCCATCATCCGGTCGGTGGCATCAGTCAGGCGCTCGCAGATTTCCTGATCGGCGATCCCCTCTTCGGCGGCCCATTCTCTGACCGGCAAATCGCCGCCAAAAACACGCAGCGTTTCTTCGTGCAACAGATCGACGTTCCACTGATCGACATACGCTTTTTCAGGAATAGCCGCCGCGACCAAGTCTTCGATCACTTGGTGACGCATTTCGATCACGTCTTCAGCAACGTCGACAGCCGCCATAAGGTCCTTACGTTGTTCGTAGATCACCTTACGCTGATCGTTCATCACATCATCGAACTTCAGCAGATTCTTTCGGATTTCAAAGTTGCGCGCTTCAACCTTGGTTTGTGCTTTTTCCAACGCTTTGTTGACCCATGGGTGGATAATCGATTCACCCTCTTGCAGGCCCAATTTCTTGAGCATCCCATCAATGCGTTCTGATCCGAAGATCCGCATCAGGTCATCTTGTAGCGACAAATAAAATTTGGACGTTCCAGGGTCACCCTGACGACCTGACCGACCTCGAAGCTGATTATCGATCCGACGGCTTTCATGGCGTTCTGTCCCCAAAACATAAAGCCCACCTGCGGCCAACACGACTTCTCTATTAGCAGCGATTTCGGCTTTAATTTCTGCGACTGCTTTATCGTAGGTTTCAGGGCCCGGCTCTGCGTTCACTTCTTGTTCGATCCGCATATCCAAGTTGCCGCCCAACTGAATATCGGTCCCACGGCCAGCCATGTTGGTTGCAATCGTCACCGCGCCGGGACGCCCTGCCTGCGCGACAATCGACGCTTCTTGTTCATGATAACGCGCGTTCAGAACAGAATGCGGGACTTTGGCTTTTTTTAGTGCCTCGGCTAGTAGCTCTGATTTCTCAATCGAGACCGTACCGACCAAGACAGGTTGCTGACGCTCATAGCTGTCTTTGATTTCTTCGACAATAGCGGCGTATTTTTCCTCAACCGTCCGATAGACCTCGTCGTCTTTGTCTTCGCGTGCGACGTCCACGTTGGTTGGAATGGCAACGACTTCGAGACTGTAAATCTCTGCGAATTCGCCCGCTTCGGTCATCGCTGTACCCGTCATCCCGGCCAGCTTTGGATACAGACGAAAATAGTTCTGGAAGGTGATTGATGCCAGCGTCTGGTTCTCGTTTTGGATTTTCACATTCTCTTTTGCTTCGAGCGCTTGGTGCAAGCCTTCAGAAAAACGGCGTCCTTCCATCATCCGACCGGTGAATTCATCAATAATGATCACCGCATCGTCTTTGACGATATAATCGACATCACGCTCAAACAGTACATGCGCGCGCAATGCTTGGTTCGCATGATGGACCAAGCTGACGTTTTGCAGATCATACAACGAACCATCTTCGAGCATGCCGGCATCGGACATTAACTGCTCCATCTTCTCCATACCTTCTTCGGTAAAGGAGGCAGAGCGCGCTTTTTCGTCCTTCTCGTAATCATCCTCATTGATGTCTGGGATCAATGCATTTACGGCAGCGTAAAGATCACCCAAGTCTTCGGTCGGGCCAGAAATGATCAACGGTGTACGCGCTTCATCGATCAAAATACTGTCGACTTCATCGACGATGGCAAAATTGAATTCCCGCTGGACCATGTCTTCCAATGTGAACTTCATATTGTCGCGCAGATAATCAAAGCCGAGTTCGTTATTGGTCGCATAGGTTACATCACAGGCATACGCTGCGCGGCGTTCTTCGTCCGTCAGACCGTGCGAAATCACACCGACGGTGAGCCCTAAAAACGTGTAGACTTGGCCCATCCATCCGGCATCACGTTGCGCCAGATAATCGTTTACCGTGACGACGTGCACGCCCTTGCCTTCAAGCGCGTTCAGATACACTGCCAAGGTCGCAACCAGGGTTTTACCCTCGCCCGTTTTCATTTCAGAAATCATGCCGCGATGCAGGACAATGCCGCCCAGCATTTGCACGTCGTAATGACGTTGACCGAGCGCGCGCTTGGCGGCTTCGCGAACCGTCGCGAACGCTTCTGGCAGGATGTCATCAAGGCTTTCGCCATTACTCAAACGACCACGGAATTCTTCGGTTTTGGCTTTTAGCTCATCGTCGGAAAGAGGCTCAAAAGACGCCTCGAAACCGTTGATTTCTTGGACCGTTTTATCGAGGGTTTTGACGAAGCGATCATTGGCAGAGCCGAATAGGCGTTTGGCAAAGTTTTGCAGCATTTACGGCTCCTGGCGCGCGGCCAAAAAAACGAGGGGGACCGGTTATTTCACGGCCTGAATTGAGTTGTGAAAGAGATAGAGTCCCGCAGGCGCACTGTCAACGCGGGCGGAGGTCAAAAAGTCCAGTAATTCCGACTACTTTTATCACATGTGTGCGAGGGGATGTGCCGTTTCGACCAATGAACGCAGTCGCTCTTCGAGAACATGCGTATAAATCTGCGTTGTGGAGATATCCGCGTGTCCCAACATCTGCTGTAATGCCCGTAAATCCGCACCGTTTGCCAACAAATGGCTGGCGAACGAGTGCCTCAGTACATGCGGTGAAACGCGAGTGCGATCCAATCCCGCTTCAACCGCCAATTCCTTGACCAATTGGCCGAAGCGCGCGCGGGTCAAATGCCCTTCTTTGCCACGCGATGCGAACAAATATCGATTGGTCCGCGCCGACCCTCGCCCTTTGGGCAAAAAGCTCTCGCGGACCATCACGTAATCGCGCACGGCATCTTGGGCCGGTTCACCCAACGGCACCATCCGTTCGCGCCCACCTTTGCCCGACACAGTTAAAACCGGACTTTCGCGCAGGAACGAGGACGACGGCAAGGTCACCAATTCTGTGACACGCAAACCCGTCGCATAAAGGATTTCCATCAATGCCAATAAACGAATGCCATCGGCACCGGGACGACGGCGCGCGGCCTCTAACAGGGCATCGACTTCGGCTTCGTTCAGGTATTTTGGCAACCGCTGGCCGAGCTTCGGCCCATCCAAACTGGAAGTCGGATCGTCGTCACGAAATCCCATTTCCAGAACAAAGCGAAAAAATCGCTTCAACGCTGATAGGCGGCGCGCCGCGGTTGCCGCGGATAACCCTTTATCGTCTAACGATTTCAGATACGCCCGAATTTGATCTGGGCTCGCACGCTCTGGCAGGGTCTGGCGACGCCCAACAAAAAACGCGAATTCATTCAGATCACGCCGATAGGCAGCCAACGTGTTGGGAGATGCGTTCCGAATGGATCGCATCATATTCAGAAAGTTCTCTACCCACGTGAATGTGAGATCAGCCATCTTTCAACATCAAAGACCTGCAGCGATCAAATTCTCCACCGCCAATTGACGTGCATCATCAATCAGTCCCATTTGGCGAAGTGCGAAAATCGCCTCGTAAATCACATGCGTGCTGCGAGGACCGGCATCGATATCACCCATCACATTCAACATACGGATCACGGGTTCGGCGACACCGAACATTGACTCTTCGCTGGCGGCCACCGGTGTCACGCCGGATACGTTAGCCACCTGCAGGCGGCGTTCTGCGTTTTCACGAACCATCGTGTTCCAGCGCAGCATCACATCCCTGAATTGCAGCCACTCCGACGCCGAAGGTATGTATACGGATTGTGGTTCAGATTTCAGCGACCCGTCCCATGCCGTTTTGGGCAGTTCTGCACCTAACGCCAGGACAATAGCGTTCAACAAAGACTGAGTTGGAATAAGTTCCGGGCGCTCTTCGATGCTTTGACGCCATGCGCTCAACATCTCGTTCAGGTTGACCCGATCAGCCCCTGCACCCAGCACCCAGGCCAAAGGACGAACATGGTCCAACGCCAATTGTGCAGCAGGGTTAACGGTGGCGCTTGCGCGCAGCAATGCCATCCATTTTTCCGTCCCAACCCGGTCACCAAGCGTCAAATATCCACGGACGGCGGTGATCGCAAACCATCCCATTTCGGGGCTGGGCGGAATACGATCAATCAGCGGCTTGAAGGCTTCAACGACCGGCAGGTAGCGCGCATCTTCACGGGCGATGGCCAGCGCTGCGTTGATGATCTCCCCACTCGCGACCGGAATATTTTGCTTTGCCGCTGCCTGATACAATAGCGCGCGTGCCGCCTGCCCGCCGATTTCATCTGCGCGGGTCAGTGCATTATCCAGATCTGCATCGGCATAATTTACTTCGCTATACAGGCGACGCAATGTGCGCGGATCGATAATGCCACCTGCGACACCTTTTTCCGCCGCTTCGATCTTGCTGCCAAGTATCAGGTTTGGTGCCGTCGTCGCGCCATACAGAACCAGCGCATTGTTTGTTGTCGTGACGTCTGGCGGCAGTTTTGTTTTCGATGCACGCGACAACGCCAAGTGGAACGTGGTTGGATTAGCGATGGACTCCAACGTGATCGGCACCCCGGAAAGCACACTATCTGCTAACAGCGCCAATGCCGGATCATCTCCCGATGTTTCGCGCAGCAGCGAAAGGCCAAACGAAACACTCTCGGCCTTCCCATCCAACGCATCACAATAGATCAGCATTTTTTGCCAGAAATCTTTGGATGCATGTCGTTGGTTGTTACGCGCCAATCCGCACGCCCTGGCATTATCGAATTTCAACAGTTGAATGCTGGCATCCGCTGCATCAAGACCATCTGGACGCCCCTGGGTCGGCGATACCGACAACAGCAATTCGGCATTTTCAACGTCCCCCATCGCCATTAGGGCATTGACACGGGCGCTCAGCAAACTGGGCACATCATCCGATGCTGCTATGGGTGCGCGGGCACGACTGAGCAACAACCGCGTTTTTAATTTCCGAAGTGTCTTTGAGCCCGTGTTCAACGGCATACCGGAGACCAAGTCCACCGCCTGCATGCGCGTAGTCCCCTGCCACATGTCAGCGCCTAATCCGCCATCTTGCTGACGCAGTGCGCCCAATGAGTCACCGTCAATTCGCGTTAAGCCGTCAACTTCGATACCAGTGGTTTTGCGCACATCACTCGGCACCACCGGGTAATTTTCCGCCGGGTTCAGTGATCGCGGCGCGGCATTTGGCACCAGACGACGTGGCGCAGAGCCGGCTTGCGGCAACGGCGTATTAGATAGTGTAGAGGCAGGAGGTTGGGTCGCAGCACCAGGTACTTGTAATTGTTCCGGGGTTACCGGCGCATTTGTTTGAGCATGCGCCAAGCCCGCGAGCGAAATGCCCGCACACAAAACGGCCGCTAAAATCAGTCTATTTTGGGAATTTGTCATTCGGCAGAACCTTATCCACGTTGCTGACCGGTGGCGGAATTTCCCACGTTGCAAGAAACGCAGTTCCCCCACCAGCAGCTAAAAGCAGGATCAGCACCAAGGCAATTGTTAGCTTTCCCATATTCTCTCGTCGGTCCTTCTACGCTTTTGGCACATTCAATTTCGCGTCACACATACTAGGTAAACGACCATCTACCGTGCCGCAATTCATGGTTACTATTAACTGTGGCAATAATTTGATGATCTCTTTGATCTGCGATCGTCGCTCTGCGCTTTAAACTCCAGGTAATTCCGACTATTTTCATGAGAATATGTTCGAGCGCCAATGTTAGCGCGGGTAATCGCCGCTTTTGAGACGAGAAAATGAACGACGAACTAACAGAAACGAACGATGAAGTATCAGTAAAACCAATCGTCCTTGTTGGATTGATGGGTGCTGGCAAATCGTGCGTTGGCCGCCGGGTCGCCGAGGCCTTACACGTTCCATTCATCGATTCGGACGAAGAAATTGAAAAAGCAGCGGGCTGTTCGGTCAGCGATATTTTTGACGTCTATGGCGAACCCGCATTTCGGGACTGCGAAAGACGGGTCATTCAACGATTGTTAGAGAGTGGACCAAGCATAATCGCCACCGGCGGCGGGGCCTTTATGGATGATGCCGTACGCGACACGATCAAACGCAAGGGCCTATCGGTTTGGCTAAAGGCTGACCCAGAGGTCTTGTACAAGCGCACGAAAAAATCCAAAAATCGCCCTTTGCTGCAAAACGATGATCCCCTGGGGACGCTACAAAAGCTCGCCGATCATCGCTATCCCGTATATCAACACGCCGATGTCACCGTCGAAACCGGCGATGAAAGCTTAGAAACAACGGTTCAAAAGGTTTTGGCCGCCATCCCAAACGCAACATCCGGATCACCATAATGACCACTGCCACCGACGCCGAGCGCGTTCATGTCGCGCTCGGAGAGCGCAGCTACGATATCATCGTAGGCGACAACACAATTGATTCCTGCGGCGGCATTATTGCCAAGGTCGCAAAATCAGACCGCATGGTGGTAATCACCGATGAGAATGTGGCCCCACATTGGCTGGCGCGTGTGACCCGATCTCTCGAGTCCGCCGGGCTCAGTGCAAAAAGCATCGTCTTGCCCCCAGGTGAGCACACCAAAAGCTATCGCCAACTGGAAACGTTGCTGGATGAGTTGCTGGAACAAGGGATCGACCGCAAAACCACGCTGATTGCACTCGGCGGTGGTGTCATTGGGGACCTGACCGGGTTCGCCGCCGCGATTATTCTGCGGGGCATCAATTTCGTGCAAATCCCCACCACCCTATTGTCGCAAGTCGACAGTTCCGTCGGCGGTAAAACCGGGATCGATACGCGACATGGCAAGAACTTGGTCGGTGCCTTTCATCAGCCGTTATGCGTGATTGCCGATACCGCAACATTGGATACCCTGCCCGCCCGTGAACGCCGGTGCGGCTATGCCGAAGTGATCAAATATGGCGTCATCAATGACCGTGACTTCTTTGATTGGTTGCTGGAAAACGGAGAGCGTATTTTGGCGGGTGATCCCGATGCCCGCAAAGAAGCCGTTGTCCGCTCGTGCCAAAGCAAAGCCGCCGTTGTCGCTGAGGATGAAAAAGAAGCGGGCGTGCGCGCATTGTTGAATTTGGGCCATACGTTTGGCCACGCGATTGAGGCCCAAGTCGGCTTTGATGACGTTCTAAAACACGGCGAAGCCGTGGCCATTGGCATGGTGATGGCACTGGATATGTCGTCTCGGCTGGCGGTCGCACCTGAAAGTGCGCGCGACGAATTGGTTGGGCATTTAGAAAAGATCGGCTTGCCGACAACCTTAAAAGGGTTGGTCGGCGGCAATTGGACATCGTCTGCCTTGCTCGAACATATGGGGCGTGACAAAAAAACCGAGGGCAACAAGTTGACATTCATTCTCGCACGCGGGATTGGCCAGTCGTTCGTCGCCAAGGATGTAGATGCGGAAGTTGTCGCGGCCACATTGGATGTCTTTATCGCCGAGGCACGAGCCGCTTGCGATTAGGCACAACCACGCACAATTATGAAAATCACGAAACGTCATAGTTTGATTCGTTCAGGAAGGACAAAACGATGATAGAAATCGGCCTCGCCATTTTGGTATTGCTGATACTCTCCGGCTTTTTCTCGGGCTCCGAGACCGCACTGACAGCAGCATCTAAGCACGTCATGCACTCGGCCGAGCAAAATGGCGACAGACGTGCCGTTCTTGTGAACAAACTACACGAAGACAAAGAGCGCCTGATCGGTGCGATCCTTCTCGGCAATAATATGGTCAATATTCTAGCGTCAGCGCTTGCGACCAGCTTGTTGATCGAGTTGTTCGGGGACAATGGTGTTGCATATGCAACCCTCGGCATGACGTTATTGGTCCTGATCTTTGCAGAGATTCTGCCAAAAACCTATGCCATTCGTCATGCGAACAAAATGGCCCTAGCCATCGCACCCATCATCCACCCGGTGATCATCGTGTTCGCACCGGTCACCATGACGATCAGCCTCCTGGTCCATCGCCTGTTGGCGATGTTCGGTGCAGGTATCACCCCCGACGAAACCCGGGAAGCCGCCGAAGAAGAACTGCGGGGCGCGATTGAGCTTCACGATGGGGACGAACCCACGGTCAAGCAAGAGCGAGACATGCTGCGCTCGGTCCTGCAGTTGAATGAAGTGCAAGTTGAAGAAGTCATGACCCATCGCAGCAACGTGACGACGATTGATGCCAGCCTGCCCGTTGAAGAAATCGTCAAACAGGCGATTGCCAGTCCCTACACCCGTATCCCGGTGTGGCAAAATGATCCGGATAACGTGGTCGGTGTACTGCATGCCAAGGCATTGCTTCGCGAGATGATGGAACGCGGTGGAGACGTGGGGGACCTGGACATCATGACTATCGTTTCAAACCCATGGTTCATTCCTGAGACCACATTGCTGCAAGATCAGCTAGAAGCATTTCGTGCGCGTCGAGAGCATTTCGCGTTGGTCGTCGACGAGTACGGCTCAAACATGGGGATTGTCACGCTTGAGGATATCATCGAAGAGATCATCGGCGATATCGACGACGAACACGATGTCGAGGTTGTCGGTGTCACGGCGCAGCAGGACGGCAGCTATCTGGTGGATGGGTCCGTTACAATCCGTGATTTAAACCGAGAATTCGAATGGGATTTACCCGATGAAGAAGCTGTCACCATTGCGGGACTTATCCTTCATGAGTCGCGACGTATTCCAGAAATCGGTCAATGTTTCATGTTTCACGGCTTCCGCTTTGACATAGTTGGACGTGAACGCAATCAGATCACCCAGGTGAACGTGATCCCACCGATTGACGAACCAACCACGGAAGCGATGGACGAGATTGTCGAGCCTCAACCCTAATCAATCAGGGCGCGAAGTCATCTCTTTGTTTTACTACTTCAACTCGTGATCAGTCTGGCCTACACTGTTTGCAGGGTGGGAATTGATAAGGTCGATGCTCGTTGCGGCAATCGCCAATAACATGGGAGCTGACAGCTATGAACAGAAAGATCGTTCCAGATATCGTTCAACCAACTGAAGTCTCTAGTGTGGGGGCTGGAGTGACCATCACAGATGCCGCGAAACTGATGTCCGACAAACGGATCGCGGCCCTGACCGTGACCGATGATGATGGCAAATTAATCGGTATTGTGACCGAGCGCGATGTTGTATTCCGTGGTGTTGCAGCCGGATTGGATACAACAGTCAGCACCATCGCCGATATTATGACCGCAAATCCGGACACGCTTTCACCCAATGATAGTGCCTCTGACGCATTGGAACTGATGCAGACACGTAAATATCGCCACTTACCCGTGGTCGATAACGGCAACTGCATTGCCGTCGTATCGATCCGGGATTTGTTCTCATCGGTTAAACAATCCCTCGAAGAAAGCATCAAAGAGACGGAAGCTTTCGTCTTTGGGGATCGCTACGGGGCATAGTCATCCCGCGCATAATGTAGAATGTAAATTGGCATTTTCCATATGTCCTGATTTCCTTTATGTGATCAGAAATGTCGAACACGCCTAAACTTGATCGCCCACAACTTGGGATTGCCCTTATCATTTTCGCAATGCTGGTGTTTGCGCTGCAAGATGGCATCACAAAGCATCTCGCGACGACTTACTCGGCCCCACAAATCCTGTGGATCCGGTTTTCGTTCTTTGTGGTTTTTGCGCTTGTGTATTCCATGCGCACCAAACCATTGCGGTCATGCCTGACCAGCAATGTACCCGTGTTGCAGATCATCCGGTCCTTATTGATCGTCGCCGAAATCGGATTTTTTATTCTCGCCGTCCGTCATCTGCCGTTGGCGGAAACCCATGCGTTGTTCGCGACCTTCCCGTTGATGGCCACAGCGATTGCCGCGCTTTTTTTAAAAGAACCTGTCGGCATCCGTCGTTGGTCGGCGATCATCGTCGGTTTGATGGGGGTCATCATTATTCTACGGCCTGGCGCCGCAGTCATCGCACCTGCGGCATTGATTGCGCTTCTATGCGCCTTCATGTTCGCGGGCTATCAGGTGATCACACGACTTGTATCCAAATTCGATGATAGCGAGACATCGGTCACGTACATGGCCGTGGTCGGATTAATCGCGATGACGGCCCTGGGTCCGTTTTTCTGGAAAACCCCAGATGCGGAGGGATGGAAGTGGTTGCTGTTACTCGCGTTAACTGCGGCACTTGGTCATTTCTTGCTGATCAAAGCTTTGGAATTTGCACCGGCTTCCCTTCTCCAACCGTTTAACTTTACATTACTGGTTTTCGCATCAACGGTGGGATATTTCGCCTTTGGTGATGTTCCCGATATGTGGACAGTATTAGGGGCCATCGTGATTGTCGGCAGCGGCATTTACACCGTGCACCGAGAGCGCATGCGTGGCATCAAGCCGCCCAATCAACCCGTCGCCTAGTCCCACGTCTTTTCGGTAACAAACACAGTACCCGTGAATGTCGCGATCAAAAGGTCATCACCTTCGCGCGTAACATCAACGCGATAGACGCCCTTGCGTTTGGTTCTGGAGACTTCGGTGGCAGTTGCGATCAGCACATCTCCCTCTCGCACACCCGACAGATACGCGATATGGGCATCGATTCCCACAGACTCATGATCATGTGAATTGGACGCTAGCCCAAACGCCGTATCAGCAAACGCGAACAAAAGTCCACCATGGGCCCAGCCCATAAAATTCAAGTGATCGTCACGCACCGTGATACAAATTTGAACGTGCCCAGCATGCACATCGCCCAATTCTACACCCATCCAGCTAACGAAGTTATCCGCGCTGGCCAGACGATTTAGGCGCTCTGCCACAGACTCAATATCTGACATTCCGGACTATGCCGCGATCAACGGTTGGCCGAAACCAAGTTCTTCACGCAGGCACGCGCAGATTTCCCCGTGGGTGGCCCCCGCGTCAGCGGCTTCGATCAAGCGGCCAAAGATGTTGTCGGCTTCGTCACCGCAGGCCCGAGATAGCGCCGACAAAGCACGCTGCACATCCGCGTTCGAACGGTCCTGTTTGAATTTTTTCATCGTCGCGATCTGCACTTTCATCGCTTCCAGTGACGGACGTTCCAACGGCGGTGAATTGATCGGCTCGTCGTCCTGGTACTTGTTCACACCAACGATGGTCTGTTCTCCGGTTTCGACCTTGCGTTGGAATTCCATCGACGACTCGCCAATTTTCTCCTGAACTAAGCCATTCTTGACCGCTTCGAACATCCCCCCGGCAGCATCGATTTCATCAAACACGGCCATGATTTGCTCTTCCATCTGATCGGTCAGGGCTTCGACGTAGTACGCGCCGCCCAACGGATCAATCACATCGGTCAGCCCCGCTTCGTCGCGCAGGATATTCTGGGTTTGGATGGCGATTTTCGCTGCCGCCTCGGTGGGTGTCGAAAGTACTTCGTCATAGGCATCAGTATGCATCGATTGCAGACCGCCCAAAATCCCGGCGATGGCCTGGGTCGACACACGGGCGATGTTGTTCAACGGTTGCTGACGCGTCAAATCAACGCCGGATGTCTGCGCATGAAATTTGAACCGCCATGCACGCGGGTCTTTTGCGCCCAACCGTTCCTTGGCCAACCGCGCCCAAATCCGGCGACCCGCACGGAACTTTGCAATCTCTTCAAAGAAACTGATTGAGATATCAAAGAAAAACGTGAACCGCGGCAGGAACTGATCGACATCCAATCCCCGACGTTGGCAATCCTCGGCATATTGCACGGCGGACGCCAACGTAAACGCCATCGCCTCAGCCGGGGTCGCGCCCGACTGTTGCATATGCTGACCCACGACAGACACCGGATTCCAAGACGGCAGGAATTTGTTGGCAAAGTCGACATGATTCACGAACACCCGGCGCGCACCATCCAACGCCAAGCGAAAGAACATATGGTTGGCGACAAAATGCGAGATGTAATCGCTTTGATTTGATGTGCCAGAAACACGATCCCAGGAGATGCCGCGGCGCTTGGCGACACACAACATGAACGCCAGCAACGTGAAGGGTGATGGATCATTCAGCGCAATTGACATATCGCCAATCGGCACGTCGCGCAGGCAGACATCCATATCCTCGACCGTGTTGATGGTGGTCCCGCAGGTGCCCAAAATCTCAATATCAACCTCGTCGATATCATACCCCCGATAGACCGAGTTGCATGGAATAACGCTGAGTGCAGTAGCCCCGGTATCGACAATCCGCCGCATACGCGCGTTATAATCTTCTGGGGTCGCCAACCCGATCAGCTGACGCTGAGTCCAGGACCGTCCCCGGTGCATGGTCGGATAGATCCCGCGCGTGAAGGGCGTATCGCCCGGAAAGCCCAAATCAGGCATATAGTTTTCAGGGTTCCAGTCTTCGGGCGTGTAGATCGGTTTTACCTCAATATTAGATCGATTGCGGCGCTTGGCCTCACCCGGCAGTTGCTTGTCATACGCGGCCTGCCATTTGTCATGGCCAGCGTCAAAGTCTTGCCCCAAACGGGCATTGCGTCCTTCTTTGGTCATGCGTCATCTCCCAACTCTTTGCGGCGCGCGGCAATTAAATGCGCGATATCCGAAACAATTTCTTCGCGTGAACATCCCGGATGGAACACTTTCGCGACCCGGTGATAGTGCAATAACTTTTCTTCCTCTTCGGGCACAATTCCGCCGACGATAACGACCACATCTGACAGACCTGCTTCGTCCAGTGCCTTCATAAGTTTAGGGACCAACAGATGATCTGTGGCCAACGAGCTGACGCCGATACAGTCGACGTCTTCTTGGGCGGCTTGATTGACGACGGTGGCAACCTGTTGCCAGGGTCCGGTGTAAATCACCTCCATCCCCGCATCGCGCAAGAATGACGCGACCAAGCGCGATCCCCGATCATGACCATCCAGACCAATCTTGGTGACCATCACCCGTGGCGGACGGGCCATCGATTTCACGATTTCCGGCACCTCGGACACGGAGGTGGGCCCACTGGATTCAGTCGAAGTTGTCATGATGATGTGCTCCTATACGTCATCTTGTAGATCATCTTGGCGCATCCCCTTTGATCAGCGCGACGAATTGATGGGCGATTTCAGATGGGGTCGCACCTTCGGGCCGGTACCATGTGCGTGACCAATTGGCCGCCCCCATTAGCATCAACCGCACCCACCCGGATTTTTCTGGGTCATCAAAACACAGCGCATTCGTTAACTGCCGAAACCGTTGTTCATAGGAATCTCTGAGCGCAATCAGCTTTGACCGCAGCTCGTCATTGTCGGCGGGCAGATCCTTGATCACCACTTGCGCGTAATCCCCACGATCCAACAAGCTTTCCAGATGCGCTGTCAGCGCGATTTCTAATTTTGTCCACGGATCGGCCTCTTCTGAAGCCGCAAGTGCTTGATCAACATTGGCGGCGATCCGTCGCACACCCTCTTGGTGGACCGCCAGCAACAGCGCATCTTTTGACGAAAAATGATAATACATCGACCCCGCCAACATATCGGCATCCGATGCCACCTCGCGCATAGTCGTGGCCGAATACCCCTGCCGACGAAAACGATACGCCGCCGCGTCCAGAATTGCGGCGCGCCTATTATTGCTTCTGGTTTTTGGGCCCAAACTGGGTTCGCTGACCAGCGTATCCATCATCAAATCCATTAAACAAACGTACGTTAGGTTAATAATAATCTTGCGATCTTGGGACTGACAAGGAAAATCGCCAAAACAAAAGGAGATTCCCATGCCCCTTTCAAAGGCAGCGCCCCGAAAACACATCCATACACGCGAGATCAAGTGCGATGCGTACCAACGCGACGACGGCTTGTGGGACATCGACGGCATCATCACCGATACCAAGTCTTACACTTTCGATAATTTGGACCGGGAAGGCGTGGCTGCGGGCGAGCCCGTGCACCGCATGCGGGTTCGTATGACGATTAACGAGGATCTGGAAGTCCAGGCCGCAGAGGCGGTGACAGAGAACGGCCCGTTCAACATGTGTGGGGATATCGTCGCCGATTATTCGAAGTTGGCAGGATTAAGGATTGGCCCTGGATGGCGCAAAAACGTGCTCAGTCGCTTAGGCGGGATCAAAGGCTGCACCCACATTTCAGATTTAGTGATGGGCCCATTGGCCGTGACGGCCTTTCAGGCGGTCATTCCGGCGAGGCGCAAACGCGATAACGAACCGGGCGATGGATCAAAACCAGCGACGTTGAACACGTGCCATGCGTTGTCTGCCGCGAGCCCTGTCGTGGAAAGACGTTGGCCGAGTTTTTATCAAACACCCGACGAATAGAGGTTAAGATGTCTGCTGACCGCCGAGCGCTTTTTCAAACACGTTATCTGAAGAATTGGGATCAACGAGCGCGAAGCGGAAGTAATTTATCACGACAGCCCGGATCGCCTGCGCGCGATTGAGGCCGTCTCGCCCTTCTTCAACGCGCGAGCAAAGATCGTGGCGTGAGATACTCTCTCTCGCACATAAATCTTCTACAGCATCCCAGATTGCACTCTCTAATCGAATGGTTGTCCGCTTGCCATCAATGACGACATTCCTGGTCAGCAACTTTGCATCCATAACTGGGCCTCGTGAGCTCACTCCCCCGAGCGAGAACCTCAGATGGTGTCACAGCCTGATACGACTTTAAAGTGCGTTTTACTACGTACTTCTACGTAGTTATTTGGAGGTCATCACAAAAACGCCATCCCATTCGGCCGGAGGATCACTTTTTAGCACTTCACAGCGCTCAATATAGGTTTGCGAGAGCTTATCGTCGGGATTGGCCTTCAAACATTCACCAAATAAAGCTATGGCTTTGTCCCAATCGCCCTTGTTGTAATGTTCTCTCGCCCCTTTGAAATTGTTCACAACTTCCATCAAATTCGGAAAGCTTTCCTCGTTATGGTAGTCTAGGACTTCATACACACCGACGGGTTTGGTCTTTCCTTTGACAATTACGCGATCAATATCCCTGATCCGGTAAGTACCTTTAAGTTTCTGATACGTAAGATCACTGATCAGGATACGCGCGTGATATTGTTTACACGCACTTTCCAGCCGTGCCGCCAAGTTCACCCCATCGCCGATCATAGTATAATCCATACGTTTCGGCGATCCGATATTACCGGTCACAACGTTGTCCGTATTCAGCCCCAACCCCATGTCGATGGGCATTTCACCATTGGCGACCCGTTCTTGGTTCCATTCCCAAAGCTCACTGATCATGGCGATGCCCGCGCGCACGGCACGGTCTTCATCATCCCCATGAGATATCGGAAGACCAAAGCCTGCCATGATCGCATCGCCGATAAACTTATCCAACATACCCTCTTCACGGGTGATGCAATCGACCATAATGGTGAAGTAATCGTTCAACATTTTAACGGTGCCCTGCGGCCCCAGGGATTCAGTGATTGTGGTGAAGGAACGCACGTCGGAAAACAGCACCGTGGCCGTGATCGACTGCCCGCCCAACGCATCGTCACCGCCCGCCATCAATTGATCGGCCAGCCCAGGGTCCATATAGCGCGACATCGTCGACTTCATGCGTTTCTCGGACGAGATATCCTCTATCATGAACATCACGCCGAGCTTTTTCTCCTCGGGCGAAATCAGTGGTAGGATCGTCAAGTTTGCCGAAAGTTTATCGGGCTTCGAATCTTCATCTTTTCCGGGGACGATCAGTTCGGCATCCAATACAATGTCGCCTTCGCCAGTTTCTTCGACGTGCTGGCCACGTTCGTAAATCCAGGCGTTATCGCCTAGGAATACTTCTTCGCCAGTTTTTCCCACGATCTCCGAAACATTGCTCAACCGCATGATCCGCAGCCCAGCGGCGTTACAAGTCACGACCTTGGCGTCTTCATCCAGCGTGATGACGCCGTTCGTCATACTCTCGAGCATGCTTTCGTTGTAGTTCTTCATGTTCTGGACATCTTCGAACAACTTGGCATTCTCAAGCGCGATCGCGATTTGCGAGGTAAAGGCTTTCAGCCTGGTTTCATCTTCTTCGGTAAACGGTCCACCCTGCTTGTTAAGCACCTGGGTCACACCAATAACCTTGCCGTCTTTGTTGGTCACCGGCACACACAAGATCGACCGCGTGAAATAACCTGTTTGCTTATCAAACGCTGGATTAAACCGCAGATCGGCATAGGCATATGGAATGTTCATCGTTTCCGCCGATGTGAAGACCGTACCAGCAACCCCCAAATGGTTTGGCAATCGGATTTCACCGATGCTGTCCCCCATCGCCACGCGCGAAAACAATTCATTGGTTTTTTCGTCGTTAATGAATAGCGTGCTTCGGTCTGCACTGAGCATGCGGGTCGCTTCGCCCATAACCTTTTGCAACAAAGACCCGAGTTCGAGCTCGGACGTCACATCGGTGACGACATCCAGGAATTCCAATTCCTTTTCGCGCGACTTCTTCATCTTCTCGACGAATTGCGTCGATTGAAGTGCGACGGCCGCCTGAGTTGTCATCGCCTCAAGCAACGACAAATTTTCCTCAGAAAACTCGCCCTTTTTCTTGTTCAGGACCTGAATAACGCCGATCAGCTCTTCTTTGACCGTTCGGACTGGCGCACACAAGATATTCCGTGTTTTAAAACCAGTTTGTTCATCCACCGTGTGGTTAAATCGCTCATCGGCGTAGGCATCGTCGATAATCATGCCCTTTCCAGATTGGAACACATGTCCGGCGATACCAGAAGTGTTCAAAATGCGGATTTCACGTTGGAAATTGCCTTGGGCAAATCTGGAATAAAGCTCATCTGTAATCGGGTCGTTCAGGAACAACGTGCCGCGCTCTGCGCCAATTTCAAATGTCGTCATTTCGACCAGTGTCGCCAGCACTTCGTCCAACGTCTCGATTGCGGCCACGCGCCGCGACACGTTGAGCAGCATTTCGGCTTGTTTCAGCTTTTGGTCGGCGCGCTCAAGTTTCCGTAGCGCTTCCATCGGCATATCGCCGCCACTCTCTTCCATCTTGCGACGATGGCGCGGCGGCAGGCGTGCACCATCGTTGATAGAGGCTACGTCACCCGATTTCTTTCCTTTTGGCGCACGCATGTTGCTTGCCATCGCGCTATTTATTCCCTTTGGCCTTTTCTAGCTCGTCGCGAAGCGCGGCGATCATCCCTTCCAGGTGGGCATTTTCGTTTCTGGCCTGGCGCTTGGTCTGATCCAGCGCTTCGTCTCCCATAAATTTGGTCGATTCAAGCTCTTCCCGCAAGCCTTGAACCGTGGCCTTCAAATGTTTGACCTCGTCTTGGCCGGCACGCACAGCCTCCTGGATAGCGGTCTCCTTTTCGATCCGCAACGCCTCCAACTCTTCGCGAAGTGCGCTCGCCGTCTCGCGCATGGTGCGTATTTCAGCAGCAGAGTCGGATACAGCCTTTTGAACCTGCTCGTTGGCATTCAGACGCACGTCTTCAAGTTCGTCGCGCAAAGCTTGCGCTGTTTCCTTTAGGTGTGCAATTTCGCTGGCATTCGCCGAAACCGCTTCTTGCACCCGCTGATCAGACTCAAAGCGCAGATGTTCGAACTCTTCGCGCAATCTTGCCGCCGTATCCCGTAACTGTTTGATCTCGTCCGCATTCGCCGACATCGCTTGCGTGACATCGCGAGCCTTTTCCATGTTCACGTTATCAAGCTCGTCGCGTAGCGCAGACGCTGTATCGCGCAGTTGTTTGATTTGGTCGGCGTTGGCCGAGGACGCCTGTGTGACCGATTGGGCTTTCTCGGCGTGGGCCTGCTCTAACTCCTCGCGCATGACCGCCAACGTATCTCGCAGATAACGAATTTCTTTGTTCGCTTCGTGAAGCTCGTCACTCTCTGGCTCGATCACATTGGAGTCGCTATCTGACATGCTTGCCCAGTACAGCCCAGTGGTTCTCTCTCTATTAGAATAGTTTAGCGGGTTTTTACGCTTCGATCACGATTTCTTAGGTCCAAATATGGAAATAACTTGTTCTACTTTTGTACTCATATGACATACTGGGCGTATGAGTGCGATGTGCCGAGACTGCATAAAATTATACGATGTGCCTCCCTCCAATGGGGTCTGCGCAGCGTGCGGGTCATCACGCCTAATTTCGCATCCTGAACTTATGAAATTATCGGTCGCGCACATCGACTGCGACTCGTTCTATGCATCGGTCGAAAAACGGGACGACCCCGACATCCGTGGGAAACCGGTCATCGTTGGTGGTGGAAAGCGGGGCTTAGTCTCGGCGTGTTGTTACATCGCCCGCATCCATGGTGTCCGGTCCGCGATGCCCATGTTTAAGGCCCTAGCCGCTTGCCCCGATGCCGTGGTCATTCGCCCCAACATGGAAAAATACAAGACAGTCGGGTACCAAATCCGCGATCTGATGCGCACGGCCACCCCATTGGTGGAACCCATATCCATCGACGAGGCTTTTTTAGATCTATCCGGCACAGAGCGCGTTCATCACGGTCCGCCTGCGGAGACACTCGCCCGATTATCCAAACAGATCGAAGACGAGATCGGCGTTAACGTATCGATTGGCCTGAGCTTCAACAAATTCTTGGCGAAACTGGCATCAGATATCGACAAGCCCCGAGGCTTTGCAGTTATTGGCGAGGCCGAGGCTGTCACTTTCCTAGCGGACAAGCCAGTGGGTATATTATGGGGTGTCGGCAAAGCCCTGCGCCGAAAACTCGACAAGGATGGGATCACCCGCGTCGGTCAGCTGCGTGATATCGAAGAAAACGAATTGATCGCGCGCTACGGGTCCATCGGACGGCGTCTTAGCCGATTTGCCAACGCCAAGGACATGCGCTCCGTCGATCCAGAAAGCCGTGCCAAATCGGTATCCGCTGAAACCACGTTTCAAGACGATGTCGCCGACATAGAGGCTTTACGTGTTTCGCTGTGGCATTTGTCTGAAAAGGTTGCGCGGCGCCTGGGGCGATCAAGCCTTGCCTGTGATGGCGTCCAATTGAAGCTGAAAACAGCCGATTTCAAAACGGTGACTCGTTCTCGGAAATTACCCGGGGCAACACGGCTGGCGGACGATATCTATGCCGCCGCAGAGACATTATTGATCGGAGAAGCCGATGGCCGGAAACTCTATCGATTAATCGGTGTCGGCGCGGAAAGACTGATGTCGGGCGAACATGCGGACCGGCCTGACTTAGCCGACCCTGATCGCCAAAAACGCGTCAAGGTCGCCGATGCCATTGACAGCGTCCGCGCCAAGTTCGGCGACAAAGTTATTGGCAAAGGACGTGGGTTTCGGGGTTAATTGCATTTGATCACCACTCATTTTTTATCATCCACGCGAAAGCAGGGACCCAGTGCAAACACTGCGTTCTAGGTTCCCGCCTTCGCGGAAATGACAAATATTTTTAGTCGGCAATCTATCCAATAATGCTGTTCAGTGTCGCACTTGGGCGCATGGCGGCGTCGCGTTTTGCAGCATTCGGTTTGTAATACCCACCCAGGTCAACAGGTTTGCCCTGATGCTCGGCGATCTCAGAGATGATGGTATCGACACTCGCGCTCAGTTTTTCAGCGATGGGTGTGAAATGTGCTTTCAAATCCGATTCGTCATCCTGCGCAGCCAACGCCTCAGCCCAATACGTGGCTAAGAACACATGACTGCCCCGGTTGTCGATCTGGCCGACTTTCCGTCCCGGTGATTTGTTTTCATCCAGCAATTTGCCAGTCGCTGCATCAAGGGTTTTCGCCAGCACCATTGCTTTTGGATTGTCCGTCACATTCCCCAGATGTTCCAGCGACGCGGCCAAGGCACAGAACTCTCCCAACGAATCCCAACGCAAATGACCCTCGCCCACCAACTGTTGAACGTGCTTGGGTGCCGAGCCACCAGCACCTGTTTCGAACAGCCCACCGCCATTAATCAATGGCACGATGGAAAGCATCTTGGCACTGGTACCAACTTCTAAGATCGGGAACAGGTCGGTCAGATAATCGCGTAGCACGTTGCCGGTGACGGAAATCGTATCTTCGCCTTTTTTCATTCGCTCCAATGAAAAGCGCGTCGCATCTTGCGGCGACAGGATTCGGATATCGAGGCCTTCGGTATCATGCTCGGGCAGATACGCATCTACCTTTTTGATCAACTCTGCATCGTGCGCACGGTCTTTGTTGAGCCAGAAAACAGCGGGTGTTCCGCTTAAACGTGCCCGCGTTACCGCCAGTTTAACCCAGTCGCGGATTGGCGCGTCTTTGGTCATGCACATACGCCAAATGTCACCTGCTTCTACCGCATGCTCCAACACGGCATCGCCGTTTCCAGCGACCACACGGATCGAACCATCAGCCTGGGCGGTAAACGTTTGTGGGTGCGAGCCATATTCCTCGGCCTTTTGGGCCATCAAACCGACGTTTGGAATGCTGCCCATCTCGGACGGATTGAATGCGCCATGTTCTTTGCAGAAATCAATCGTCTCAGCATACACGGGCGCATAGCTGTTATCAGGGATAACGCACTTAGTATCGTGTTCATTGCCATCAGGGCCCCAACCTTTGCCGCCAGCGCGGATCAATGCGGGCATGGATGCATCAATGATCACATCGCTGGGCACGTGCAAGTTGGAAATGCCCTTATCGGAATTCACCATGTACATGTCGGGCTGATCGGCAGTGCATGCAGCGATGTCGGCTTCGATCTCGGCGCGTTTACCGGCGTCCAATGCTTCGATCTTGGCGAGGACGTCGCCAAAACCGTTGTTCACATTCACGCCTAACTCAGCGAACGTAGCGGCGTGTTTATCAAACACGGGTTTAAAGAATTCCTCGACCGCCGCACCAAAGATGATTGGGTCAGAGACCTTCATCATTGTCGCTTTCATATGCAGCGAAAACAGAACACCTTGTGCTTTGGCTTCGGCAATTTGCTCGCTCAAGAATGTGCGAAGCGCCTTGATGCTCATGAACGTGCTGTCAACGACCATGCCGTCTTCAAGTGGAATAGCGTCTTTCAATACTGTGGCCGTGCCATCACCAGCAACAAACTCAATCCGGCCTGTACCCGCATGATCAGCGGACAGGGTCACAGATTTCTCGTTAGAGAAGAAATCGCCACCACTCATCGACGACACGTGTGTTTTCGACGTCGGCAACCACTCACCCATGGAATGCGGGTTTTTCTTTGCGAATTCCTTGACGGCCTTGGGCGCGCGCCGATCAGAGTTGCCCTCGCGCAAGACAGGGTTCACCGCACTCCCTTTGACGTTGTCGTATTTCGCTTGGATTGCGCGTTCGGCATCATCCTTGGGATCATGTGGATAATCCGGGATCGGATAGCCTTGGGATTGGAGTTCTTTGATCGCACCTTCTAACTGCGGCATCGACGCGCTGATGTTCGGCAGTTTGATCACGTTGGCTTCGGGCTTTTTGACCAAGTCACCCAATTCCGCTAGGTCATCGGACTGGCGTTGTTCGTCGGATAACAGGTCCGGGAATTGTGCGAGAATTCGACCCGCGAGCGAAATGTCCTTTGTGCCGAAAGTGATACCGGCAGGCTTTGCGAACGCTTGAATAATCGGAAGGAATGAACCGCTCGCCAGTTCTGGCGCTTCGTCAACCTTGGTGTAAATAATATCTGCTTTATCGGACATGTTCCGTTTCCCTCTATTCGATGTTCTGTCTTCGCTCGGGTCTAATTACCCAATAATTTTTCTCAACTGTCGTCCTGGATCGCGCTGGGATGACAAAGAATAAAACTAACTTTGATCCATCGCTGCTTGCAGGTTGTCATCCAACTTGGCCAAGAACTGCTGGGTGGTCATCCATCCCTGCTCCGGCCCCACCAGCAGCGCCAAGTCTTTGGTCATAAAACCGCTCTCGACCGTTTCGATACACACGCGCTCTAACTTTTCGGCGAATGCAGAAACTTCGGGCGTGCCATCAAACTGGCCACGATAACTGAGTGCACGAGTCCACGCAAAGATCGACGCGATGGGGTTGGTCGACGTTTCTTTGCCTTCTTGGTGTTGGCGATAGTGGCGAGTCACCGTGCCGTGCGCGGCCTCGGCCTCCACCGTTTTACCGTCAGGTGTCATCAACACGGAAGTCATTAATCCGAGAGAACCAAAGCCTTGGGCCACGGTGTCAGACTGCACATCACCGTCATAGTTTTTGGTGGCCCAGACAAAACCACCTTCCCACTTCATCGCGCAGGCCACCATGTCATCGATCAGGCGGTGCTCGTAGGTGATACCTTTCTCGGCGAACTTATCTTTGAACTCAGCTTGAAATACTTCTTCAAACAAATCTTTGAAGCGCCCATCGTATTTTTTCAAAATGGTGTTCTTGGTCGACAGGTAAACCGGCCATCCAAGGTTCAGACCGTAATACAATGACGCCCGTGCAAAGCCACGAATGCTCTCGTCCAGGTTATACATGGCCATGGCCACACCTGCATCGGGTGCCTTAAAGACCTCGTGCTCGATCACATCGCCGCCATCATCCGGCACAAACTTGATCGTCAGCTTACCTGCGCCCGGAAAGGTGAAATCCGTCGCCCTGTATTGATCGCCAAAAGCATGACGTCCGATAACGATCGGGCGTGTCCAACCCGGCACCAACCGGGGCACGTTTTTGCAGATAATGGGTTGGCGAAAGACCGTGCCGCCTAAGATGTTTCGGATCGTTCCGTTGGGTGACCGCCACATCTGTTTCAGATCAAATTCTTCAACACGCTGTTCGTCCGGTGTGATGGTCGCGCATTTGACGCCCACGCCAAATTCCTTAATCGCGTTCGCCGCATCAATCGTGATCTGATCGTCGGTCTCGTCGCGTTTTTGGACGCTAAGATCGTAATATTTCAGGTCAACTTTCAGGTAGGGCAGGATCAATTTGTCTTTGATAAATTCCCAGATAATCCGAGTCATCTCGTCGCCGTCGAGTTCGACGATCGGATTTACGACCTCAATCTTTGACATTCTCGAGTAATCCTTGCTGGACCCATAGCCCCCCGGCCCGGGTCAAAATTCCCATATTTTTGTGCAGTGCAAGATATTCCGAGGCGCGATCAAAGGCAAGGTCAGGCGCTACTGCCGATAGACAAAAGTCGCATCAAACCGGGATTGCAGATAATCACCCGCATTGATGGGCGGAAATGCCTGCTTGGCCGCTTCAGAGGCACACGTAGGAACCACGGAAACCTGGGCATCCACATTGGGGTCCAGGAAAAACGGAATGGAATATCGATCTCGGGTGAGGCCGCCGACCACGCGATGGCGTCGCGCCTGATAATGCCCACCTGTCCAACGAGTCAGCAGGTCGCCCAGGTTCACAACAAATTCTGTCGGTTGCGGCGCGATATCAAACCATTCGCCATTCGGCTGCTAGATCTGTAAACCTCCGACATCGTCTTGGGCCAGGATGGTCATAAAGCCATAATCCGTATGCTCGCCACATCCGCCCATGGCTTCAGTCTGATGAGATGGGGGATAATGCAGCAGTCTGAGATTTCCGACCGGGTTATTCATCGCTTGGTCAAAAAATTCGGTGCCCAAACCAAGTCCCTCGGCCGTCAGTCTGACCAACCGATCACTCAACACCATCATGGCATCATGATACGCGGAAATGGCGTCCTTAAACCCCTCAAGCTCCGGCCAAACATTGGGGGCCGAGAACGGCTTGCCGGCCATAACGTCAGGATGATCCACGGGCAAATCGACGCCAAGGTCATAGCTTTCTTTGTAATCGGGCGGCGTATTGTCATCCAATGCCTCACCAAACAACGGTACGTAGCCCCGTTGGTGAGGGTGCGCATGTGATATGTGATACTTGTTTTTGGTTGTTTCAGGCAGCGCAAAGAATAACGCTGATTGCCGAAACGCGTTAACAAGCAGGCTGTCCGGCAGGCCATGCCCACGCAAGTAAAAGAATCCCGCATCGCGGCACGCGCGGTCAATCGCCTGTGCCGCATCAGGTTGTGTCAAATCAACGGTGGGAATGACGTCACGTGTCATGTCGAACTCTTTAACTTACAAACGCTCGGAAGCGGTCTCGGTTTTTGAAACGGAGACATCTGATAGCACATCAAAAACCTTTTCGACACTATCAACGATTGTAATCAACTCTGCGCTCTCAGGTGATGCGAAACCACCAGCGATCACACTATCAAACAATTGTACGAAATCGTCCCAGTATCCGTCTTCGTTCAGCAAAATGATCGGCTTGTCGTGAAGACGCAGCTGCTTCCAAGTCGTGATTTCAATCAGCTCATCCATCGTGCCCAACCCCCCAGAAATCGCAACAAATGCATCCGATAACTCGAACATGCGCTTTTTCCGACTATGCATACTATCGGTGATCTCTTGATCAACACCCGGCAAGTCGCCGACTTCGAACTTTAATAAGAATTCTGGGATAACACCTTTGACTTCGCCGCCTTTGTCCAATGCAGCCGTCGCGACCGCTCCCATCAAGCCGATCCCGCCACCGCCATACACCAGTCGAGTGTCCCGTTCTGCAAGCCCCTCGCCCAGCGCACGCGCCGATGCCTCGTGCTTGGGATCATCGCCAAATTTTGATCCGCAGAAAACCGCGACAGATGATGGAAAAGTCATAAGTTAATTTGCCTTTTTCTTCATTTCAGGCTGACATCTTAATCACGAGACCTTGAAGTGATCTCAGACGTTTTCGCTTGTATGGTCTACTCAGTGACTGACAGCGTATCTTTTATAGATACCGCCGCAAAGATATTGCTATCAGCGCTATCAGTTAAAAGTGCGAATTATTGCAAAATGGAGTTTTTTGATGACCTTCACGAAATCTGTTCTCGGAATTGCAACGGCTGCCATCATTAGCACAAGTGCCACCGCCGCTTTTGCGAGCGAAGACGCCATCAAGTACCGCCAGGAAATTTTTAAAGCCGTTGGCGGCCACATGACTGCAATGGCAACAATCCTAAAAACCGATGCGGGCGACATGAGTCACA
The DNA here is from genome assembly GCA_965659695.1 of Rhodospirillales bacterium. Lineage (GTDB taxonomy): Bacteria > Pseudomonadota > Alphaproteobacteria > Rhodospirillales > Casp-alpha2 > UBA4479. The sequence goes on from CBFHXC010000014.1 coordinate 36,543, forward strand.
TGGAAGCCCATGCGAATGCGATGCTCGACCTTGCAAAAATATCTCATTCGATCTTTCCAGAAGGTTCTGGTCCTGATGCCGGCAAAACCCGCGCGAAAGCCAATATCTGGACGGATGCAGATGACTTCAAAAAAGTCGTGATGGCATTCGAAGAGCATGCCGGGAAATTGGCGATGGCCGCGAAATCGGGCGACAAAGGCCAAATCGGCGCGGCATTGGGTGGTCTTGGCAAGAATGGCTGCAAAGCCTGCCATGACGATTATCGGGCTGAGAAATAAGAACTGTCCGTTCTAAAAAGACACAATCAGGCGTGCCGTCGCATTAAGTGGTTCGTTTTTCAAAAGTTATAAATGAACCACGCGATGGCCGCTGACATGCCCAGCAGTACAATCGCCACAAAAATATTCCCCTTTACCGGCGCCCCCGATTTTTCGGGGGCTGGAATATTCTCTTTTTTGCCGAACACCATCGCGCCCAGAATTTTATGCCCGTTAAAGGTATAAAACGCGACCGCCGCCAGATGCAGTCCGATTAATCCATACAACACGTTCGAAGACAGCCCATGATAATAGGTCAAAAGATCACTCGTTGATTTGCTGACCAGATCGAACAACGGTCCCTCGACCAGGATATCATCGTTGGAAAACAGCCCCGTCCCCACCTGAACTGATAACACCAATAACAACGCGACAACCGACAGCGCGCCCAATGGATTATGACCAACGGTTGTTTTATGTGACTTATCAAACATTGATTTTGCATAAGAGATCACCGCGCCGGGCCCCTTGATAAAATCACTGAATCGGGCATGACGACCGCCAACAACGCCCCACATGATCCGAAACATCACCAAAGTCAAAACCACGTGACCGCTGATCACGTGAACGTCCATGTTACCGATCTCTTCGGAGATCAAGGACGTGGCCACAGCAATAGCCAAACCCCAGTGGAATAGGCGCGTCGGCGCATCCCAAACATCTATTTGTTTTTGTTCTTCGGGCGGAGCCGATTCTGGTGATGCCACAATGTTTGTCCCGTTTCGAAAGTATGGTTTCGGCAATATGACACCCGATTGGATGTTTTTTCCAGTAATACGGTCCGGAATGGTATCAAATCCTTCCAAGAAGCGCCGAAATATGGCAATCAGGTGTCATGTCCAGAGTCCCTATCATTATCGGCGTTGTTGGTGTCGTGGCGATCGTCGCCGCGATTGGCATCAATGAGTTTATCTGGCGGGACGAAGGCGACGATACCGGGTCTGAACAATCATCAGAACAAACGACTGCGCAACCCGACACGAATGAGCAGGCCAGCGTCGCGCCACCATCGGGGCCACCAAAGAAACCAGAAGATGTCACAGAGATGTCGTCGTTGCCGGTCCCACCCACTTTTGATGTGGTACGTGTCGGTCCGAACGGCGACACCGTGATCGCTGGACGTGCTGTTCCCGGCAGCAAAGTCGAAATTCTGGAGAATGGCAATGTTATCGGCACGGCCCAGGCGGACGCTAACGGTGAATGGGTATTCATCCCCAATGAGCCGCTGCAAAGTGGTTCGCGTTCCTTGTCGATTGTCTCGACACTCAAAAACGGGGATACGATCAATTCTGTCGAAGAAGTCGTAATCATGGTGCCGGAGAGTAACCAGTCTGACGTAGCAGAAAACTTGATCAAAAAGCCCGGCGAGCAAACAGCACAACAGAAGCCGTTGGTCCTGAAATTTTCAAACAATGCCGCCAATCCGACCCAGGTCTTACAAAAACCAGGCGAAGTATCATCATTCAAATTGAGCGTTGATACCTTGGACTACAATGCCGAGGGTCGGACAGTGATCGGCGGCAAGGCGCCCGTCGATGCGACCGTACAAATATACCTTGATAACAACCTGATTGGTGCCGTCAAAGCCGACAAAGACGGCAGTTGGTCATTGATCCCAGAAAACTTGATCCCACCAGGTCTGTATCAACTGCGGGCCGACCAAGTATCAGATGCAGGCAAAGTTATCGCGCGGGTGGAATATCCGTTTGCCCGCTCCGAAGACATCACGCAGATGGCCGAAGGGACATATGTCCTCGTACAACCAGGGAATTCGTTGTGGCGGATCGCAAGGCGCGTGTACGGGGACGGCTTTAGCTACACGCAAATTTTCCAAGCAAATGAAACCCAGATCGTTGATCCAGACTTGATATACCCGGGACAGGTTTTTGAGGTTCCGACCCTCAATTAGGGTGTTCGATCCGTTTTATCACCTGTTAAACCTAATAGAAATTAGCCAAAAATCGGCCAAAAATCGGCCTGACTTATAAGGTTTTCAATCGGGCTGTAATCACGCTTAATCTTGTTATCATGATCTGAGTATGCGACTAGGTCCCAGTCAGGGCCAAAATATTGTATGGTCGTGAACAAAGACTGAGTGTCGGCATCGAAAGAACGCAAAAAATTGACGGAGCCATTCATTGTTAAAAGACGTGTTAGTACCGATTAATCGCGCCGGGTATCCGTTTATCGGAATCTTCGCCATTGCGGCGATCGCCCTTTATAGCTGGTGGATTCCGGCGGGCCTTGCCGGGTTTGTCCTGACCGCATGGTGTATCTATTTCTTTCGTGATCCTGATCGCGTAACACCCACGTCTGAGAACTTAGTGATCAGTCCAGCGGATGGTGTTGTTCAATCAATTGTCGAGGCTGTGCCCCCGCCCGAGCTTGAAATGGGCGACGAGCCGCTGACACGTGTCGCCGTATTCATGAATGTGTTCAACGTGCATGTGAACCGTGTTCCGATCACTGGCACGATTACCGGCAAGCATTATCGTCCGGGTAAATTTTTTAACGCGTCCCTGGATAAGGCCAGCGAGTTCAACGAACGCATGAGCCTTAAAGTCGCGAACGAATCTGGTCAAGAAATTGCCTTTGTTCAGATCGCAGGCTTGGTTGCCCGTCGGATCATTTGCGATATTGATGTCGGTAATCGCATGCAGGCCGGTCAGCGCTTTGGACTGATCCGGTTTGGGTCTAGGGTCGACATTTACTTGCCCAAAGGGGTGACACCCTTGGTGTGTGAGGGACAAACATCCATCGCTGCTGAAACCGTACTCGCAGACTTGAAACGCAGCGATCCAGCGCCGCAGGGGGCTGTCAGATAACATGTCAGACAACCACGCAAATCAAATGGGCAATAAGCCTAAACGCCGAATTCGGGTTATCAGCCTAAGCAAGTTGATCCCCAATGCACTGACCCTTATGGGTTTAGCATCGGGACTGACGGCCGTTCGGTTTGCGTTGGACGAGAAATGGGAATTCTCTGCGCTGGCGGTTTTTGTCGCGATGATTTTGGATACGCTGGATGGCCGCACCGCAAGACTGCTGAACAGTGCCAGCAAATTTGGGGCCGAGCTTGATTCCCTCTCGGACATTGTCTGTTTCGGCGTCGTGCCTGCGCTGATTATATATCTCTGGGCCATGCAGGATGCGGGACGTTGGGGTTGGATCGCTTGCATTTTGTTCGCGATGTGCTGCGCCCTCAGATTAGCACGGTTCAATGTTGCGCTTGAAGACCCGAACAAGCCGTCATGGGCCAATCAGTTCTTTACCGGTGTTCCGGCCCCTGCAGGTGCGGGGTTGGCACTTTTGCCCATGATCATTTCCTTTATCGCAGGTGATACCGTGGTTCGAAATCCTGCTGCCGTGGCCATATGGACAGTTGCAATCGGTGCTTTGTTTATCAGCGCGGTGCCGACATTTTCGTTCAAAACATCACGCATTCCGCGTGCCTGGATGGCACCCATCATGATCGGCATGGCGGGCGCGATTGCATTCCTCGTATCCACGCCTTGGTGGACATTCACAGTCATCCTGATCGCGTATTTGATTTCAATGCCGTTCAGCTATCGCCGTTACAGAAAGCTGATGTCCCATACCCCTCATGCCGTTCCTGCAGATGGACTGGGGGAACTCGAAGACGAAGTAGACGACGATACTCACGACGACACCGCCAAGACATGATCAATACATTTGATTGACGATCACTCCGCGGGCGTCGGTTCCGCATTATTGGGTATATTTTTGTCTGACGGCGTATCCATGCCCCCCTTGCCTCGGCGTTTTTCGCGCCAAGATTGGAAGTTCCCTCGGATCATCAATGCGCATGGCGTGATCACCAACGTCAACACGGTCGCGAATGTCAGACCGAATACAATCGCAGACGATAATTGTGTCCACCATTGCGTCGATGGCGCACCGATATTCACCGACCGTTCGACGAAATCGATATTGATCCCCAGCACCATCGGCATCAGACCCAGGATCGTCGTGATCGTGGTCAGCAAGACCGGGCGCAATCGTTGTGCCCCCGTTTTTAAGATCGCATCACGCACACTTGCTGAATCAGCCTTCAGACGATCAAAAGTATCGATCAACACAATGTTGTTGTTCACCACGATCCCAGCTAATGCGATCACACCGATCCCGCTCATGACGATACCAAATGGCTGCCCAGTGACCAACAGCCCAATAAAGACACCGATGGTCGACATCACCACGGCCGATAGAATAAGGAACGCAGAATAAAAACTGTTGAACTGGGTCACCAAAATCAACGCCATCAGGAACAACGCGACGCCAAATGCTTTGACCAAGAACGCCTGCGCTTGTGACTGTTCTTCATCCTCGCCCTTAAATTTGACCATGATTCGTGGATCAAAATTCGCTGACGCGATGAACTCGCGGATTTCCTGCACCTTGGCATCAACCAGCACACCTTCGACCACATCCGCCTTCACCGCCATCACACGGCGGGTTTCGGATCTGTTGATGTTGCCAGTCTTCTGTTTGGGTTCCACCGACACGAAATTCCCAATCGGCACGGAACCATTGCCCGTATCCACCCGTATTTGTGACAGTTGGCTCAGGGTACGAAACGCCTCTGGATAGCGGACACGGACATCAATTTCGTCGTCTGCATCATCGGGTCGATATTCACCCAATTTAAGGCCATTGGTCGCAAGCTGAATGGACTTGCCGATCAGTTCTACGTCAGCCCCGAATTTTGCCGCTTGTGCACGGTCTACCGTCACCTCGAACTCTATACCGGGTTGCGGCTGACCGTCTTCGATATTGATGAGGCCTTCTAAATTCTCAAAATAAGAGCGAAGTTTTTTCGCCGCAGGTGCCAACAGTGCAGGCTCACGACTGGAAAGTTCCACCTGGATGGGCTTGCCGACCGGCGGACCTGCTTCTTCTTTGCGCCGGTCTACATAGATACCGGCGATATTTTTTGTGCGCTCATTAATCTGATTCAGTATCTCATCAGCGGATGGACGCAAGAACCAGTCATCAAACTCCAATGTGATTTCACCGATGATATCCTCGGCTTCTTCGGACCGATTTTCCAATCCGACGCGCGTATAAACCGCACGAATACCATCGACATCCAAGGTCTCTTTCTCGACCTGGGTCATGTATTGGTTCTTTTCCCAAACGGACAAGTTGCCCTGCGCACGGACTTGGAGTTTCGCCAAATCAGGTTCTACACTAGGGAAGAATTCAACGCCCTTACCAAAGTTCCCATACAACACCTGGACACCGATCAGGGCGACAAATGACATGGCCAAAATTTTACCTGGGTGTCGCAGTGCCTTATCCAGGAACCGAAGGTATGTCCCCGTCCCGCCCCCGATGTGTTCCGGCCTGAACTCTGAATTCGCTGAAATCTCCTGAGCCAGTTTGGCATCCACGACACCGCCGGCTTTGCCAACTTGCGAACCCAGCGTCGGCACAAATATCAGGGCCATGAATAAGGACGCCGCCAGCGTCACCAACAAGGTGATCGGCAAGAACTTCATGAATTCCCCAACCACGCCAGGCCAGAACAATAATGGCAAAAATGCCGCCAAGGTGGTCGCCGTTGATGCGGTAATCGGCCAAGCCATACGTTTTGCCGCCAACGCGTAAGCCCCTGATTTCGGCTCACCCTCGGACATTTTTCGGTCGGCATACTCGGTCACAACGATCGCCCCATCGACCAACATTCCGACGGCCAAAATCAGGCTAAACAGCACAACCATATTGACGGTAAAACCAACCGTATGAAGGAACAAAATGGCCGTCAGAAATGATCCCGGAATGGCAATGCCAACCAACCCTGCGGTCCGAATGCCAAGCGCCGCGACAACGATGACCATAACCAGCAACACTGCAGACAAGACATTGTTCTGCAAATCCGTCAGCATCAAACGGATGTTATCGGACTTATCCTGGAGATATCTGACTTGAACCGATTGCTGCAGAGCTTGCGGCCACTCAGCGCGATGCATTTCCACGACATAGCGCACACGCTCAACAGTATCGATGATATTCTCACCTGTGCGTTTTGAGACTTCCAAGGCAATCGCTGGCTGCCCCTCAACGCGGGCGAAGGTGTTCGGATCTTTAAAACCGCGACGCAGCTCCGAAATGTCACCAACCGTGATTGCAGTATCGCCATCCACTTTGATCGGCATCGATGCGATATCGGCGACGTTTTCGAAAAGCCCTGGGACCTTGATCGCAAAGCGGCCCGATCCCGTGTCTTGCGCGCCTGCGGCAATCAGTAGGTTTGAACCCTGTGCCAAAGCCAACGTGTCTGCGAGCGAAAGTCCGTAACTCTCAATCGCGACGGGATCAAACAACACTTCGACCAGTTCTTCGCGGTCGCCAGCGATGCTGACTTCCAGAACCTGGGGGATGCCCTCTAACTCATCGCGCAAATCACGCCCCAGACGCAACAAAGACCGTTCGGGCACATCACCAGAAAGCGTCACAACCAGAACTGGGAACAGCGCAAAGTTAACTTCGTGGACTTCGGGCTCGTCTGATTCTTGGGGCAATTCGGGCTTGGCCAGATCGACTTTTTCTCGCACATCGGTCAGTGCTTGATCGGCATCAAACCCGGCGTCGAATTCAAGCGTGACGTTCGCACCGCTCTCAAACGCCTTGGATCGCATTTCTTTGACGCCTTCGATGGAACGCAGTTCTTGTTCCATCGGGCGGACCAATAAGCGCTCTGCATCTTCAGGAGAAATGCCCTCGTGATGCATGGACACATAGATGATGGGAATATTGACGTCGGGCTCTGACTCTTTCGGGATGTCATTAAAGGCTATTGCCCCTGCCACCAGCAGCAGGACCAAACTGGCCAAGACAGTGCGGCTATGCGAAATGGCCGCATCAATAAGCGCATTCACGACTGATCTCCGCCCTCGCCCTCTGCAATGGCGTCACTAATAGGTGCGACGGATTGACCATCCACCACGAATTCTTGGCCCACCGTGATCAACCGAACGGTGGTGGGCAGCCCAGAGACCCAGGTGCCATCGGGCGTGTCATCGAGCATGGTAACGGGCACGAATTGCACGATATTGGCCTCATCCACGATGCGAACACCCAAAGTTCCCTTGTCATTGAGGGTCAATGCCGATGACGGGATCTTATGCGCGCGTTGCGCACCTGCTTCGAGTTTCACCGATGCCGTTAACCCGGCTGGGATCGACGCATCCGGATTATCAATCCAGACGTCAACGCGGAAAGTGCGCGTTGTTTCATTCGCAACCCTGGAAATGTAGTGGATCGTGCCACCAATCTCTTGGCCGTTCGGCAATCTGACTGCGGCCAAGTCATCGACTTTTAGATGACCGACATCCATCTCGGTGACGTTCACAATAACGCGGATGGGGTCAAGATCAACGACCATGGCGACTTCATCACCTTCTTCGACGTAATCGCCAGGTCCAGGAAGAAGACGCTCAACATACCCATCAATCGGCGCACGAATACGTGTCCGCGCGATATCAAGCTCAATAGCTGCAAGCTCGGCTTCGGCCTTTGCCAATTCGGCATTGCTTTGTGCCAGACGGACTTGAGATTCAAATTGCTTTCGCTGCAGATCCTTCGACGCATTGAATGATATCGTCGCTGAGCCAACTTGGGCTTTGGCTTCTTCCAGTCGGTCCATGCGATCATTCATCGCCAGTTCCAACAAAACCGCGCCCTTTTTGACGAAGCTTCCCTTGCGTGCCTTCCGCGCAACAACATTGCCCGATGTCTCGGCCTTGATCTCGGCATCTTTGATGGCGTTGGTCCGCCCCGTCACGGTCACGGACAAGGGGCGATCCACGGCCTCAAGCTCGGCGATCCGGACATTGACCAACGGTTTTTCAGCGGGCGACGTTTCTTCAGGCGCCACAGTCTTTGTCATCGCCGGTTCGGAAATCACACCCGACCCCACCCAAATGACGGCAGCACACGCCAGTAACGCTGCAAGCACATACGACTTTCTCAAAAATTCTCTCCACGTACGGTCAATTTATGACCACATCTATGTGCAGTTTTACACTTAAATCTCTCATTTTACTTGATTTATTTTGTATCGATTTTCATCAAACTCGCGCGATCAAGTTGCGCCCAATGACCAAAATTCATGGGTTTTGTTCGCCGCCTCGCTGTAAAGCACAACTTTTTCGGGGTGACCATTGCGCAATCTGCAACGGTGGCTTGCATAAGCCGGGCGAGACGCCCGCTGGCAGCCCGGTCAATCCTCTGAAACCCTTTCCCAGGGCGGGATTGGGGTAAATGCTTCGACCAAGGTATCGACAAAAGCGCGCACTTTCGCCGACAAGTTTCGATTGTGTGGCCAAACCACAAAAATGCCCTGATTGCCAGATACCTCAAACTCATCAAGCACAGGGATCAAACGTCCCGCTTTGATGTCGTCACCCACCACAAACAATGCTGCCCTGAACATGCCCAAGCCTGCCAGAGCTGCTTCGTGCAGGGCAATAGCGTTATCCGCCTCAAATCGGCCAGATACTTCAACCGTCCGAGGACCATACGGGCCAGTGAATTCCCAACGGTTCAAGGATGTGGGGATCGATAATTTTAGGCACTGGTGATCTTTGAGATCGTCAGGGGTTTTCGGATAACCGTGCTTCTCCAGATATGACGGCGACGCGACAACCACCCGTTTGGGTACGCCGATCTTGCGTGCGATCAGTGTTGAATCATGCAGGGCACCAATGCGGATGCCCACGTCAAACCCCTCTTCGACCAGATTGACGATGCTATCGGTCATCGTCAATTCGACCTGCATTTGCGGGTATTTCTCTAGTAAGTCTGGAATCAGCGGCACAACCTGATACTGACCAAAAGCTGTCGAGGCGTTGACTTTCAGGACGCCGCGGGCCTCTACGGTCGACATTGATATCGTGTCCTCTGCCTCCGAGACTTCGGCCAAAATCGGCGTGACGCGCTGATAATACACGCGTCCTTCTTCGGTCAAACTCAGCTTACGTGTCGTTCTACTCAGCAGTCGCACGCCCAAACGGTCTTCCAATCGGCCAATCATCTTGCTGACAGCAGACGGGGTCATGCGCAAATCTCGTGCAGCTCCAGAAAAGCTGCCCGTCTCCACGACCCTCACGAAGGTCTCCATTTCGCCAAAACGATCCATAGGAATAGATTAGTGAATTTTATTCAATAAATATAGTCTTTTTTTGGTGATTATCGAATTTCAGGAATTCGACTACACCTTATCTCAACAACGCAGAGACATCCTCTCACGTTTCACAGATTAGGAGTATGAAATCATGACACATGAAAACAGTCATTTAGA
>CBFHXC010000015.1:0-45904 GCA_965659695.1 Rhodospirillales bacterium
GGCACCCCAACGGCGTGTTTTGGTCAGTCATGCATGCATTGAGTCATATGAATTAGCCCAAATCAAACCTCAGAATGTACCCGGACAATTCGTATATTACGATCCGGTTCCAGCCGCCTCAGCGGCTCTCGCCTTGGAATTCTTCACGTGTTCGCGATAGGTAATGTAAGCGGTGCTTGAGAAAATCAGCACGCCACCGATCCAAACAAACACATCGGGGACTTCTGCAAAGAAAATGTAGCCGGTGATTGAAACCCAGATCAAACGGACGAAATCGAACGGCATCGCGACATGGGTTTCTGCGTGTTTCAGCGCTTGGCTCACAGAAAGCTGACCGATCCCGCCAAAAATCCCAAGCAACAATAACCAGCCAAAGTCGACCAAGCTCGGCGTGGACCAGACAAACAGCGCTGGCACGAGTGCAAGCGGTGCCATCACGAGGGACATATATGTGGTGATGGTAACTGCGGACTCCGTGCGCCCCAGGTTTTTGACGATAATCACGCAGGCGCCCCAGAAAACCGCAGATATGAGGACCAGTGTGGACCCCAGGCCTATTTCCTCAAATCCTGGCCTGAGGACCACCAGCGTGCCTGCAAACCCAGACCCAATGGCCAGTGCGCGCCGCCAGCCGACCTTTTCTTTGAGGATCAGGATCGCGAGCAAGGTCGCGAACAGGGGGGCTGTGAATGACAACGCCGTCGCATCGGCAATGGGGGCCAAGCTAAGGGCTGTGAAGAAGCACAGCATGGCACCAAAATTCAGGACCCCACGGGTAATCAATAGCCCCAAACGCTTAGTTTTTAATGGCGCAACACCATCGCGGACGAAAAACGGAATCATCACGATCAACGCGAAAAATAGCCTGAAAAACACGACGATAAACGGATGCACGGTATCAGACACATGGCTAATCGTCGTATGCATCAACCCAAGGGTCAGCGTTGCAAACAACATCCAACTGATGCCTTTGAGGTTTTCAGACATTGATTTGAAGGGCATTAACGTGACTCCTGAGGGGATAATCACCATACGCCAGCGCGGCATTTAGGCAACCCGCAGCGTCGCTGACGATGATGCTATTTCGCGCTATATACATTGCCGGAATTCTTCTTATAATTTCCCGGTTTGACCGTTGACAGTACAGGGGTTGGGCCGTATGTTCCGCGCTCTTCCGCTGACGAGGTTGGCGGGACTTGTTTTATTGACGCCGAGGAACGGGCCATGAAGATCAGAAACTCGCTGAAATCAGCCAAACTTCGTGAAAAGGGCTGCCGCATTGTACGGCGCCGTGGCCGTGTCTACGTGATTAATAAGCGTAACCCACGGTTTAAGGCTCGTCAGGGCTGACACGCCGACAAACGAATTTGCGAAAAACCGCGCCGGATCATCCGAGCGCGGTTTTTCTTTGCCCGCCTGCCGTGTCGTTTGACGGATTGTATGGAGTACGCCTCTGTTCTGGTGCATTTGCGAATTATCAGCGTAATATATGTGCCAATGGGGTGCGTTGTGATGCGAGTGGCGCTCCTGCAAAGATAACGTGGCCAAAGGTTACACGTGAGGGGCTAGGAAATGACAACCGCTGAAACACCCTTACGGACGCCGTGGCGCACGCCGATGATCGTCCTCATGGCGGGGGCCTTGGTCGCACTGCTGTGCTTTGGATTGCGCGCAAGCTTTGGGCTTTTCTTAAAACCGATGAGTATGGACCTTGGCTGGGGACGTGAAGTCTTTGCGCTGGCCATGGCCATCCAGAATTTGGTCTGGGGCGTTGCCCAACCATTTGCCAGTGCTATTGCCGAAAAATGGGGTGCCGGGCGCGTGATCGCTGGTGGTGGTATCCTGTATGGAATCGGCATCTATTTCATGGCGCATTCGGCCGACCCGTATTCCCTAAAGCTGACGGGCGGTATCCTGATCGGCATGGCGCAGGCGGGATGTGGCCTGGGTGTTGTGCTGGGCGCAGTGGCGCGTGCGCTGCCTGAAAACAAACGAACGTGGGGATTGGGTATTGTGACCGCAGCCGGTGCAGCCGGACAATTTACCGTTGTTCCCATCGCGCAGGGCATGATGGATTTTGGCATCGCATGGCTGCCTGCCATGCTGATTTTGGCGACCAGTGCGGTGATCTTGGTGATGTGCGGCATTCCTCTGGCGGGCAAGCCAGATATCAAAGGTGCGGCAAAGACCGTTGTTGACGCCGATTTGGGCCTAAGTGCTGCGTTGAAACAGGCGGCATCGCATCGTGGGTACTGGTTGCTCACCACCGGGTTTTTTGTCTGTGGGTTTCATGTTGCCTTCGTTGGTGTGCATCTGCCCGCGTATCTGACCGATGTGGGGATGGCCGCAGAGTGGGGCGCGTGGGCCCTAGCCTTGATCGGATTGTTCAATGTGATCGGCAGCTACACGGCGGGCGTATTGGGTGATAAGTATCGTAAAAAGAACCTGCTCGCGATTTTGTATTTTTTACGTTCGATCGTGATCTTGATATTCATAATGATGCCGGTCAGCGCGGGGTCCGTATTGTTCTTCTCAGCCGCACTGGGGCTACTATGGTTATCAACGGTGCCGCTGACGTCAGGTCTGGTGGCGCAGATGTTTGGTGCCCGCTACATGGGGACGCTATTTGGTGTGGTATTCTTTAGCCACCAAGTGGGCAGCTTCTTGGGCATATGGCTTGGCGGATATTTCTACGATACCACCGGGTCCTATATGCCGGTATGGTGGGCCGGTGTTGCATTGGGTGTGGCAGCTGCAATCATCCATATGCCGATCCGCGATGATGTCAGACCTGATGCGCCACAGACCGCGTGAACAACTAATTGATCCGGATCATTGTTTAAGAGCAGAATATCTCGCAAAACAAAAGAAAACGACCGATAGGGAGACGTAACATGTTGATGCCAAAGCCAGATGAAGGCGTGATTGCGCGCCGACAAGAGCTTGCAGATGCCCTTCGGGCGATCGTCCCCGGCGAAGGTGTGATCGATGGCGCAGAAGAACTGCAAGCCTATGATTGCGATGGTTTGATGGCATATCGTCAGCCGCCCTTGATCGTCGTGCTGCCGGAAACCACGGAACAAGTATCAGAAGTATTGAAATTCTGTCATCGCGAGAACGTCAAAATTGTGCCACGGGGGGCAGGCACCGGCCTGTCTGGCGGCGCGTTGCCATTGGCCGACGGGATCACGCTTGGCCTGTCAAAATTCAAGAAAATCCTAGAAATTGACTACGAAAACCGGTGTGTCGTCACGCAACCAGGTGTGACCAATTTGGGCATTACTGACGCGGTTGAGCACGAAGGCTTTTATTACGCACCGGACCCATCGTCGCAGATTGCGTGCTCTATCGGAGGAAACGTGGCGGAAAACTCTGGCGGCGTGCACTGTCTTAAATACGGCCTGACCACCAATAATGTGTTGGGCGTCGAAATGGTGTTGATGAACGGCGAAATCATTCGCTTGGGCGGCAAGCATTTGGATTCCGGCGGATTGGACCTGCTGGGCGTGATTACGGGGTCCGAGGGTTTGCTGGGCGTCATCACCGAAGTCACGGTTCGAATCCTTCGCAAACCTGAAACGGCCAAGGCGCTGTTGATTGGTTTCCCAACCATGGTTGATGCCGGCAATTGCGTTGCCGATGTGATTGCTGCTGGCGTGATCCCGGGTGGGATGGAATTGATGGACAAGCCCACCATTCACGCCACCGAAGATTTCGTGCATGCGGGATATCCGATGGACGTCGATGCCTTGATGATCATCGAACTGGATGGTCCCGATGCCGAGGTTGAGTATCTGGTTGGCAAGGTCGAAGAGATCGCCAAACAATCCAATGCCAGTTACCTGCGCATCAGCGAAGATGATGAAGAACGCATGCGGTTTTGGTCAGGACGGAAAAACGCCTTCCCGGCGATTGGTCGCATTTCGCCAGATTATATATGTGTCGATGGCACTATCCCGCGTAAAAAGCTGGCCGAAGTCCTGCAACGCATGGAAGGCATTTCAGAGAAGCATGGTCTGCGCGTGGCGAACGTATTTCATGCCGGGGATGGTAACCTACACCCATTGGTCCTGTTTGATGCCAATAACCCGGGCGAATTGGAAACGGCAGAAAAGGTCTGTGCCGATATCCTGACACTGTGCGTTGAAGTGGGCGGTGTGTTGAGCGGCGAACACGGCATTGGTGTCGAGAAGCGCGACCTGATGGGGACCATGTTCACCGAAGATGACATGAAGCAACAGCAACGTGTCAAATGCGCGTTCGATCCCGAGCATCTGTTGAATCCTGGGAAAGTTTATCCGGAACTTCACCGATGTGCAGAGCTTGGCAAAATGCATGTGCATCATGGCAAGCTGCCTTTCCCTGATATTCCAAGGTTCTGATCTATGTCCGAAACGCTAAGACCAGAAACCAACGATCAATTGTTGGACGCGGTGAAATGGGCGACAGCTGAAAAGTCGCCGCTTGAAATTGTGGCGATGGGATCAAAGCGCGCTTTTGGTCGCCCGATGCAGACGGCTGCGACGCTGGATATGTCCGGACTATCTCGGATCAATGTTTATGAGCCTGCGGAATTGTTCATGACCGCCGACGCCGGTGCATCGATGAGCGATGTGACGCAAGCACTCGACGAAGCCGGGCAACAGCTTTCATTTGAGCCACCTGACTTGGGGCCGCTATTGGGTGAAGACGCTGGCAAAGGGTCTATTGGTGGTGTCGTGGCGACAAATATCGCAGGCCCGCGCCGCATCAAAGAAGGCGCTGCCCGAGACCACGTGCTGGGTTTCAACGCGGTATCCGGTCGTGGCGAAGTTTTTAAGTCGGGCGGCACGGTGGTCAAGAATGTGACCGGGTTTGATTTATCGAAGTTGATGGCAGGATCTTTTGGCACCTTGGCCGTAATGACCGAAGTAACGTTGAAGACTTTGCCTGCACCAGAAAAAACACGAACCATTTTGATTTCGTGGAAGGCAGACGGAGTCTATGCCCACGCCGCCATGTCGGCCATGGCAAAGGCGCTGGGCAGTCCGCACGACGTTTCTGCTGCCGCACATCTGCCCGCGGCCGCGGCCAAACGATCAAAAGTGGATTATGTAGCCGGTGCCGCCGGTGCAGTGACCGCCGTGCGGTTGGAAGGGCCAGAACCTTCTGTGAAACACAGAACTGAAAGCCTCGTCGAAGAACTGAATTTGTTTGGTGATATTGAAGAACTGCACACGTCGAATTCGAAAACGTTCTGGCGCGAAGTGCGCGACGTGCAAGCCTTTGTCGGTCGCGATGATTTGCCGGTTGTCTGGCGCTTGTCTGTGCCACCGATGAGCGGGTCGCACACGGCGATAGACTTGCTCGAAGAACTGCATGGTGAAGTCATGTATGACTGGGGCGGTGGGTTGATATGGCTTGGCCTCGCATCTGAAGAAGCCGGTGCCAACGCCGACTTCATCCGAAATACTGTCGCCAAGGCAGGAGGTCATGCGACCCTGGTTCGCGCATCTGCCAACGTCCGCAGCAACGTACCGGTGTTTCAGCCGCTATCGTCGGCAGAACAAATGGTCACAGAGAAAATCAACGAAGGTTTCGACCCAAATGGGGTGCTTAACCCTGGTCGGATGTATCAAGGGATCTAGGGTCAGAACATGCAAACCGAATTTTCCATTGCGCAGTTAGCTGACCCGAACATTCAGGCGGCCAATGATATCCTTCGGAAGTGTGTGCATTGCGGTTTTTGCACCGCGACCTGTCCGACATTTGTCCTTAAGGGCGATGAATTAGATAGCCCGCGTGGTCGCATTTATTTGATGAAGGAAGCGTTCCAAAAGGACGAGCCCGCAACCAAAAAATTGGCCACCCATTTAGATCGCTGCTTGTCATGTTTGTCATGTATGACGACATGCCCGGCCAGCGTCGATTACATGCACCTGGTGGATTATGGGCGAACCTTTATTCATGAGACCCATAAACGTGAATGGCATGACCGACTGATCCGTTGGGTGCTGACACTGGTATTGCCGTATCCAAAGATTTTTCGTCTTTCATTGCTGGGTGCAGCCATGGGCAAACCGTTTAAGAAATTTTTGCCAGCCCGACTAAAAGCCATGCTGGAATTGGCACCAAGCGACGTCGCATCCCCCAGCCAAGTGGATGTGCCCCAACTATTCAAAGCACAAAAAGAACCCAGAATGCGGGTCACGATGTTGAACGGATGCGCGCAGCAGGTTCTCCGCCCGTCAATTAACGAGGCTACGGTTCGGTTACTGACACGCTTGGGCTGTGAAGTTGTAATTGCTGAAAACCAAGGCTGTTGTGGTGCGCTGGTCCATCATATGGGCCGGGAGCACGATGGCCACGAGGCGGCAAAACGGAACATTAAGGCGTGGGAAGCAGCCGAGGTGTATTATGGCAGGATCGATGCGGTCATCATCAATGCATCTGGGTGTGGCACCACCGTCAAAGATTATGGCTGGATGTTGCGTCTTGATGATGAATGGGCTGAGCGCGCAAAAGCGATTTCTGACAAAACCAAAGACATTAGTGAAATCCTGTTGGAGCTTGGATTGGCTGACGTGGTTGTGAAACCGGATTTGACCGTCGCCTATCATTCAGCGTGCTCCATGCAACATGGGCAAAAACTGAAAACAGAGCCGATGACGTTGCTCAAAGAAGCGGGCTTCACGGTGCTACAACCGGGCGAGTCGCACATTTGTTGCGGGTCGGCGGGCACATACAACATCATGCAACCTGAATGGGCGGGTGAGCTACGTGATCGCAAGGTCGGTAACATCAAGAAATTAAAAGCCGATGTGGTGGCGACCGGGAACATTGGGTGTTTGACCCAGATCGCTGGCGGTATGGGGGGCGAGGATGACCCTGTGGTTGTCCATACGGTCGAATTGCTGGACTGGGTGACTGGCGGACCAAAACCCGAGGAACTCTCCTAATCCATTTCAAATATTACATTAATGTGACAATTTCACATAAGTTTCACATTCCGTGTTAGCCTTTTCGGACAAACTAGATTCGAGGGCAGATACATGCGCAGATTTAGGATCTATGTTGCTTCGGTATTAATGGTCACAGTGGCCGCGTTGGCGATGCCCGCTAAGACCGAACCCGTTGAGCAAACACTGAAGTGGCTCAGGACAGAACCCGTCACCTTGCTTGACCTAGGTATGCTTCGATTGCGTGAAGATTTGCGCGAAGTTGCTGTTTCGCTATTAGAACAGGGGTTTGCCGTGACCGAACCGCAGGTCGGAACATATTACGAATGGCGAGAAGACAGTATCCACGCCTATATCGCGATCCGTGAACCCTTTGCTCGACCGACGGAACGGACGTGCCTTAAAATATTTTCTAAGGCGATTGAGCACTTAACGAATAAGCAACGCGGCGGTCCACGAGCCATTGGATGGTATTTGGAATCTTTATTCCTACACGAAGGCACCGGGAACTATGGACGGCCCACACGTATGCAGGAAAGCCTGCTTGAGGCTGTAAAATTCGAAGTCAGCCTGTTGCCGCCGAATCCCATGGAAGATTCCCGCAAGGTCCATTGCCATGGCCGAATGGATGCGGCGATAGAAGATGTCGCGGTCACAACTTCTTGAGCAAACACATTGCATAGTTGGCGATCACACTGTGATTCGATATCCTTGAACTTATGCGAAGACTAACATTTCTATTTGGGTTGATATTTGTCCTTGGAATCTCGGCACCGGTTTCATCTGACCAAACCAGCGCGCGGTTAGATGAGCTTTTTGATATATTAAGCGAAACCACCGATGCATCGGAAGCCGCACCGATTGCGCGCGAGATTTGGCGGGTGTGGGGCTTACCCAAGAATAGCAAAGCGAGCGTGCCGTTGGTTCAAGGCGTCGTACAGATGGCCAAAGGTGCTTTGCCCGATGCGCGGAGCAGTTTCGACCAGGTCATTGCCATCGCTCCTGACTTCGCCGAAGGCTGGAACAAACGCGCTACAGTTGCCTATATGCAGGGGGATTTTGATAGCTCTGTGCACGATATCCAAAAGACATTGGCATTAGAGCCACGACATTTTGGTGCGCTATCGGGACTGGCCTTGATCTACGAGAACTTGGGCAAAGAAGAAACGGCGCTGGATATTCTGTTGCAAGTCAAAGAGATCTACCCAGGCATGCCGGGGCTGGATCAAAGGATGCTTGATCTACGGGACTTGATCAAAGCGAAACGGACGTAACCACATCTGGTGTGTCGTTTGGCGGCATAACTGTTTTTCCAGGTAAACCCGGGATCTTTAAAGAGGCGGATCGTTGGCAGCATCCGCACGTGATTTTTCGCGCTTTGTTTTATCGTCTCTAAGGAATCCTAGAATACGCAACCCTCCGGCAAACGTACACGCAGCCATGCCTAGGAGTGCCGCAAAAAATAGAAACGCGGTATCGAGTGGCGGTTCACCCGGGAACAATATGGGATGGGCATAATACAAGCCAACGAACAATAGCGGCCAAATAATTGCTGCTACAAGGTAGAGCATGTCGCGGGCCTTTCGTGTCCAGGAGTCTTTCTAAAGTGCTGCATAACCCTTACATTTACTCACAACATCTTACGATAACCAAGCAAGGACATGCGCAATGGATGGCGCCGGAAAACACGTTGATGACAACTTACTTTCTGTCTTACGCCAAATTGTGGGTGATCGGCTGACGACATCAGTGCCGATATTGGAACAACATGGGCGCGACGAGTCGTTCCACCCAACAGTGCCGCCCGAAGCCGTTGTATTCGCTCAATCCACAGACGAGGTCAGCCGAATCGTTTCCGCGTGCGCAGAACGTGATGTGCCGATCATTCCATTTGGCACGGGGACGTCGCTAGAAGGACATGTCGCGGCGCTCAATGGTGGCGTGTCGCTGGATGTCACTCAGATGAACCAAGTCCTAGAGGTCAATGCCGAGGATTTGGACTGCCGGGTGCAACCGGGCGTCACCCGCAAGCAATTGAATGAATATTTGCGCGATACAGGGTTGTTTTTCCCCATTGATCCAGGCGCCGATGCGTCAATCGGAGGGATGGCGGCGACCCGTGCATCGGGCACCAACGCCGTCCGATACGGCACCATGCGTGAAAATGTCATATCGCTCGAAGTTGTGACGGCCGACGGGCGGATCATTCGAACGGCACGCCGTTCCAAGAAGTCATCCGCAGGATACGACCTGACCCGATTGTTCGTCGGATCAGAGGGGACCTTGGGTGTGATCACCGAGGTGACTGTCAAACTGTATGGCATCCCCGAGGCCATATCCTCCGCCGTTTGCGGATTCCCAGATATGGAAAGCGCCGTAAATACGGTCATTATGATTTGTCAGTCCGGCATCCCTGTGGCGCGCATGGAGTTGTTGGATGCGCTTCAAATGGATGCCTGCAATCGATATTCAGATTTGGATTATGCCGTCGCGCCAACCTTGTTCTTTGAATTTCATGGCACACCCAATGGTATTGATGAGCAGGTCAATCAGGTTAAAGAAATCGCGACTGAGTTTGGCAGTTCTGATTTCCGTTGGGCGACGAAAACCGAAGACCGCAATAAGCTTTGGCAGGCGCGCCATGATGCGTATTATGCGGGTTTGGCGCTTCGTCCGAATGCCAAGGGAATCGCGACCGACGTTTGCGTTCCTATTTCACGGTTGGCGGACTGCATTCTGGAAACCCAAAAAGACATTGCCGCAAGCAATATCATCGCGCCCATCGTCGGGCATGTGGGCGATGGGAATTTTCATCTGGTGATGGTCATTGATCCTGACGACGCCGATGAAATGCATCGCGCCGAGGCCCTGAATGACCGGATGGTTCAGCGCGCGCTGGACATGGACGGCACCTGCACCGGCGAGCACGGTGTCGGTTACGGGAAAATGGAATACCTGAAAGCCGAACACGGCGAAGGGATATCCATGATGCGCGATATCAAGCATGCCCTTGACCCGAAAAACATCATGAACCCTGGTAAAATCATCCGATTTTAGGGGCAGTTCTAAGGAAAATCATGTCCATCGATCCGAAATCTATTCTGCGTGCACTTGCAGATGCGGCTATCGCCGCCGCAGACCCCAATACCCGGGTTCCCGCCGTGTTGCCACCTGCACCCGACCGCGCGATTATATTGGGTGCTGGCAAGGCATCGGCAGCCATGGCCAAGGGGCTGGAAAACGCTTGGCGTGATACCGATTTGAGTGGACTGGTCGTCACGCGATATGGCTATGAAGTCGCCTGCGATAAAATTGAGATCGTTGGCGCATCGCATCCTGTTCCCGATGATGCAGGTCGTGACGCGGCAACGAGGATTATCCAAATTGCCGACGCCGCGGGCGAAGGCGATCTGGTCATCGCATTGATATCGGGGGGTGGGTCGGCGCTATTAACGGCACCGGCACCGGGTATCAGCTTTGAAGAGAAGCAAGAGGTTAATCGATTGTTGCTTCGTTCGGGGGCTGATATCAGCGAGATGAATACGGTCCGCAAACATTTAAGCGCCATCAAAGGTGGTCGCCTCGCCGAAGCGGCTTATCCTGCCAAATTGATCACGGTGCTGATCTCTGACGTGCCGGGTGATGATCCGGCTGTCATTGCATCCGGTCCTACGGTTCCAGATCCATCAACGTTCGCGGACGCGGAGGCGGTGATAGCAAAATATGACATGCCCATCCCAGATTCAGTTCGTCGGTACTTAGAGACAGCAGAGAACGAGACACCCAAACCCGGCGATAAGAGTTTTGAACGCACGTCGTTGGTGTTCGCAGCAAAGCCAGATAAAAGCATCGCCGCTGCAGCGGATGTCGCCAAAGCGCATGATCTGAATGTGATAGACCTGGGCGATCAATTAGAAGGAGAGGCCCGCGATCTTGGTCGCGCACATGCGAAAATCGCGTTGACATGTAAGAATGGCGAGGGGGCAAAGCCTGTCCCCTGCGTGATCCTGTCGGGAGGTGAAACGACCGTCACAATGTCTGGAAACGGACGCGGCGGAAGAAATACGGAATACTTGCTGGGGGTGGCCGATGGGCTTGGTGGGGCCGAGGGTATTTTTGCCGTCGCCTGTGACACCGATGGTATTGACGGCAGTGAAGACAACGCTGGGGCCTTTATTGATCCAACTACGATCGCTCGCGCCGACGCTGTGGGCCTATCAGTGACTGCTGCACTGGAAACCAACGACGCTTATACCCTTTTTCAGAACATCGGCGATCTTCTGATCACAGGACCCACATTCACCAATGTGAATGACTTTCGAGCTATCCTGGTTACCTAACATTCATCTAACCTGGATTGCCCTTATACTTTGAAGGGACTAGGATCACGCTTCAAATTGGTGATCTTCAATGGCTTTTTTTGAGTATTCCAAACACCTCGGAACGTCGGGAGTTTTAGTTTCGTGAAACGCGCTATTTTTATCGTGGTCGGCTTGATCGCATTCGCCGTGATCGCCGTTGTTGCGGCCCCGAGTTTCGTGAATTGGAACAACTATAAATCGGATATTACGGACCAGGTCCGTCAGTTGACCGGGCGTGAATTGATTATCGCCGGTGACATCAGCGTCAGGGTTTTACCCGCGCCGCGTCTCGTCGCTGAAAATGTCTCCTTGAGCAGCTTAGACGGGGCCGCACATCCGGACCTCGTCTCCCTACGCTCTGTCGAAGTCCAAGTGGCTTTAGCGCCGCTCATTACGGGGCAAATCTGGGTTGAGACAGTGCGGCTTGTTGAACCCAGAATTTACCTAGAGGTCCTGGCCGATGGACGTTCGACCTGGGAAATTGTACCGCCATCGATAGACGCTGAAGAGCGAGATCAACAGACAGCTGAAGGCACTGAATCGAGTCCGGTCGAAAATGGAGGTGCCCCGGCGATTGTGATTGATGCCTTTGAGATCGTGAACGGTCTTATCAGCTACGAAGATCCAGCTTCGGACGTGAATGAAACCGTCGAAGCGATCAATATGGAGATTGCGGCAGCATCCCTGACAGCGGGTCCATATAACCTCGAAGGTAATCTGTTAGCCCGCGATTTGCGACTGAATGTTAATGCGGACATTGGCACCATTGTTGAAGGACGCACGTTCCCCGTTGACGCCAGTTTCGGTATCGGCGGGGATCGCGCAAAAATCAAAATCAACGGCACCGTCATTGGGTTAGACGTGGCCCCTCGTTTTACAGGAAACTTGGGCATCATCGCCGACGATATCGCGGCGTTAGCGCATGCATTTGCGCCTGATATGGACTTGCCCAAGCCTTTGTCACAAAGATTTTCGTTGTCGGGTAATATCGACGCGAGTAGTGCCGAACTGACCTTTACGGAATTTGATATCGATATTGGTGGATCGATGGGCAAAGGGTCTGTGCAAGGGAAATTTGGTGACACCCCGCGGATCACCAGCGAAATTACCATTGACAAGATCGCCGTCGATCCCTGGTTCGAAGCGAATAACAGTAAACCTGCTGCCACGGTTCCTAACGTTCCGGCGACAGACGGGGGCGCGCTTACGGATAGTACTGGGCAAGCTGCTGAACCGGGGGAAGCGGCTCCTTTTACCCTTCCGACAGGCATTGATGTAACGGCTGATATCAGGGTTGGCGAAGTCTCCATGCGCGGAGACGCCGTTGAGAATGTTGTTCTGAGTGCGCAACTCGCCAAAGGTGAGGTCACACTGAACCAATTTACGCTGCAGGGCCCAGGTAAGTTGGATATTGCCGCATTTGGATTTTTGACCGCGCGCGACGGCGTGCCGACTTTTGATACATCGATCGAAGCTAGGGTTGAGGACGTTGATGCCCTATTGAAATGGGCAGACGTTCAAACGGGTCTGCCCGCTGGAAAGCCAGGGAATGTTAATTTCAAGGCGGCCGCTAAAGGAACCGACACAAACATCGCGCTTCAGGAACTGACGCTATCATTTGACGACACGAACATCGTTGGGGCCGCGAATATTGTTCTCCGCGAGCGCCTGGCCTTTGGAGCAACGGTTAAAGTCGACACCATTAACATCGACTCGTATTTGCCGACAGGTGGGCAAGCGGCCACACCACCGCCTGCAAAACCTGCTGAGTCAACTCCTGTGACTGACGGTTCGAACGAGCAAACCGCCGCGTCACCCAAGCCTGCTCCGGGACCTTTTGCTGCCTTTGCTCCGTTAACTGAGTTCGATGCCAACGTGAATGTTAGCGTCCAAAACCTGACGGCATCTGGTGTGCCGATGCGTGGCATCAAAGCGGACATTGGGCTGCTGGCGGGTGATTTGACCATCAGAAACGTCTCAGTTGGGAATGTTGTTGGTGTGAGTTCTGTTTTGAAGGGCGTACTAAACAATCTGGGTGGTGTGCCAGAGGCCAAGGCGCTGAAAACAGATGTAAAGATTAACGACCTTGATGCGATTGCAAAATTCGTTGGCACGGAATTACCCAGCCCGGCTAGGGATATTGGTACGGTTTCGATGACTGCCACGGTTGATGGGGCACTGACAAAACCCAGCCTCGTCTCGCAACTGCAAACGCTGGACGCAACAATCAATGCAACCGGCACGGTCAGCCCATTTGAATTGGGCAGTTTGTTCGATCTAGTGATCGATATGCAACATACCGACTTTGTGACGTTGCTGAAGCGCTTAGGTGTAACATATCAGCCCAGTGGCGATATCGGTGCGATGTCTGCTTCAACACGATTAAAGGGCGGCATCACAGGGATCACGTTCTCGGATTTGTTGGCCAAGATCGGTAATGCAAGTATTGGCGGAGATGGCGATCTTAAATTGTTTGGAGATCGGCCCAAATTGAATGCGGTGCTCAAAACGAATGAGATCGTTATTGATCCATTCTTGCCCGCGCAAAAAGCGGCATCGTTGTTGCCGTACGGTGCAGAGCCGAAAGTCCTGCCCGCAGGATTCCGTCTTTTTGGTGATGAAGATACAGGGCTGAAGCACTTAATCGCCCAGGTCGCGTCGCGGTGGTCAACAGCGCCGATTGATTTGTCGGCGCTAGGCCTGATCGATGCGGATGTAAATCTGACATCGCCGAAGATTACATACCACAGTTATCATCTGGAAAATGCCAATCTGGTGACCGCAGTAAAGAACAAAGTCCTTACGGTCAAAGACTTCACTGGGTCTGTGTTTGATGGTGCATTCCAGTCTTCTGCCGTTATTAACGCGGCGACAGCGCAACCACAGTTAAGCGGGCTTGTGACGCTGGGCAATATGGATATCGGCAAGGCCGCAAAGGCAGCCGGTGCGGGGGGCACAACTGGCACGCTCACGACACGGATCGAAGTTGCTGCCCTGGGCAACAGCGTCGCGAATTATGTCAGCACGCTGAATGGTAAGGGTGCTGTTTCCGTGAAGGGTATCAAAGGTGACGCACCTTTGGCGGATTTGCCCATAGTTGGATTGGCGCTGGGGCCATTGTTGAAAGTGTTTGAGCTTTTGAATTCTGGTCTGGGGGCATTTGCAAAAACGGGCTTGGGCGAAACCAATGTCAATTCAACGTTCGTTATTCAGAATGGCGTGATCCAAACCAATGATACCCGGATGCTGTCCAATTTGTACGATGGCAACTTGGCCGGGTCGATCAATCTGCCCGCATGGACCATGGACGTCGGCGGCAAAGTTGCTCTTGATCAAGGGGTCATCGGCGGACTGCTGGCCAACGTGGTACGCATCCCAAGCGAAATCCCGTTTCAAGTGAGTGGTAATATCGACAAGCCGAATGTCAAACTTCAATCCATCGGATCGTCTGATGGAGGGGGGATTAAAATACCTGGCCTAAACAAGCTTGAAGAAAAAGTGCCGGGTGTTGGGAACCTGCTCAAGGGGATTCTGGGTGGTGGATCAAGTGGGTCTTCAGGATCATCGGGATCAGCTACGCCTCCCGCTCAAGGTGGCGGATCTCAGCCTCCTTCACAGCAACCTCCGTCACAACAGCAGCCGCCTGCCAATCCGGCAGAGCAACTGATCCGCGGTTTGCTTGGTGGTTGATCGGTTTCTCTAGCTGTTTTCCAGAACGTATACGCGTAGCGCACTGGATAAGTTTCCCGCCCGTGCGGTATCCACTTCTCGGATGATAGAACTGACCGACTGGTTGCGTGTTTTCGCTATGTCGGTCAGGCGGTCCCAGAAAATATTTTCCATCGACACACTTGTCGCGTGACCGGCAATTGTTACTGAGCGTTTCTTTAACGTGGCTGGCTCAGGTGTCATCTACGCAGGTGTTTCTGGATCGAAATCCACCTCGAACTTGATACCAAAAGGGGACATGAAAAATACCTGTCTGACCCCAGAACCTGGCACCACCCGATTAACATATTCAAAGCCATGGGCGGTTAGTCGTTCGAGAAGCCCATCGAAATCATCACCCTTGAAAGCGATATGATCCATATTGCCAGTGGGGCCGTCGGTTTCCTCGGCGATATTCAAATGCACGGGGGCGGGCACGCCCTCATCCCCATAGAACCACGCCCCATTGGAATTGAAATTCGGACGTGGCCCGACCTTCATTCCCATGATGTCATCGAAGAATTTTACGGCGGCATCCAAATCGGATGTGACGATATTGATGTGGTCGAGTTTCATCGGGGGACCTTTCTAATGAGCTATCTATGCATCATGTCGTTGCTGTTTTTAAAAACAACACCGTTGTTCCGCATGTCTGTCATGGCGGCATCAAGTGATCCATCCAAAACGATGCCACGACATCCGTCTTCGATGACGGTGGTTTTATAACCCAGTTTTCGGGCATCTATCGCTGAATAATACACACAGTAATCGGTCGCCAGTCCGGCTAAGACAACATGGTCGACGCCCTGGTCTTTGAGGTATCCATCCAATCCCGTCGATGTGGTGCGATCATTTTCAAAAAACGTTGAATAGGAATCAATCGATGGCCGGAACCCCTTGCGGATGATCATGTGGGCTTTTTCGACCTCTAGGCTACTGTGAAACGCAGCCCCGGCGGTGCGCTGAATACAGTGATCTGGCCACATCACTTGGTTGCCATACGGCATTTCATTATTGGAATAAGGTTCTGCGCCGTCGTTGTTGGATGCGAACGACTTGTGGTCTGGTGGATGCCAATCCTGGGTCAGGACAACAAGCGGAAAAGACGGAATTAACGCATTTGCAACGGCTGCGACCTTGTCACCTTCTGGCATACCCAGCGCACCGCCTGGGCAAAAGTCGTTTTGAACATCGACGACGATCAACGCTGTATTCGGCCACGTCATAAGTGCTTCTTTACTCTCTCTCTCAAATATTTGTGGATCAAACGTTACGCAAAGTTTGAAAAAACACCAACCTTAGCCTTGTAACTTCTGCATATTGGCGAGCATCGCATCGGTGGCGGATCGAATGTTTTCTTCTTCGGTATGGCCAGATTTTTTGCGAGGTTTGAAACCGTGATCGCCATCCGGCAACCAATGGAATTTGATTTTCTTGGACAGCGGATACGCGGGGACTTCTTCCTTTGTCCCAAAGGTATCGCGCTCGCCTTGGCAGATCAGGGTCGGTGTTTTCAGATCGACCAAGTGTTCTGTTCGCAATTTTTCTGGCCGCCCTGGCGGATGAAATGGATAACCCAGGCATATAACGCCACGCACCTTCATTTCATCAGCGACCATGCTCGCCATCCGGCCACCCATGGATTTGCCGCCGATCACCAGGGTGTCGGAACCCAAATCCTCAATCACCGTGCGCCAAGTTTCCAACAATACCTTCTGTGTATTGGGCGGGCGCTTTTTGCCGGTCTCGCGTCGTTCCGCCATATACGGAAATTCAAAGCGCACGACCCGGTATCCACCTTCAGCGATTTCGGCCGTGACTGTATTCATCCAATCACTGTCCATCGGTGCACCTGCACCATGGGTAAAGGCGAATGTCAGCGGCGTGGATTGTGGGCCATCAATCAGAAAGTCCGGCAACATTACAGCCGTCCGCCCCCGACACGGATGTTGGCCCCGGCGACATAGCTGGACTTTTCAGACAGCATAAACGCAATCACTTCGGCGATTTCCTCGGGCTCTGCAACGCGGCCCATGGGGATTTTCTTGGCCTGCGCGGCAATCCGATCCGCCCCAGGCATATCAGTTTTGGTCATACCGGGGGCAACGGTGTTGACGCGAATTCCCTCACCGGCGACTTCTTGTGACAAACCGTTGGTCAGCGAATTCAATGCCCCTTTGGATACCGCATACAGCACCCCGATGCCGGGGTTCCCCAACAGCGCAGAACCGGATGATACGTTTACAATCGCGCCACCTTGTCCCCCGTGTTTGGTCGACATGCGTTTGACGGCTTCACGGGCACAGACGATGCAGCCTGTGACGTTGATATCCAGCAGTTTACGAACTTCGTCAGCGCTGAGTTCATCAACCCGTGAGCGGCGGCCATTGATGCCTGCGTTATTGACCAAGCCTGTCAGTGTGCCAAGTTCTTTGTCCACGGCCTCGAACATGCGCACCACAGCCGCTTCGTCGGCGGTATCGGCCTGTACGGCGATGGCGCGGCCGCCTTGGGTCTCAATCTCTGCAACAACCGCATTGGCGGCGTTGGCATCAGAAACGTAATTCACGCAAACTGCATGACCCTCGCTGGCCAGGAGTTTTGATGTTGCCGCGCCAATACCGCGCGATCCACCGGTAACGATGGTGACATGAGACATATTCTATCCAATCATCTTTTCAGGGCGGACGAGATCGTCAAACCGGGCGTCGTCCAGGTACCCCAGCGCCAGTATCGCTTCTTTGAGGGTGGTGCCCTCGGCATGGGCTTTTTTGGCGATCTCGGCGGCTTTGTCGTAGCCGATTTCAGGCGCCAATGCGGTGACGAGCATTAACGAGCGTTCCGTCAGTTCTGTTAGCCGCGCCGTGTCAGCAGCGATCCCATCGATACACCGCTCGCGGAAGCTATCAATTGCATCTGCGAGTAAACGGATCGACCGCAAGCATGCCGCCACGATTACAGGCTTGAACACGTTAAGTTGCAGATGTCCGTGCGACGCGGCGACGGTGACGGTGGTATGGTTTCCCATGACCTGTGCCGCGACTTGGGTTAGGGCTTCAGCCTGTGTCGGGTTGACCTTGCCTGGCATAATCGATGAGCCGGGCTCGTTCGCAGGCAAAATTAACTCGCCAATCCCGGACCGGGGGCCGGAGCCCAACAAACGAATGTCGTTTGCGATCTTCATGACGCTGGCAGCGATGGTGTTCAGCTTGCCTGATAAGTTCACGAGCGCATCTTCGGACGCCAAGGCGTAGAATTTATTGGGACATGTGCGGAATGGCAGGCCGGTGATGTTGGCGACCTCTTCCGCGAACAAGATATCAAACCCATGCGGCGCGTTTAGCCCGGTCCCGACGGCGGTACCGCCTTGTGCGAGTTCGTAAATTTGGTTGAGGGATTTTTTCAATCGCTCAATATTCTCACCCGTCATATGAGCGAAGCCACCGAATTCTTGGCCCAGGGTCATCGGCGTGGCGTCCTGTAAATGGGTGCGGCCGATTTTGACGATGTCTTTGAACTCTTCGGATTTCGCTGTCAGCGATTGTTGAAGACCATCCATCGCTGGCATTAAGCGCTCGGTGGTTTCCAACGATAGCGCGATGTGCATCGCGGTCGGGAAGCTGTCGTTCGATGATTGTGACGCGTTGACGTGGTCGTTCGGGTGCACGGGAGATTTTGATCCGATCTCGCCACCCATGATTTCGATGGCGCGGTTGGCGATGACCTCGTTCAAGTTCATGTTGGTTTGTGTGCCGGAACCCGTCTGCCAGATCACCAGTGGAAAGTGATCATCAAGATCACCGGATGACACTTCTGCCGCAGCTGTTGCAACCGCAGCGCCGATCTTCTCGTCCAGCACTTTCAGTTCAATGTTGGTTCGGGCGGCGGCTTCTTTTTGTATGCCGAAGGCGTGAATTAGCTCAATCGGTATGCGTTCGCGGGCATCGCCGATGGGAAAATTCTGGCGCGACCGTTCGGTCTGCGCGCCCCAGTATTTATCTGCGGGGACGTTGACGTCGCCAAGGCTATCGGTTTCGGTTCTTGTGTTTGTCATAATTGCCTCTCCCACGTCATTCCCGCGAAGGTGGGAATCTGTTTGCCAGTGATGAGATCCCCGCCTTCGCGAGGATGACGCTAACAAATCTCGAATTAAGCAGGCACCGGCTTCTTAAACTCAGCAAAGAAATCATTGCCTTTGTCATCAACAACGATGAACGCGGGGAAGTTTTCGATTTCGATCTTCCAGACCGCTTCCATACCCAATTCTTCGTATTCCAGAACTTCAACCTTGATGATGCAATCCAGCGCCAAGCGTGCGGCCGGCCCCCCGATGGAGCCCAGATAAAACCCGCCGTGTGCTTTGCAGGCATCGGTGACGGCTTTGGATCGGTTGCCCTTGGCGAGCATGATCATCGATCCGCCTGCAGCCTGGAATTGTTCGACATAACTGTCCATCCGCCCGGCCGTGGTTGGCCCAAACGACCCGGATGCATAGCCTTCAGGGGTTTTGGCTGGGCCCGCGTAATAAACCGGATGATCCTTGATGTATTGTGGCAGACCTTCGCCCGCATCCAGCCGTTCCTGAAGCTTCGCGTGTGCTATATCGCGGGCCACGATCAGGGTGCCAGTCAGCGACAAACGGGTTTTGACCGGGTGCTGGGTCAACTCGGCGAGCACTTCTTTCATCGGACGTCGCAGGTCGATATCGACCACGTCTCCGCCCAGATGCTCGGTGGTGACGTCCGGCATGTATTTGGCCGGGTTTGTCTCCAGTTGCTCAAGGAATACGCCGTCCTTGGTGATCTTGCCTTTCATCTGTCTGTCGGCAGAGCACGACACGCCGATCCCGACCGGGCAACTTGCACCGTGGCGCGGCAGGCGGATGACGCGTACATCGTGGCAGAAATACTTGCCACCAAACTGCGCACCGATGCCCAAATCCTGTGACATTTTCAAAATGCGCTCTTCCCATTCAATGTCGCGATACGCCTGACCGTTCGGGCCACCCGTGGTGGGCAACTCGTCATAGTATTTGGTCGAGGCCATCTTGACGGTCTTCAGGTTCAATTCGGCTGACGTGCCACCGATGACAAATGCCAAGTGATAAGGCGGGCAAGCTGCGGTGCCCAGTGTGCGCATTTTCTCGTCGACGAATTCCATCATGCGCTTCTCGTTCAGCAACGCTTTGGTTTCCTGATAGAGAAACGTCTTGTTTGCCGATCCGCCACCCTTGGCGATGAACAGGAATTTGTAGGCATCACCCTCGTCAGCATAGATATCGATCTGGGCGGGCAGGTTGTTGCCCGTATTGCTCTCGGCGAACATATCAACCGGCGAAACCTGAGAATAACGGAGGTTAGTTTCGGTGAAGGTCTTCAACACCCCTTCGGAAATCGCCGCCTCGTCACCACCGCCGGTCCAAATTTGCTGACCTTTTTTTGCCATCACAATCCCGGTGCCCGTATCTTGGCACATGGGCAGTACACCCCCCGCGGCGATGTTGGCGTTCTTCAACAAATCATAGGCGACAAAGCGGTCGTTATCAGATGCTTCGGGGTCGCTCAGGATATTGCTGAGTTGCTGCAAATGCCCTGGGCGCAATAGGTGCGAAATGTCCTTGAATGCTTCGAACGTCATCAGCTTGATCGCT
This sequence comes from Rhodospirillales bacterium, assembly GCA_965659695.1. Lineage (GTDB taxonomy): Bacteria > Pseudomonadota > Alphaproteobacteria > Rhodospirillales > Casp-alpha2 > UBA4479. The sequence continues at coordinate 20,658 of CBFHXC010000015.1, forward strand.
TCAGGATCAACTTTGATGATTTCTTTGCCTTCGAATTCACTGACGGTGACGTAGTCGCTCGTCAATTTACGATAGGGCGTCTCGTCGGCCCCCAGTGGAAACATGGTGTGGTGGACGTAGTCGCTCATGATGTGCTCTTTAGATTTGTGGTTGGATATCAGTAACGCGGATCAGGATTGTTTTTTACGAAACGCGTCTAGGGCGATGACTTCGCCGGTTTTCTTTTCGTCATCGTTATCGTCGCCATCATCCATGCTATTGCCAGCGTGCGACGTGTTGGCCGATGGCTCCAGGCCCAATTCTTCAGGCGTCAGTTCATCGTACTCGCCGTCTTCGTCATCGTGTTCTAGCGATTTCAGTTGCAGACCAAAGCTGACGGATGGATCGGCGAACGAGGTGATGGCTTCAAACGGGACATCCAAACGTTCGGGACGGCCGCCAAATCGCAAGCGAACGGTGAAGCCTTCTTCGCCAATGCCCAGATCATCAAATTGATGCTGCAGCACGATGGTCATTTCGTCGGGATATTCTGACCGAAGCCAATCTGCGATGTTCACATCGGGATGGTCGGTCTTAAACGTGATGTAGAAATGATGATCGTCGGGCAGGCCCAATTCTTCGACCGTTGTTAACGAACGGCGAATGACGCCGCGAAGCGCCTCTTCGATCCAAATGTCGTAGCGTAAAATGTCATCATCCATGCCCATACTGTAGCCCTTACGCGGGGGGCAAGAAAGCCCGAAAGGTGTGAATGTTGATATGCTGATGATTAAGTGAGGGGCTTCTGTTGCCAGGTGCCCCTCGAACCCCGTGGTCGTTATGGCGTATTAGGCCGCGACCGCAAGTGCGTCGTTATCATTGGCACTTGTAAAAATGGCCCGGTATCGGCGGAACCATGCCGAGAGAAAACTTATTCTTTACTACACACGTCGATCCTGTTTCACCCCCATCAACTTGCCCCTGCGAAAGGCGCACACCAAAAGGAAAACTTGGTGGAGGTGCCGGGCACTGCCCCCGGGTCCGTTGTGCTTATTCCAATAAGCGCTTATCTCCATAGCTGGCGAACCAGCACAACTAATATGCGCTTAAAGGCGCATTTTCTCAAGTGCTGGGATAGGAACTGAGTTAGGGGGATCGAATGCCATCAACGGAACTGCTTCTGACATTCTTTGTGGCGACCATACTGTTCGCATATATGCCCGGTCCGGCGATGCTATATACCACCGCGCAAACGGTGGCGCGTGGACGGCGCGCCGGGTTTATGGCCGCACTTGGTATCCATGTCGGTGGATATGTTCATGTTATCGCGGCCGCAGCGGGTCTGTCGGCGCTGTTGCATGCTGTGCCGACGGCATATCTGGCGGTGAAGTTCGCGGGTGCGCTGTATCTGGTCTGGCTTGGGATCATGATGTTTCGCCAAGCGGGTAGGGCGCAAAATGGTCAGCCCGTGATCCCATCCAAATCGGCAAAGCGCGCATTCCTGGAAAGCATCACGGTTGAGGTATTGAACCCGAAAACGGCGCTGTTTTTCTTGGCCTTTCTGCCGCAGTTCGCGGACCCCACCGCGTCATTCGCCGTTTGGGTGCAGTTGTTGATTTTAGGAACGTTCGTGAACGTCGCATTTTCATCGGCGGATATCTGCTGCGTTGTGTTCTCTAACGCGTTGGTTGCGCGGTTGAAGCGATCAGCAGGGGCGCAAAAGCTTTTACAGCGATTGGGGGGTGCTGTGCTGGTCGGCCTTGGGATCAATATGGCGCTGCATCAGCGCTGATCGATTAAACAACGGGGGAGCCGTATCCCCAGCTATAGGGAATCGGGCCCGATAACGCGATTTCATCCCCGTCGGTCAGCACGTATTCCAAATTGATTTTGTCGCCTAAACGCTTGGTCACGTCGCGGCCATTGGCCCAGGCGATGAAGATCGCCGCCGGATTGATATCGAGCTCCCGAACCAAATCGTCCAATGTCGCGCCGACGCTGAACGTCAGATCATGCAATCGCGGACCACTGCCAGGCGGGATGACCGAATTGAATAACTTTGCGCGAATGGTGACGACGACGTCGCCGGAATTATGACCAATGCCGCTGATCGGCTCTAACGCTGTGTCCACAGGACCCTCCATATTAGTAATCGTGATGACTATGGGGCCGGGATAAACTTGACGCATTGACTTAGGTTAATCCGATGCCAGATGTTATGAGAGATAAGTCGAGGGGAGGGCCTCCAATTGGGCTTGATCGCAGCCGTCAGCGAAAAAGTGATCCAGCGACGCGCCGACCGCGCGGCGGGAGACAAGCGCGGTCTTCTGCTGGTCTCGTCTGGCGGGCTGGGTGATACGATCCTGTTTTCATTGATGGTGACCCGGTTCCGACAATTGGTCGGCGCGGATGAGCCGGTCTGGATCATCGTACGATCGGAAAGTGCGGGATTGTCGTTTCTGTTCCCGGATGACGTGACGCTGATCCCGGTCGATTATCGTCGCTTTATTAAAAAAACCGTATACCGACTGGATACCTGCAAACGGATCACGCAGCTGGGTGCGCGGATTGCTGTTAGCGCCGATCATCTGCGATTGCCGACAGTTGATGATGTGATGATCCGTGCATCGGGGGCGGACAAACGATATGCGTTGTCCCCGCGATCATGGCCAAAGCACGACAAAGCCCTGCAGGCGCATCGCAGTTGGTGCACCGATTGGGTTGAGCCTGATCCGGCGATGGCGCACCGCCTGATCCGCTGGTGGGAATTGGCAAACGGGCTGACCGGCGATATCGTAGATGTGCCCAAGGTCACGTTCGATCCTTCGCTGTTGCCGGGTCCACCGTGCGCAGATAAGCCCGAAATCATCCTGCACCCGTTTTCTGCGATAGCGGAACGCGAGGTTGATCCGCAGGTGTTTATCGACATCGCGAATGCCTTTGCGGATGACTATCAGATAGTCATGACGGCGGGACCGAATGACCTAGCACGGGCCCCTCGACATCAGGCGTTGGCCGATCATGCGGGCGTTGTGGTGGATACGTCTGATTTAAAATCAAAGGCCGCCCGATTGCGCGGGGCAGCGTTGGTGGTGTCGGTTGATACTTCGATTATGCATTTGGCGGTCGGGATGGGCGCGCCGACGATTTGTCTGGCCTCGGCCGCGCATATTGTTGATAGCGTGCCCTACGATTCGCGCATGATGCCCGAAAATGTGACCTTCATGGTGCCTGAAATCGACTGCGCCGGGTGTCTTGGGCAATGCATTCACCCCCTCGAAGGTGGGCGATACCGCTGTTTGGGGCAGTTAACCACAGATATCGTGTTATCAGGGGCCCAAGAGATATTGGCAGCCCAACCGCGCACGGACTAAAATCCACCGATGCAACAGTACCAAGATTTACTCAGGCACATTCGCAACACTGGCACCTTTCGGGGCGACCGCACCGGCACCGGCACGCAGGCCGTGTTTGGCTATCAGATGCGGTTCGATCTGGCCGATGGGTTTCCCATGATCACCACCAAGAAACTGCACCTGAAATCCATCATTCATGAACTGCTGTGGTTTCTGGCCGGTGATACCAACATCAAATACCTAAAAGACAACGGGGTTTCGATCTGGGATGAATGGGCCGATGAAAATGGCGATTTGGGGCCGGTGTACGGCTCTCAGTGGCGGTCATGGCCTACGGCAAATGGCGGTCAGGTCGATCAGATTAAATGGCTGTTGAACGAGATCACAACCAACCCGAATTCCCGACGCATGGTGGTATCGGCCTGGAATCCGGCCGAAATCGATGAAATGGCATTGCCGCCGTGTCATTGCCTGTTCCAGTTTCAGGTCATGGACGGCCGATTGAATTGCCAGTTATATCAGCGATCATGCGACGTGTTTTTAGGCGTGCCGTTTAATATCGCATCCTATGCCCTGTTGCTGATGATGGTCGCGCAGGTCACGGGGTATGAGCCGGGGACATTTGTGCACACGTTGGGCGATGCGCATCTTTATGCCAATCATCTGGAACAAGCGGACCTGCAATTGCAGCGCGATCAGCTGCCGCTGCCGACGATGAAACTCAATCCCGATGTGAAAGACCTATTTGCATTCAAGTTTGAGGATTTCACGCTAGAGGGATACGAATCTCACCCGCACATCAAAGCGCCGATTGCGGTTTGAATTTGAGAGAAGTTTATATTTTCCATCAATCGTCATGCTGAACTCGTTTCAGCATCAACTGTTAGTCCTGAGAGTTGGCCCGGAATCAAGTTCAGGGTCACGAAATAGGAGATTGTTTTGAAAATTGTTCTCGTCGTTGCGAAATCCGAAAACAATGTGATTGGGGTCGATGGTGACCTGCCGTGGAAGATTTCGGCGGATCTGAGACATTTCAAAGCCGTCACCATGGGCCATCCCATCGTGATGGGCCGCAAGACCTGGGACAGCATCGGGCGGCCATTGCCGGGCCGGCGCAACATCGTCATCACACGGCGCGATGATTTGGTGATCGATGGCGTCGATGTCGTCAAAAGCATTGATGCCGCCCTTGATTTGTGTCGGGGCGACGGGGCGTCCAAGGCCATGATTGTCGGCGGGGGTCAGATCTATGCCGATATTATGGATCAGGCCGACGTGATTGAACTGACCGAAGTGCACACCGACATCGAGGGTGACACGGTATTTCCAGTGATCGACTCCGACATGTGGCAAGAAACAGCCCGCGATACGACCCCTGCGGAAGGCGACACACCTGCTTATAGCTTTGTGACGCTCACAAAACGCTAAAACGTGATATACTCCCCTCGTGGTGAAATCGAAGGGAGAGATATCATGCCGAAAGTATCCATGACCCAAAACTTGAACGTGTCTGCCGACCAGTTGTGGCAGATGATTGGTCACTTCAACGCGTTGCCAGACTGGCATCCTGCGGTGGAAAAATCCGAGCTTTGCAAAGAGGGTGAAACGAGAACCCTGAGCTTGGCTGGTGGTGGCCAGATTGTTGAGAAACTCGAAGCCAGCGATCACGACTCGAAAACCTACACCTATTCGATTGTCGATAGCCCGTTGCCGGTAAAGAACTACGTCTCGACCATCAAGGTCAGTGGTTCGGGGGACAATGCGACGGTTGAATGGTCGAGCGAGTTCGAAGCCGCAGGCATGCCCGACAACGACGCAACCAAAGCCATCGAAGGTGTCTATCAAGCGGGCCTTGATAATTTGCGAGAGATGTTCGGCGGCTGAATCTAAACCGAAACGTTTCGACGAAGATAAGGCGCCAGATGAACGCCAAGGAAACTTATGCACGCATTTTTGAAGAAAACAGAGCGCGTGGCCAAAAGCCCGCACCTGGAATTAATCGTCGGCCTGATCCTGATGGCGACAGGGTTGATTGAAGCCGGGGAAACCCTGTTTGATGATGTCGCCAATGGAGATATCGGCGTGCATCACGGGATGATCGTGTTGGGGTTTGCCCATGCGTTCAAGGCAATCCCCAGCGTGATTGGCGGTTTGATGCTGTTCATCGACGCCGAAGAACGAGAGCGTCATTAATTTCGTGCGATAGCCCGTCAGGCGTTCAAGCGACCGGTTGCTTTTCCCATGGCGGGATCGGAGAAAACGTGGCGACTAAAAAATCTATAAATGCACGCACGTTCGGCGATAAGTTTTTTTTGTTCGAATAGACCGCCAGTATATCTGCCTCGTCGTCGATGTATTCGGGTAGAATGCGTACAAGGCTACCATCCGCGATGGCATCACTGACCAGATACGTCGACAGTCGCGCAATTCCCAATCCTGACAGCGTCGCACGATAAAGCGCATCCGTACTGGTGGTTTCGAAGTTGCCGGTGATGGACTGCATCACGGACTGTTCGGCATCCTTGAATGTCCAGTTATTGAATGCATCAAAGGTCGAAAGCCTTAGGCAATTGTGTTCCGTTAATTGCCGCGGGATCGTGGGGACCCCATGCTCCATAATATAGGATGGGGCGGCGCAGAATATGCGTTTGTTTGATGCCAATTTGCGCGCCACCACCGACACGTCATTGACCTGTTCTGTAAACCGAATGGCGACATCAATTTGATCCTCTACCAGATCAATCGGGCGGTCGGTGAGTTCAAACGAAATCTTCAGATCGGTATTTTTGTCTAAAAACGCAGGCAGAATCGGCAGAATTTGGCTTTTTGCAAAGGCGGATGTGGCAGCAATATTCAGCGTTCCTTGCGGGTGGTCCAACTTGGACAGCACCAGCGCCTCGGCATCCGACACATCGCGCGCAATGTGCGCACAGCGGGGATAGAATTCTTCGCCCACCTCAGTCAGGCTGACGTGCTTGGTGGACCGGTTGAGTAACCTGGTGCCCAGTCGATCCTCTAAATTGCCAATTTGACGGCTTATTGCCGACGGGGTTTGCCCCAAATCGCGGGCAGCCGCCGAAAAACCGCCGTGTTCAACGACTTTTGCAAACAGGATCATTTGGTTGGCGATGTCCATAGGGCGCAAGTTCCTTAACAAATCGTCCTTGGACCTCCCTTTATACTCTTTGCGTTTTACGCAAAATTTCATCTGTGCGTTTTACGCACAAGGGTTTTGACCAATGACGGGATTAAATGCCTCCCTACACCTCTATATATTGCAGTGCAGCAAGAATGTTGCAATGCAATATTCAATTAAATATTTATACGAGGACTAGCAAATGAAACCGATTATTGGCGAAATCAACTACAAAGATATGACCAGCGAAGATATCGCGTATTACGTGCGTGAGGCAGAGAAACTGCGCGCCGAAGCTATCAGCGACATGTTCAGTGCTTTGGGCCGTTCGATTACGAGTCTATTCAAATCCAATGAAAAAACACCTGTGAAATCGGCTCTGCCAAACAAAGTCGTGATCAACCGCAGCGACATGGTGGGCGCAAACTAACAGCATCGCGATTGATGATGGGTAGGCGTCGGCTAAAAATGAAAACAGTCGACGGCAACCCACCATTCGCGCTGATGGGGCTCTAAGGACCCTAAAAAAATCGTGCCGTTATCAAATGCGGCCTTGGGGGCTTCGATCCCCGGTATCATCGTCACTTGGATCGTGGTTACGCAAATGGCGTTGTTGCGGGTGACAGCAAACACATGACGACCATGGCCCGATTTCCCCGTGAATCTTTGGGTTTGTTCGGTCTCTAACCAATCTTCTTCCTTAAGCGCGGCACGGATATGGGCTTGCAGGTCTTGCAACGTGCGGACCTGTTCGTTTTCAACATGAATACCGGTGCCCACCGCGACCAGACGACAGAGCGAGCCACGGATTCCCTCGGGATTTTTAGGGAACTTCATATCCAATTGACGAAAGCCGGGCGCAATCGGCACATTTTTTTCCAGCGTTGCGCGCACTTCGCGACATTCTGATGTCGGTAGTGCCACCACCGTATCGGCCTGTGCCAAGGACCCCGCCGAAACTAGCACGATCATCACCAGCGCGATTGCTTCAAAAACCGCGTGATGATGGGACCGGTTCATCGATTGATTACTGGATGACGATTTTGGGTGCTGATTGACCGCCGCCCTGAGCTTTTTCAATCTGTGCCCAAACGCGGTCCGCGATTTCACGATAATTGGCCGCGCTCTGGCTGTCGGGCTGAGAGACGGTAATCGGTGTCCCGTTATCGGAATTTTCACGGATTTCAATTTCGATGGGGACTTCACCCAAGAAATCAACGCCCATGCGTTCCGCTTCCCGTTTCGCGCCGCCGTGGCCAAAGATGTCGTAACGTTTTCCATTATCCGGGCACAAAAAATAACTCATGTTTTCGACGATGCCAAAGACCGGGACATCGACTTTCCGGAACATATTAAGACCTTTTCTGGCATCGAGAAGCGCAATGTCTTGTGGCGTTGAAACAATAACTGACCCTGTTAGCGGTACTTTTTGCGCCATGGTCAGTTGCGCATCACCAGTTCCCGGCGGCATGTCGACGACCAATACATCCAATTCGCCCCAGTTCACGTCGCGCATCATCTGCTCCAGTGCGGACTGGACCATAGGGCCACGCCAGATCATTGGGGTTTCTTCGTCAACCATGAATCCGATCGACATCACTTTGACGCCATAGTTTTCCATCGGATCAAGGGTTTTGCCGTCGGCCGAGTTCGGACGCCCGGAAAGTCCCATCATGCGTGGCATCGATGGCCCGTATATATCGGCATCCAAGATGCCCACTTTGCGCCCACCGGCGGCCAAACCCATGGCAATGTTAATGGCCGTCGTGGATTTGCCCACGCCACCCTTGCCCGATGCGACGGCGATAATCGATTTGACCCCGGGTAACATGTCACCCTGACCTTGTGGCGGGACAGGCTGACCGGGGGCCGTTTTTTGACCCGATGGTGCGGCTGACGGCTGCGATGCACCGGCTGCGCGTTGGGCGGTGAGTACCACGGTCGCCGAGACCACACCGGTCATGCCGAACACTTTGTCTTCGGCTTCTTTTCGAAGCGGTTCCATCTCGGCACCCTTGTCGGCAGGAACCTCAATCGCGAACGCGACATTGCCATCTTTGGTCTGCAAACCCTGGATCATACCAGCGCTGACAACGTCTTTTCCGCTTAAAGGGTCGATCACGGATTTTAAAGTCTCAAGAATTACATCATTTGTAATGTCAGGCATGGTTGAAAACTCCAGTAAACAGGCCGATATCTCTCGCAACCGGTATTCCAACAGTGTTTGAAACGCTGCGGGGGGTGCCGTATAACGCGGGCGCGTTTGATTAATCCCTTAGGTAACGCGAACGCAGGAAATTACAAGGGATACAGGGGCGGTATTTGTTATTGCCGCTGAATCGACAGATGGATGCAAGGATAAGAATAGATGGCTTCGAATAAACAAGGCGGACCTTGGGGCGGCGGCGGTGGCGGCCAGGGTCCATGGGGCGGCGGATCTGGTGGTGGCGGCGGTGGTCGTGGCCCGGGTGGTCCCGGTGGCGGGATGGAGCCCCCTGACGTCGAAGAGGCGTTGCGCCGTGCGCAGGACAAGCTGAGAAATCTCATGCCCGGCAGCGGTGGCAGCGGTAAGGGTATCATCCTTATCGGTATTGCCGTCGTTGCGATTTGGCTGGCCAGCGGTTTTTACCGGGTTCAGCCGGACGAGCAGGGCGTTGAATTGCTGTTTGGTAAATTCGTCAAAGAAACCACGCCGGGTCTGAACTATTGGTTCCCATCTCCGGTCGGTAACGTCTACACGCCGAACGTCACGCGGGTGAACACGACCCAGATCGGCTATCGTGGCGAAGGTTCTGCGACGAAGCGCGATGTGCCGAGCGAAAGCTTGATGCTGACCGGCGATCAGAACGTGATTGATATCGATTTTGATATCCAGTGGCAGATCAAGAGTGCCGCGAACTATTTGTTTAACATCCGCGACCCAGAAGGCACCATCAAGATCGCAGCCGAAAGTGCGCTGCGTGAAATCGTTGGTCAGTCCGCTTTGGAAGCAGCACTGGTATCCGGGCGTCAACAGATCGAGGCTGATACACAGCTTTTGCTGCAAGACATCTTGGATAGCTACGGTGCGGGTATTTTGATTACCCAAACCAAACTTTTGGAATCTGATCCTCCACAAGAAGTCATCGATGCGTTTAACGATGTGCAACGGGCCAAGCAGGACCAAGAGCGTGCCGTGAACGAAGCCGATGCTTACAAGAACGACATTGTGCCGCGGGCAAAGGGTGAAGCTGAAAAGCGGATCGCTGCTGCGACCGGTTATAAGGAACAGGTGATCAAAGAAGCCGAGGGTGAGGCTGCACGCTTTATCTCTGTTTACGATACCTACAAGGTGGCTAAGGACGTGACCACACAGCGACTGTTCCTAGAGCGGATGCAGGAAGTGATAGGGCGAGCCAATAAAATCATCATCGACAAAAGTGCCGGTGGCGAGAGTGGTGTCGTACCTTATCTGCCGCTCAATGAGTTGCAGAAGAAGAGCGGAGGAGCACAATAATGAAAAAGATGGGCCTCGCCATATTTGGCATCATCATCGCTGCTGGCGCGATTGTCGCGTACAGCGCCATGTTCACCGTTCATCAAACGCAACAGGCATTGATCCTGCAGTTTGGTAACCCCGTTGATGTGGTTTCCCAACCGGGATTGAACTTCAAACTGCCGTTCATTCAGAACGTTCGGTATTTTGATCGTCGAATTCTGGATCTTGATCCACAGCCTCAGGAAATCCTGTTGTCGGATCAGAAACGGATTAACGTCGATAGTTTTGCACGTTACAAAATTGTCGATCCGTTGGAGTTCTTGAAAGCCGCGCAAACCGACCGGAACTTCCGTCAGGTTTTCGGTTCGCAGTTGAACTCAGCAGTTCGTGCCGAAGTCGCGAAAGTATCATTGGCCGACATGCTGTCACCAAAACGTGCTGAAGTGATGAACCTGATTTTCGAAATCTTGAAAACGCAGGCGCCTCAATTCGGTGTTGAATTGGTTGATCTTCGAATTGGCCGAACCGACCTTCCGGGGACGACACTGCAATCGGTCTATAACCGGATGCGGACGGACCGGGTTGCGCAAGCCGCTGAACTCCGCGCCAAAGGTGAAGAGATGAAGCTGACCATTCAGGCCGAAGCTGACCGTCAAAGAACGGTGATCATCGCTGAAGCCAACCGTAAGTCTGAAATCCTTCGTGGTGAAGGCGACGCTGGGAAAAACAAAATTCTTGGTGACGCCTATGGCAAAGATGAAGAGTTTTTCCGGTTTTATCGCTCGATGGAAGCCTACGGGAAAGCGTTTGAAGAAGGGACCACCATGGTTCTCTCGCCAGATAGCGAGTTCTTCAAGTACTTCAACAACTCTGGCCCTGGGTCCACTCCTGGGACACGCCAGTAATCAAAGAACTGGGGTAACCCAGTCATGACGACGTTTATCACCGCCCTCGGTCTCGCAATTGTGATCGAGGGCGTGTGCTATGCGCTGTTCCCTGATGCCATGAAAAAGATGATGCTCCAGATGTTGGCGCAGCCGACGTCGACGCTTCGCGCCTTTGGCCTTGGGGCGACCATCCTTGGTGTTTTTATCGTTTGGTTGATCCGGGGGTAGGCTGCAGCTGTATAAAGTTTAATCCAGGGTGCCTCTGTTCCGTCACATTTGACGACTATATCCCCCACTGGACGAGAGGGTATTCTATCCCCACATTAAACGGGCAGTTTTGAGAAAAAGGAAGTAACGATCAATGAAAAGAGCTCGAGCCATCGCGAAGGCGGATGATCAATCCATTTATATGAGTTGGGTTCTTAGAATCCTGTTGGCGGTGACGGTCATTGCCATGGTCATGCATGCGACAAGCGCGTTCGCCAAGGCCGCACCTGAATCGTTCTCAGGATTGGCCAAGAAACTCTTGCCGACGGTCGTCAATATTTCGACCACGCAAACGGTTGAAGGTCGCGAAGGACCGCAGATGCCGCAATTGCCGCCGGGATCCCCGTTTGAAGATTTCTTCAAAGACTTCTTTGATCGCAACGGCCCGCAGCAGCGCAGCCGTCGGGCGACCTCGTTGGGTTCCGGGTTCATCATTGATAATGATGGACACATCGTCACCAACAACCACGTTATTCAGGATGCGGACGAAATCCATGTGATTTTGCATGACGACACCCGTCTGAAAGCCACATTGGTCGGCCGTGACCCCAAGACCGATCTTGCCGTGTTGAAGGTCGAAGATTCGGACGGAGTGGATTTGCCACAAACAGAGTTTGGGGACTCCGACGAAATGGAAGTCGGTGATTGGGTCATCGCCATCGGTAACCCATTCGGTTTGGGTGGTACGGTCACTGCGGGCATCATTTCCGCCCGTGGTCGCGATATCAATTCTGGTCCTTATGACGATTATTTACAGACCGATGCGTCGATCAACCGCGGTAACTCTGGTGGCCCGACGTTCAACATGGACGGCGAAGTCATCGGTGTGAATACGGCGATCTTCTCGCCTACAGGCGGCAGCGTCGGGATCGGCTTTGCCATTCCATCAAGCGTTGCAAAACCTGTGATTCGCCAGTTGATCAAAAACGGTGAAGTTCGTCGTGGCTGGTTGGGTGTTCACATTCAATCCGTGACAGATGAAATCGCCGAGAGCTTAGGCCTCGACGAAGCTTCAGGCGCGATGATCGCAAGTGTGGTGCCTGACGGCCCTGCTGCGTCTGCTGACTTCAAACCGGGTGACGTGATTTTGGAATTCGGCGGTGTCGAAGTTCCCGAAATGCGCCGTCTGCCTAAAATCGTGGCGGACATCGAACCGGGCGAAACCGTTGATGCGATTGTCTGGCGTGATGGTTCACGGACGACTGTGGCGGTCGAGGTCGGTCACCTGAAAGAAGAGCCAACACAAGTTGCGTCGGCCCCAGCCAAAGAAAAAAGCGACTCGCGTGAGCAAGAAATCGATCAGCTTGGGTTAAACGTCGCGGGCATCAGCGATGCCATGCGCGAGAAGTATAAGCTGACCGAAGACGTCAAAGGCGTCGTCGTCACCGGCGTTGATGCTGACGGCCCTGCGGCGGAGAAGGGTCTCCAACCCGGTGACCGTATTATCCAGGTGAGCCAAGAAGACGTCACCGAACCTGACGACGTGAAACGCAAAGTCGATCAGGCCAAATCACAGGGCCGCAAATCGGTTCTGCTGCGTGTTCAAAGCGAACGCGGCCTTCGGTTCGTTGCGATCCGAATTGATCAGGGATAATTGCCAGGGATAATTGCCAGGGATAATTGCCAGGGATAATTGATTGAGGCGCTTAGTCGATGAATTCGTCTAAGCGATACCCCTGAGCGAACAAAAGCCCCGTCAGATCGGCATGGTCCAGTCTGGCGGGGATTTCTTTTTTGACGCTGGGTTTGCCGCGATAGGCGACACCCAGTCCAGCGGCTTGAAGCATTGGCACATCGTTCGCCCCATCGCCCACGCAAACTGATTCCGCCAACTTAAGTCCGATTTCACGACAGCGCGCGATCAAGGTTTCCAATTTCACTTCTTTGGTCAGCACGGGCTCGGACACGCCGCCTGTCAATTCCCCATCTTCAATCATAAAGTCGTTAGCCATTTGTTCGTGGAAACCGATTGTTTCTGCGATCCGCGATGTGAAGTAGGTGAACCCACCCGAGATCAACAAGCAATGCGTGCCATTGGCTTTCATTGTTCGTACCGCTGTTTCGGCACCAGGCGAGATTTCTATCCGCTTGTAGGCTGCGTCCAAAGCGGTCTCTGAAAGTCCTTTGAGCATCATCACGCGTTCTTTGACGGAGTTGGCAAAATCCAATTCGCCGTTCATGGTGCGTGCGGTGATTTCCGCAATGACATCACCCAGACCCGTTTGCGCGGCCAGATCGTCCAATGTTTCGCTGGTGACCATGGTGCTATCCATATCGGCGAGCAAAAGTTTCTTACGCCGACCGTTGGCAATTTGGGCGATGCAATCGATCGCCGCTTCGCCGATGATTCCGCGGGCCGCAGCATCCGCTTGATCAGGGGCGATGTCATCAAACGGGATGTCACAGGCATGATCCGGTGCCAACCAGTCCATGCCGCCGGTCTCGGCACCCAGGGTCCTCAGCGCGTCGCGGACCATTTCAGTCATTTCTGCATTTAAAGCGGTGCCGTCGGCGGCTATTAAGGTCAGGACGAATTTCATGGCGGGCGCTCCGAATTGGCGTTCTTTGGAATCAATTGGAGATCAACGTGACCGATTTAAAACCGGTTGTCATCATTGCAGGCCCAACGGCTTGTGGAAAAACGGAACTGGCCCTCGAAATTGCTGAAACCTTCGACGGTGAGATCGTGAATGCTGACAGTATGCAGGTTTATGAAGAACTGCGGATTTTGACGGCGCGTCCCAGCGACGAAGAAATGGCGCGTGTCCCGCATCATCTTTTTGGGTGCTTATCGGTATCGGAAAGATGCTCGGCTGGGCGTTGGTTGGGCATGGCGCAGGCCGCCCTCGCCGATATTCATGACCGGGGGAAACTGCCAATCATTGTAGGCGGGACGGGGCTTTACCTCAAAGCCCTGACAGATGGACTGGCCCCGATCCCTGAAGTCCCAGCCGAAATCTTTGAGGGCGTGCAGGCGCATTTCGATGACGTCGGCGGTGAGCGATTTAAAACCGAACTGGCCCTGGTTGATGCTGCTGCAGCAGAACGATTGCCCGCGACCGACCGCCAGCGCCTGATCCGGGCGGCGGCTGTATTCGCGGCGACTGGGCAGACGCTTTCTGACTGGCAAAAGGCACAAACCAGCGCGCCCGGTTACGCCGCGCGCTATGGCACGGTGCTGCTGATGCCACCCCGCGATGAGATGTATGACGCCATCAATAAGCGTTTCGATCAGATGATGGATTTGGGAGCGATGGCCGAGGCCAAGGCATTTGCTGAACTTGGCATTGCTGATGATCTGCCGAGTGCCCGTGCGGTCGGTGTGGCCGAACTTTTGCGGGAGATTCGCGGCGAGATAGCTCTGGAAACCGCTGTCAGTAAGGCAAAAACCGCCTCTCGGAACCTAGCAAAACGGCAAATGACGTGGTTTAGACGTCAGATTCGTGCGGATTTAACGTCTGATGAGAAATATATGGAAAGAGATAATGATAGAATCTTTTCATTTATTCGTCAGTTTGTGTTGACCGAGGGCAACTGAGGCTCTAAGTTGCCGCGCGCTCTGGGAATAGCAGGCGCAAAATCAATTAGTTTCGGCGGTCGGAAGCGAGAGTTCCCGACCGTTCATTGTTGTTAGAACTGTTACATTACAAGGATTGGTCAAATGAGTACGTCAAACTTAACCGGCGCTGAAATCGTTCTGAAGGCATTGGCCGATCAGGGCGTGGAAGTGGTGTTCGGTTATCCGGGCGGTGCCGTGTTGCCGATCTATGATGCGATTTTCCAGCAAAACCGGATCAAGCATATCCTGGTCCGCCAAGAAGGTGGTGCCGTTCACGCAGCAGAGGGTTATGCGCGATCAACCGGCAAAGTCGGCGTTGTTTTGGTCACGTCCGGCCCCGGGGCAACCAACGCTGTTACGGGACTGACCGATGCACTGATGGATTCCGTTCCGATCATCTGTTTGACGGGGCAGGTGCCGACACATTTGATCGGTAACGACGCGTTCCAGGAATGCGACACCACCGGGATCACGCGCCCATGTACCAAGCACAATTACTTGGTTAAAGACGTCAAAGATCTATCCCGTGTAATGCACGAGGCGTTTCACGTCGCGCGTTCGGGGCGTCCCGGTCCTGTCGTGATCGATTTGCCAAAAGACGTTTGCATGGACACGACAGCGTATACGCCGGTCGAGAAAATCGACCTGTCCAAGTACAAGCCGCGGGTAAAGGGCGACCTGGACAAGATCAAAGAAGCCGTCGATATGATCGCCAATGCGAAAAAGCCGATCTTTTATGGCGGCGGCGGCATAATCAATTCCGGTCCTGGCGCGTCGCAGTTGATGACGGAATTCGTAAATTTAACCGGCTATCCGTGCACGCTGACGCTGATGGGTTTGGGGGCGGTTCCGGCATCGCACAAGCAGTTCTTAGGGATGCTTGGGATGCACGGCACCTATGAGGCTAACCATGCCATGCACGATTGTGATGTGATGATTGCGGTCGGCTCGCGCTTCGATGATCGGATCACGGGTCGTTTGGATGCATTCGCACCGCACGCCAAGAAAATCCACATCGATATCGACCCCAGTTCCATCAACAAGAATGTCAAAGTCGATATTCCGATTATCGGTGATATCGGCCATGTCCTCGAAGACATGATCAAGGTTTGGAAATCGACCCAGGCAAAACCCGATGCAGCCGCATTAAAGAAGTGGTGGGAGCAGATCGCCGAGTGGAAGTCCATCGATTGTCTGAAATACGATCAGTCAGGCGATATCATCAAGCCGCAGCACGCGATCCAGCGCTTGTATGATCTGACCAAAGATCAGGACACCTTCATCACCACCGAAGTTGGCCAACATCAAATGTGGGCCGCACAGTATTATGGTTTCGAAAAGCCAAACCGCTGGATGACGTCGGGAGGCCTTGGGACCATGGGCTATGGATTGCCATCCGCGATGGGTGTTCAGGTGGCCCATCCTGATAAACTTGTTGTCGATATTTCCGGTGAGGCCTCGTTCCTGATGAACATGCAGGAGCTGTCCACGATCTCGCAGTATAATTTGCCGGTGAAGTGTTTCATCTTGAATAACTTCTATATGGGGATGGTGCGCCAGTGGCAGGAACTGCTGCACGGAAAGCGCTACTCCGAAAGCTATATGGAAAGCCTGCCAGATTTTGTGAAACTGGCGGATACGTTCGGTATGGTTGGCCTTCGCGCAACGTCGGTTGTTGATTTGGATGATCTGATCAAGGAGATGATCTCTATTGATCGCCCGGTGATCGCCGACGTTCAAGTCGATCAAAAAGAAAACTGCTTCCCGATGATTCCATCGGGTGCGGCACACAATGAAATGCTTCTTGGCCCTGATGACAAAGCTGAAAAGCCAATTTCCGAAGAGGGCATGGTGCTCGTCTAAGCGACATCAATCCTCATTCAGAAATTCAGCAAAGGACAAAGAAGATGAACAAAGACGACCCCATCAATTCACACACCATTTCGGTTTTGGTTGATAACGAACCGGGTGTTCTGGCGCGTGTGATCGGATTGTTTTCCGGGCGTGGCTATAACATCGAAAGCCTGACGGTGGCCGAAGTCAGTGAAGAGCAAGCCCTGTCGCGGATCACCGTCGTTACATCTGGCACGTTGATGATCATCGAGCAGATCAAGGCACAACTGGGCCGTTTGGTGCCCATTCACCGGGTCAGCGATTTGACCCTGGATGGCCCAAGCGTCGAACGCGAATTGGCCTTGGTCAAAGTGGCTTGCACCGGTGATCAGCGGGTCGAAAGCCTGCGCATTGCCGACATCTTTCGGGCCCGCGTGGTCGACAGTACGAACGAGAGTTTTGTGTTCGAAATCGTCGGCGATACCGGGAAATTGGATGCATTTATCGAATTGATGCGTCCATTGGGTTTAAAAGATATTTCCAGAACGGGCGTCGCAGCCATTGCCCGCGGGACTTCATCCCTGTAAAACCCCTGCAAAATTCATCGTCGCGAGTTCGTCGTGGCGTCAAACCGTATAACCAGTGGAGAGGAAAATGCGAGTTTATTACGACCGCGATGCGGATGTTAATTTGATCAAAGGCAAAAAAGTTGCCGTCGTCGGATATGGTAGCCAAGGTCACGCGCACGCGCTGAACTTGCGCGACTCAGGTGTTAAAGAAGTTGTTGTGGCCCTTCGTGAAGGTTCCGGCAGCGCCAAAAAAGCCGAGGCCGAAGGCCTGACGGTTATGGATCCATCATCTGCCGCTGCATGGGCCGATGTGGTTATGGTGCTGACACCTGATGAAGGTCAGGCTGCACTTTATAAGGATCACCTGCGCGATAACCTCAAAGAAGGTGCCGCGCTGGCATTTGCACACGGGTTGAACGTTCACTTCCAATTGATCGAGCCTCGTGCCGACCTTGACGTGTTCATGATCGCACCAAAAGGCCCAGGCCATACGGTTCGTTCCGAATATGCACGTGGTGCCGGTGTCCCTGGTTTGGTTGCTGTTCACCAGGACGGCACGGGCAATGCGCTCGAAGTGGCACTGTCTTATGCATCTGCTATTGGCGCTGGTCGTTCCGGTATCATCGAAACCACATTCCGCGAAGAGTGCGAAACAGATCTCTTCGGTGAACAAGCTGTGCTGTGTGGTGGTTTGTCCGCGCTCATTATGGCCGGTTACGAAACACTTGTCGAAGCTGGTTACGCACCAGAAATGGCATATTTCGAATGTTGTCACGAAGTGAAGCTGATCGTTGATCTGATCTATGAAGGTGGTATCGCCAACATGCGTTATTCCGTTTCCAACACGGCGGAATACGGCGATTACGTTTCTGGTCCACGGGTTATCACACCAGATACAAAAGCCGCGATGAAAGAAATCCTGTCTGATATTCAGACCGGGAAGTTCGTTCGCGATTTCATGGCAGAGAACCAAGTTGGTCAGCCAAGCTTTAAGGCGTCCCGTCGTCTGGCTGCCGAGCACGGCGTCGAAGTCGTCGGCGAGAAACTCCGCGCGATGATGCCATGGATTTCGGAAAACGCTTTGGTCGACAAAGAAAAGAACTAACGCGTCCCATCAGGTGCGTCATCCCGGCGAAGGCCGGGATCTCGGCGTTATAGAGATATTGAAAGGGCGGTCTTCGGGCTGCCCTTTTTTATTCAATTCGAATACCCCCTCACCTAACCTCTCCCCCTTATAAGGGGGAGAGGGATGAGATCGGGTTACGCTGATACAGGGTCCCTCTCCCCCAAAAATGGGGGAGAGGACAGGTGAGGGGGAGACCCATGCCCGAATCTGGTCACGTTGTTGTGTATGATGGTGCCCCATATGGGATATGCGCGATATCAGGGCAAGGGTATGGAAAACTATAATCACACTTGGATTGTGTGAAATAAAAGGGCGGTTTTGCAAAACAAAGCCGATTTAATAAAACCCTATTTATTTCAATAAGTTATGGAAAATGAGTCATATTCCACGTTCCCCTGGTCAACGGTTTGTGACAGACCCAGCCCAGCTGGGTGAAAAACAAAGAAAACCATTGAGCCTCGATAAGTTAAGATTATGGAAACTGGTTTATGGGATTGTCTTGATATGGAATTGTCTCGATTCGCGGCCATTGTTTGAGCTTAAAGTTCTGGGCAGATTGAATTGATGCACAGACAGTGATTTTGGATCGCGGCATTTTCATAAACGATTGCAGGTATCTGCTAGGTCTTAAGCGGGGGAACACCGTAAACGCGCAAGTCGTGAAAGCCTTGAAAAACCGGGGCAAATTGCGTATTCGTCCTAGCAATTCCAGTGATCGCTTTTTATAACGGCTAAATCGGCGGGTGGTCCCGTTTGAACTTCTGGCGCTATAGGTATTTGAGCATATGCTTTCGAGATTATTCGGGTTTCTCTCCGCCGATATGGCAATCGATTTGGGCACGGCCAACACATTGGTCTACGTCAAAGGACGCGGCATTGTTCTGAACGAACCTTCGGTTGTCGCCATTGCCGAAGCCAAAGGCAAAAAACAAGTCTTGGCTGTTGGTGAGGAAGCCAAACAGATGCTTGGACGGACGCCGGGCAACATCCGCGCCATTCGCCCACTTCGCGACGGAGTCATCGCAGACTTTGAAGTCGCCGAAGAAATGATCAAGTATTTCATTCGCAAGGTGCACAACCGGCGCACCTTTGCCAGCCCGCTTGTCGTGGTGTGTGTACCATCCGGTTCCACTGCGGTTGAGCGTCGTGCGATTCAAGAATCCGCTGAAAGCGCCGGGGCGCGCAAGGTCTATCTGATCGAAGAACCGATGGCCGCAGCGATTGGTGCCGGCCTGCCGGTGACCGAACCGACCGGTTCAATGGTTGTTGATATCGGTGGCGGCACGACCGAGGTCGCTGTCTTGTCGTTGGGTGGCATTGTCTATTCGCGTTCCGTCCGCGTTGGTGGCGACAAAATGGATGAAGCGATCATCGCGTACATCCGCCGCAACCATAACCTGTTGGTTGGTGAGGGGTCGGCTGCACGCATCAAAGAAGAAATCGGTTCCGCATGCCCGCCCGAAGATGGTGACGGTGAGACCATGGAAATCAAAGGCCGTGATTTGATGAACGGGGTGCCAAAGGAATTGGTGATTTCCGAACGTCAGATCGCAGAAAGCCTGTCCGAGCCTGTTGGTGCCATCATCGAAGCGGTCAAGGTCGCGCTGGAACACACCGCACCTGAACTGGCTGCCGATATTGTCGACAAAGGTATCGTACTGACCGGTGGTGGTGCGTTGCTTGGAAATATAGATTTTGTATTGCGTCATTCGACCGGCTTGCCGGTTTCGATTGCGGACGACCCCCTCAGCTGCGTGGTGCTGGGCACGGGGCGTGCGCTGGAAGAAATGAAACGGCTTAAGGACGTTCTGACCACCATGTATTGATGTCGCGCTTTTGATGCGTAGACTGGTGCATTGGTATCAGAAATCAGTGAAACAAACTTCGCGGTTTTACTGACAAACCTGGGCAACGTAGCGAAGACTGGGTGATTCGGAGTGAATGATCGGGAACGATCCATTGGCCGTCTCGCAGCTCCAGTTCGGACCTTTGCGCAACGATTTGCGCACATTGGTCTGATCGTGGCGGCGGCGGCGCTTATGCTGGTTGGTAAAATGGAACCGGCAGCGTTTGAACGTGCCCGCGCGCATGTGACCGATGCGGTCGCCCCCATTCTCGATGCGATTTCCCGCCCCCTTGATGTTCTCCAAGACACCATCGGTGAAGGCAAAACCTTGTTGGCGTTGCGCGAAGAGAATGAGCGCCTCCGTCAAGAGCGTGATCGCTTGATTCAATGGCAAACCATCGCCCGAAAATTGGAAACCGAAAACATTGCCCTTCGCGAGCTTTTGCAATTTGTCCCGGCGACAGATGCGACATCAATTTCGGCGCGGGTCATTGGTGATGCCGGGGGCGCGTTTGCTCGCACAATGATTTTAAACGCCGGATCACGCGAAGGGATCCGCAAAGGCCAAGCCGTGATCAACGGGTCGGGCTTGATCGGACGCGTTCAAGAAGTGGGTCGTCGGTCTTCGCGCCTGTTGTTGTTGGCTGATTTGAACTCTCGAATTCCGGTACTGATTGAACGGTCGCGTGCACGAGGCGTCGTTGCCGGCACCAACGGTGACACACTCAGCTTGGTGCACTTGCCGCCAGACGTACTGACGGAACCGGGTGATCGAATTGTGACATCCGGTCACGGTGGGGCATTGCCGCCGGGCATTCCAGTGGGCGTCGTCAAAACGGTGACCGAGAGCGGCATCGCCGTCGAGCCTTTTGTCGATCCGTCCCGATTGGAACTGGTGCGGATTCTGGATTACGGCTTAAAAGGCATCATCGATTTTAAAGACATCCGAACTGGGAGTGCGAAATAAAGCAAGCCGATGAAACCGTCTATTTGGCACAGACTGGATAAATTGGCGCGGGATCTGACCCCGTTTGCGCTGACGTTTGCCTTGTTAATTTTCAATGCGATCCCATTTCACCTGCCGGGATTTGCGCAGGTCGTTCCCTTGTTGCCGATGATTGGAATTTATTTCTGGTGCGTGTATCGCCCCGATCTGATGCCATCTGTCGCCGTGTTTGCCATCGGATTGCTGCATGATTTCCTGTCGGGGTTGCCGTTAGGCGTCAGCGCGCTGGTGTTCTTGTTGGTACAGGGGGCAGCATTGGCGCAGCGGAACTTTTTCTCGGGCAAGTCGTTCGTGATCGTGTGGATCGGTTTTATGATTGTCGCTGCCGGTGCGCTATGCTTGAAATGGATGCTGCTATCGCTGGTGTCGGGCCAGTTGATCGAGGCACGCTCAGCAATTTATCAATATGGGCTGACGGCGGCTTTATTCCCCATTTTAGCGTGGTTGTTCCTGCGATGGCGCGCGGTATTCCTGCAGGTCGAATGATATGAACAGGGATCCAGATCGCCATAAACTATTTGGACGTCGCGCCGCGATTTTGGCGGGCGGTAAAGCGCTGCTGATTTCGGCATTGGCTGGGCGGCTGTATTACCTGCAAGTGGTCGAAGCGGATCGTTATGCGACGCTGGCCGATGAAAACCGGATTAACCTGCGCCTATTGGCACCGCCACGCGGCCGGATTGTGGATCGGTTTGGCCGCCCGATTGCCGAAAACCAACAGAACTACCGATTGCAACTGGTGCCTGAGGACGTCAAAGGAAGCGATATCGAGGACGTGTTGGCGTCGGTTCGTCGGATCGTCGATTTATCAGACAGTGACAAGCGCCGCATCATTCGCGAAGTTCGTCGCAATCGCGCTTTTGTACCGATTACGCTACGGGAAAATCTGGATTGGTCCGAGGTCGCACGCCTGGAGATCAACGCTCCTGATTTGCCAGGTGTGATGATCGATGTCGGGCGCAGCCGGCACTATTTATACGGACCGGAAATCTCGCACGTGTTGGGTTACGTGGCCCCAGTGTCTGAGGAAGATGGCGATAATGATCCGCTGCTGAAGCTCCCTGGATTTCGCATTGGTCGCGCGGGTGTTGAAAAAGTCCATGACCTAAGCCTGCGCGGTACGGGCGGCAGTTCCCAAGTAGAAGTGAACGCCTATGGCCGTATGATCCGCGAGTTGTCCCGACGTGAGGGGCAACCCGGCGCCGAGGTTATGCTGACCATCGATGTAGGTCTTCAAGAATACATCGCAAAGCGACTGGGAGAGGAAAGTGCCTCTGTAGTGGTGTTGGATGTCCGGAATGGCGACATCCTGTCGATGGTCTCCAATCCCAGCTTTGACTCCAACGATTTTAACCGCGGTTTGAGCAACGATCTTTGGCAATCCCTGGTCAATAACGAGCGCGCGCCGCTGATCAACAAAAGTATCGCAGGTATGTATTCGCCCGGATCAACGTTCAAGATGTTGGTGCTTTTGGCGGCGCTGGAAAAAGGCGTCATCAACCCAGACAATAAAATTTTCTGCAATGGTGAGTATGAATTGGGCGACGCCAAGTTCCATTGTTGGAAACGCCATGGTCATGGCCCGATGGATGCAGTCAACGCCATCGCGCAAAGTTGTGATGTGTATTTCTATGAAATTGCCAAGCGCACCGGCATTGACCGAATTGCAGCGATGGCGCGGAAGTTTGGTTTTGATTCACCCACAGGTGTGGACTTGCCGGGAGAACGCGGTGGCCTGATGCCGACTCGCGATTGGAAACGCATGAAGCATGATGAACCGTGGGTTCAGGGTGAAACCGTGATCTCGGGGATTGGCCAAGGGTTTATCCTGGCGACACCGTTGCAGTTGGCGTTGATGACATCGCGGATCGCGAATGGGGGGCTCGCCGTTGTGCCGCATCTGACACGCGCTGTGGGCGGCAACCCCACGCCAGTGGCCACCCCCGATAGTCAGAATTCGCTAAATATTCCGCAACGCCACCTTGAACTCGTTAAACGAAGCATGGACGAAGTGGTGAACGGTGCCCGCGGCACGGCGCGCCGTTCGGCGACCAAGGTCGATGGCTTCGATATGGCGGGTAAGACCGGCACGGTGCAGGTGCGACGGATCACCAAGGCGGAGCGCGAAGCCGGTATACGAAAAAACAAAGATTTGCC
This sequence comes from Rhodospirillales bacterium, assembly GCA_965659695.1. GTDB lineage: Bacteria > Pseudomonadota > Alphaproteobacteria > Rhodospirillales > Casp-alpha2 > UBA4479. The sequence continues at coordinate 43,857 of CBFHXC010000015.1, forward strand.
CTGGCGGTTCCGCGATCATGCCCTGTTCGTGGGATATGCGCCCGTCGAAAATCCTCGTTACGCTGTCGCTTTGGTGGTTGAGCATGGCGGTGGTGGCTCGTCCGTGGCGGCACCGATTGCCCGCGATGTGTTGATTGCGGCGCATCGACGCGGCTCGGCCGGACCCGGCGCGTTGGTCGCCAGTCCGCCACCAGCCGGTCCCGTCGTTCAGGAAAGACAAGACACTAAGCCTGACGTCGCACCCGCCCGCACGGTCACAGCTGATGGAGGGCAGGGCACATGATGCGAACCAATCTATCCGCCCCAGATCTGACCTTGGGCCGCAAATTGCTCGCCATCAATTGGTTGCTGGTGTTGTTGATTGCGGGTGTTGCCGGTGTCGGGTTTGCGATGCTGTATTCAGCCGCTGGCGGCGATATGAACCCCTGGGCCGAGCGGCAGATGCTGCGCTTTGGTGTCGGGCTACTGGTGATGGTTGTGGTCGCGACCATCGATATCCGGATATGGCTTCGTTACGCCTATATTCTTTATTTCATCGCGTTGGTGCTGCTTGTTGGGGTTGAGGTCGGCGGCTATGTCGGTATGGGTGCGCAGCGCTGGATTTCGCTCGGCTTCATCAACATCCAACCATCCGAATTGATGAAGATCTTTATGGTGCTGGCCTTGGCCCGATACTTCCACGGTATTTCCGTCGAAGATACCGGTCGGATATCACGCTTGATTATCCCCATCTTCATCGTCGCATTGCCGACGGCGTTGATCCTGCGTCAGCCTGATTTGGGGACAGCCATTATGTTGGCGATGACCGCAGGGGCGGTGATGTTCTTGGCGGGCGTGCGGCTATGGAAATTCGCGGTGATCGGCGTTGCGGCGATGGCATCGGCCCCCATCGCATGGCAGTTTTTGCACACGTATCAGAAAAAACGTGTGCTCACCTTTTTGAACCCCGAAACTGACCCCTTGGGTGCGGGGTATCACATCATCCAATCAAAGATTGCATTGGGTTCTGGTGGTTTGGCCGGCAAGGGCTTCATGCAGGGGCCGCAAAGCCACCTGCACTTCTTGCCCGAAATGCAGACCGATTTCATCTTCACAATGTTGGCCGAGGAATTTGGTCTGGTCGGTGCCCTTGGCCTGATCGCGCTATATGTGATGATTGTGACGTACGGGATCGTGATTGCCGTGCGAGCGCGCAATCAATTTGGCCGCTTGGTTGCGGGCGGAATTACCACGACGTTTTTCCTGTATGTGTTCATCAATATCGCCATGGTCACGGGCTTGATCCCAGTCGTCGGCGTGCCCTTGCCGCTAGTCAGTTATGGCGGCACGGTAATGATGACGCTGCTGATCGGCTTTGGCTTGGTCATCGGGGTCGGGGTACACAAAGATGTGCCCGTGGGTCGCCGTGGCGAAATGGAAGGGCTGTAGCGTCTATGCCCTATTCCGCAGCATCTGCGGTGACATCTCTTTTATCAGGATAAATCTGATCGAGCCGGACAGATGTGCCATCCTCTTGCACGACTCGGCAATGTGACCGTCTAAGTCCCCGTGGTTCTGGGACGCCGCATGAATGGGCGATCACGCCAACGCTGTATTCCAGATTTTCTTTGTAGTGGGCGACCCGCTCAGCTTTATCTATGGGGTCCAATCCGCGTTGTAATTTTGGGTCGTGCGTTGTGATGCCGGTGGGGCAGGTGTTCTTGTTGCATTGCAACGCCTGAATACACCCCAGGGCAAACATGAATCCGCGCGCCGACGCGCAGAAATCCGCGCCCATGCACAACGCCCAGGCGACATCCGCCGCCGTGATCATTTTGCCGCTGGCGATGACTTTGACCCGATCTTTCAGACCATGCTGATGAAGAATATCAACGACCTTGGGCAGGCTTTCACGCAGTGGTAGGCCCATGTAATCCATAAGCGCAACGGGGGCAGCGCCCGTGCCACCATCAGCGGAATCGATGGTGATGAAATCCGGTCTGATTGACGCGGCTGAATTTAACAACCCAACGTCTGATAAAGACTTTGGTATGCAGGACGTTTCCAAG
>CBFHXC010000016.1:0-44545 GCA_965659695.1 Rhodospirillales bacterium
ATGGTTTCTGGATGTTAACCATTAAACGGCAGATCAAGGGCCGCGTCTGTGATGTCGCTCACATAGATAAAATTTTATGTAATGGATCAATTACAGAGGTCCTGCCCAGTTGGTATCAGAGGCTCTGGGCAGCTAGTTACAGAGGTTCTGGACAGCTTCCCAGTCGAACTTCGACAGCGCGCGGCCATTGGCTTGGGACAGGCGGCGGATTTCATCGGCGCGATTTTCGCCACTGGGATGGGTGCTCAGGAATTCAGGAATGGCCGCGGAAATGGGATCGGACTCAGTTAATCGTGATAGAAAATCTGCGAGGGGGCGTGCCGTCAATCCGAGCTGATTGAGCGCCGTCACCGCCATGATATCGGACGCAGACTCAGCGTCACGACTGTAGCCGCTTTCGATCACGGTGGAGCCCACACCACTCAGAACCGTGCCACCAAAAACATCGCCGACCAACAAGCTGATCAGCAAGGCGGTGCCTGTTTGTTTGATGGAAACCTGCAGTGGGTCCCGGCGCACCACGTGGGCGATTTCATGGGCCAGCACGCCGATCACCTCATCCCCCGATTTTGCATCGTCAACCAATCCTGATAGCAGAATGATTTGACCGCCCGGCAATGCGAATGCGTTCGGAACGCCGACATCAATTACGGTGATATTGATCGGAAAGGGGCTTTCCAAAAGGTTGGCGATTTCATCGGCGCGTTTTTGCAACACACGTATCCCAGCCTGTGCATTGCAAATCAGTTGTCCATCATCCGATGTGGCTCTCGTCAAAACACCGACGATTTGATCACGAGATTGCTGGCCGAGTTTTTGTTCGTATGAATGGGGGATCATCTGCACGACGGCACTCGACATTTGGGGAATCAAATAAATAAAGATCCCAACAAGTGAGAGGACCGCGAATACGCCTGCGCCCAGCCATATCGGCCAACGTGTGGTCGGGTTATCAGCCTTTTTCAGGTTCGGGCATTTTTGTATCAGCCACCGCCCGTCGTCTTCGTTGGGAAGTGCCAAACGCGCATCAGACCCGACAGCACGAAACCGCAGGCCCGATACGCTGTCGGCTTTGCGGATATCGTTGTAACGCCACGTCGCCAGCGTGATTTCACCGGACTGGATGACCAACGCGGACGAGGCACCGATGCACTGCACATCATGACGTGTTGCTGTCTTGCCATTGTTGTAGGTTGCGGGATGAGACATTCAGACTGTTGTTCACTATTTCCGACGAGTGGGTGTGTGTTCAGACTATTGGATTCCCGTCTTCGCGGGAATGACAAAGAGGAGCATGTTCTATCTTTAATCGTCATCCCGGACTTGATCCGGGATCTTTTAGTAGAGCAATCGTTGGAAATGAGACGAGCAAGGTCCCGGATCAAGTCCGGGACGACGGTTTGATGAAGACTGTGTCTATAACCCACCAATGTCGAGCGCGTCGGCCAATCCTTCGCCAGTTTTCTGTGAGTCGGAGGCAGATTGGACGACGCCTTCGAGGACTTCAGGGTTGGTAACAGATGTCGTAATGAAAACCTGCTTTATGAGTTCAAATTGGTAAACCAGTGCCCAAGAAAATGGCAATGTGAGAAACAAAGAAATAGTACCCGCCAGTACACTCCATTCTACAATGTTGGCGAGTTGAGATTTAGAGAAGCCGAAGAACAACTCAACCTCTCCGCTTGCGGGGAAGGTCAAAACTGCATACGAGGTAATAAAAAAGCTCAGCACGAGAGTGGCTATAAGAGAGAGAAAAATCGCGCCCAAAATGGCCAGAAAACCAAAAATCAAAAGCCTGAATACGGATAGGGCGGACAGAAATTCCGAAGCATTAATCCCAATATTCTGAATTACGTGCAGTATTAATTTTAAACCAAAACAAAACTGCAATAGCAGCCAAATTGCCAATGTAATTGCCAGAGCGATCGCGGCAGTTCTTATATTCAGAAATTCATAATCGTCTGGCGATCCGAGATAAATAATCGCCTTCATAACATCAAATCCAGACTCGTAACCAAGAACCATCAATGATGCTGCAATTAGCCATAGTGGAATGAGTGCGGGTAGCCATGTAAACAAAAGAGGCCTGCCCGATCCCTTGAACTCAGCGACAGTCTCACCAATCCGTGTATGCGTGATCTGATATCGCCACAACTCAACAGCCATCCACGGATAGGCCATGCCCAGCGTGAGAACGGTCAAGACAGACCAGCCCAGGCTGAGTTTCAGAAACGTCCACGTCGAGCCGTCCAACCCAAGGCGGATTCCTCGCCATGCTGTGCGGCTCATCCGGTATCGCCACGCGCGATAAAAGCCAATCTGGATCAGCGCGAAAATCGTGATGTAGTAGAGAACCTCGAGCCCGATATGAAGGGCCGTTTTTTCAGGGGGGGCAAGGGACTGGATCGCCTCGTAAATCAGGCCCAACGGGAACAGAACGGCTAAGACGATCATGAACCCGAGCAACAACTCGCTAGCTTTGCCTGTGTATTCAAGTGGATCGCCCATAAAGCGAATATTCGACCAGATGAACCGTCGCACATTGGTCTTAGCCCAGAAACGATAGATGCCCAGCGTGATGATGGTGAGGAATAAGTTGATGAGTAAGAGTTTAAAGAACGGCCCTCTATGGCCTGTGAACTCAAAAGTTTCAGAGCTAATATGATCGGTGATTTCTTGCGAAGACATTGACTAACCCCCGACCTGCGCTAGACCATTGATCAATGTTATTCCCCTTACAACATCGATGCACCATTAGGTGGCAAGCCGCAAGGTCATATGGTGGATTTGTCGCGCCTTATTTTGCGGCAGAAACGGATCGCATGAGCGTGCCGACGTGATTGGTCGTGGTCTTGTATTCCTGGGACGTTTCGCACCGCAAGCGATGGCGCTCGGCGTTTTTATTGGGCTGTTGGCACCTTGGCTGACTGATCTAATGCGACCTCTGTTGTCCAGCGCCGTGTGGTTATTGTTGGTGTTGTCATGATTGCGCGTTGATGTGGATGCAGTGGTGGCACAACTCAAACGTCCCATTTTGACGATATCCGTCACTCTTTGGATGCTGGTTGCATCGCCTTTGATTATTGCGGGAATTCTGTCGTTCTTTGATTTCAGACCAGGGGTTGAGGCAGGGATGATCCTCTCTGCCGCGTCATCCGCATTGTTCTCAACACCCGTTCTGGGCGTCATGTTCGGATTGAACGGCGCATTGCTTTTGGTGGTACTTGTTGCTAGTACGCTGCTTGTACCGATCTCGTTGCCATTGATCGCGCTTTTCTTGCTCGGCTTTGATATGGGTGCGGACCCTTTTGAATTGCTTGTCCGCATGTCAGCCCTGGTCACCAGTGCGGTGATTGGTGCATTTGTCTTTAAAAACATGATGGGCCGAGAAACGCTCGCGAAATACGCGCATATCATGGATGGTTGGGCAGTGATCTTACTGATCATTTTTGCGATCGCCATCATGCAGGGCTTGCAAGCGCGGATCATTGAAGCCCCCATAGACACGTTGGTGGTCACGGGGTTGTCATTTGCCACCTACGTTGGATTGATGATCTTAAGTACAGCGGGTTTTTTGATTGTCGGGGCGAAGATCGGTCGCCAAGGGTTACTCAGTGTCGGATTTATCAGTGGGACGCGAAATCTTGCCATAATTTTGGCGGTTTTGCCCACGAATATAGATCCGGATGTGTTGCTGTTCTTTGCGGTTGGGCAGTTTCCCATCTACATTATGCCCTTGGTCTTGCGGCCTGTTATCAATCGGTTGCTCGGGAAGCCATAAGTTTGAGATGCGTTTTCGGATCTCGACAAATAGAGGTCGGAGAAAAATGAATGCGAACTTGGAAGTTCTGGCGGCGTCTCGGGGCCATATTTTTGTTGGTGATCGCAGGCTCGGCGATGACAGCACTAGATCGACATCAAGTCCATGCGGATTGGTGGTCAGCCAGTCGCGAGCCGATTGGCATCGCCCCGGATCCAGCCCAGGTAACAGCGCCCATCATTCAAGTTTATGCGGCCCGCGCTTATAACTGGCGCGGCTATTTCGGTGTCCATACGTGGATTGCCGTGAAGCCGCAGGATGCGCCCCAGTTTACAATTTACGAAGTCTTCGGCTGGCGGGCGCGTCGGGGCGGCAATGCTGTTGTGGTTTCATCCCGAGAACCCGATTCCCGTTGGTATGGGGCAGCCCCCACGTTGCTTGCAGAAGTGCGAGGTGACGGCGTCGAAGACATGATCGACCGCATCGCTGCTGCGGCAAAAAATTATCCCTACCAGAACAATTACACTATTTGGCCAGGTCCAAACTCGAACACCTTCACTGCATACGTTGCGCGTCAGGTGCCAGAGTTGAAACTGGATCTGCCGCCGACAGCCATAGGTAAAGATTACATCCCTGACGGGGGCATTATTGCGGCCACGCCCAGTGGGACAGGATTTCAGGTTTCGTTGTTTGGTTTGCTGGGTGTGATGGCCGCTGCTGAAGAGGGCGTCGAACTGAATTTCCTTGGCCTTACATTCGGTGTCGACTTTTTGTCGCCTGCGATCAAACTACCATTGGCAGGACGGGTCGGATTTGAGAATGTCACGCCACAAGGTTAAGCGAATCACAGGATAAAATCATGAGCATTTGGGGTAAAGTTATTGGTGGCGTCACTGGTTTTGCGGTTGGTGGTCCAATTGGGGCAATCATCGGCGCAGTTGCGGGTCATCACGTCCTCGACAAGGATAAATCTGTTGCCGGAAAGATCGGTAACGAAGAGCGCCAAGTCGCGTTTACAACGGCGGTTATTATCTTGTCGGCGAAAATGGCCAAGGCCGACGGACACGTGACCCGCGATGAGGTCGACGCCTTCAAAGAGGTCTTTCATATTCCACCGGGCGAAGCTCAAGCGGTCGGCAAAATCTTTGATCAGGCCAAGGCCAGTTCTGATGGTTTTCAGCCTTATGCCGAACAGATTGGGCAGATGTTTCGCGGTGAGTGGAATGTCCTCGAAGAGCTTTTGGGGGCGCTGTTTCACATCGCCAAAGCGGACGGTAAAATTCACGCAGATGAAATCAGATACGTCCGGGGTGTGGCGTTATTGTTTGGATTCTCGGAGCGCGATTTCGAACGGATTCAAACCATTCATTTATCCGGGTGGCAGGGCCAAGGTGGTCGGGCAGCAAAGGCAGACGATGCCTATGAGATTTTGGGCGTAGAGCCCAGTGCCAACGACGATGAAGTTAAGAATGCCTATCGTAAATTGGCCCGCGAAAATCATCCCGATGTCTTGACGGCGAAAGGTATGCCGCAAGAATTTATTGATCTTGCTAACGACAAGTTGGCGACCATCAACGACGCCTATGACCGCATCAAAAAAACACGCGGTTTTAACTGACGACACATTTTTGGTGCGTATCACGCCGTGCCGTAATCACAATCGGAAAGACATATCGATATGCCGCTATTGGGGGTGCTGGCAGCACTGGTGACGGTCACGCTTTGGGGCGCGAATTTCATTGCGGTGAAAATTGCTGTTTCCGAGGTGCCGCCTTTATTTGTGGCGGCGATTAGATTCACAATCCTTGCTGTTTTGTTGTCTCCGTTTCTTCGTGTTCGCCGCGAGGACCTTCGCCATCTGGCCGTCTATGCAGTATTTATGGGCGTTTGCCATTTCGCCACGATGTTTGTGGCGATTCAATTTATTGACGTGTCTACGATTGGGATTGTGTTGCAATTGGGCACACCATTTATGGTCTTGCTTGCGTGGCTGATGCTGGGTGAGAAATTTGGACCCTGGCGGATGTGTGGGATGGGAATTGCCTTTGCAGGCATCGTAATTTTAATCGGCTTTCCCGAGGATGATATTGATCCCAAGTGGTTGATGGTATTGGTTTTTGCTGCATTTATGTGGGCTATGGGGACAGTGCGCGCAAAGCAACTCCATGGCATATCGCCGTTTTCCCTGATTGCCTGGATGGCGCTGTTGGCAGCGCCGATGATTTACGGCCTGTCATATATTTTCGAGAGTGCTCAGGTTGAATTGTTGGCAAAGGCATCGACGGAATTTTGGTTGTCGGTGGCTTACATGATCATCGCCAGTTCTGTCATTGGATATGGTCTTTGGTACACCCTGCTAAAACAATATGACGTCGCCGTAATCGCGCCATACAATTTGCTGGTTCCATTGGTGTCCGTTATTTGTGGCGTTACCATTATGGGGGACGTCCTAACTCTCACAAAGCTGATTGGTGGGCTTATGATTTTAGGCGGTGTGACCCTGATTACGCTCAGGCAACTTTATGTGGCGCGGCGGGCAGATGATTTGATTGGTCCAAAAGTATGACCCGATCACCGAACTTCAACAGCCGAGAAGGCACGCCTGTCGATATGCTTGTTCTGCACTACACCGGCATGCGAACCACGCAAGAAGCGTTTGATCGATTATGTGATCCAGCGGCAGAGGTCAGCGCGCACTATATGATCGACGAAGATGGCACGCTTTCGGTGTTGGTAGACGAAGTCGACCGTGCTTGGCATGCGGGCGTCGCGTCATGGCGCGGTGACAGCAATATCAACAGTCGTTCGATCGGGATTGAATTGGTCAATCCCGGGCATGAATTCGGCTACCGGTCATTCCCGGATAAACAGATCAATGTCTTGATAGATTTGAGCCGAGGGGTTTTGGAACGACACGATATCCCGGCACGGAACGTGATCGGGCATTCCGATGTTGCACCGACCCGAAAAGAAGATCCCGGAGAATTGTTTCCATGGAGCCGGCTGGCAAAGAATGACATCGGATTGTGGCCGCAAGATGCGACGTCGTTCGACCCGGTTCAACCCGACGACGTGCCGAATGTCTTGTCCGATATTGGCTATGAAATAGTCGACGTTGATACGGCCATCATCGCGTTCCAGCGGCACTTTGCGCCAGATAGCCTGGGCAATGGTTTGGACGAGCGTACGCGCCGTTCGCTTGCCGCCGTCGCCGCTATGCTATAATCAACCTCGGCCAGACGGTTGGATGACCGCGCGCAGCAAACCGAAAGGTGCTGTGGGAGGAAAGTCCGGGCTCCACGGGGATACGGTGCCGGGTAACGCCCGGCGGGGGCAACCCTAGGGAAAGTGCCACAGAAAGCAAACCGCCCATGGTCCGCCATGGGTAAGGGTGAAAGGGTGCGGTAAGAGCGCACCGCTCCAAAGGTAACTGCGGAGGCATGGTAAACCCCACCGGGAGCAAGACCGAGTAGGGACGATGGCGGTTCGCCGCAGGTGCATCCTCGCACTGTCGTTCGGGTAGGTTGCGCGAGGTGTCCAGCAATGGGCATCCCAGATGAATGGTCATCTATCGTCTTCGGACGTGGACAGAACCCGGCTTACAGACCGTCTGGCTTTTTTTATCGTCTAAGGGTATGTCCCTAAGATTAATGAGGCTACTTCGAATGTGGAAATGGATAAGCGGACTTCTAATCATAGTTTTGTTGATTTCGAACGGAGGTTGGATATACGCCACCCTGGAATGGGCCTCTTTAGAAAAATATCGGCAACAGGAATCGAGACAGCGGATTAGTACAATTAAGAACCTCACCGCCGTTCTGAGTGTACATGTCGTTGGGAAAGACAAAGAAGAATTAGAGGCTGCGCTTCAGAGATCACTCCCTGGCATTACTCCGTTCGAGAAAGAAGGAGCTGTGCACACCACCTTTATTTCTTTTCCAATTAACGATGAGGGTATTGTCGAGAGCGTGAGGGCAATCACCTTGTATGGAGACAATTAATTGATTCGTCATCATTGCCTGGACTCCCGCTTTCGCGGGAATGACGTTTAAGAGAGTTAGATAAAGAACTATCCGTCATCCCCGCGAAAGCGGGGACCCAGAGCTAAACAACATCCGGGTAAAAATCACGCCATTCGGGATTAAATTTTTCAATCAACTCTAGTTTCCATTTGCGCCGCCACTTCTTCATCGATTTTTCACGCGCAATTGCGGTTTCGATATCTTTGTGGTGCTCAAAGTAAACCAGCCTATGGACATGATATTGGCGGGTGAATGAGGATCCGCGATTGTTTTTGTGCGACCAAACACGCTCCGCCAAGCTCGACGTCACACCGATGTAAAGTGTGCCGTTTCGCTTGCTCGCCAGAATGTAAATGTGACCGCCTTTTTCCATGCATATTGATATGCATGGTCTGGAGCATGAATTTTCTGGGTCCCCGTTTTCACGGGGATGACGAAATAGAGCGTGCGCCCGCCCCCAAATTGCCCACATTTGCCCATCGTGTTGCCACAACGCGGTGGCATCTTTGCGTATGATTCGTCACGGAAATCCGGGGTTTTGGTTAACCATAGTGGCAACAGAAACCATTGACGCCCAATAAAACCCATGATATCCCAAAATATCCCAATTTATGGCATAAGTGCGCCCGGGATGCGGACCAGCGCGGTCCGGACGAGGATCAATCGGCAGAAGCCGTTGATATCATGATGGAATTAAGGAGCCCTAAATGGGGGTCTTTACGGGGACGCATAAGAATAAAGTCGACAAAAAGGGCCGAGTTTCGGTGCCGAAGACTTTTCGTGCGCTCTTCGAGGGCGAGGCTTTCAGCGGCCTGTACGTTTATCCGTCATTTCGTCAGCCAACCCTTGAGGCATGCCCCGAGAGTTTTATGGAGCGGATCGTCGACAGTATCGAAGACGCGCCCATGTTCTCGGACGAATACGACGACATTTCCATCATCGTCGAAAGCGCGCAGCGGCTGCCATTCGATACCGAGGGCCGGATCGTTATCCCCGACGAATTCCGAGCCGACGTGCAAATCAATGACGAGATCGCATTTGTGGGACGCGGCCGCACGTTTCAGATGTGGGCGCCAAAGGTCTACGAAGAAATGCGCAAGCCCGCGTTCGAGCGCGCCAAGGAACGTGGTCTTACCCTCAAACTCCGTCGCCCTAGTGATAAATCCGGCGACCAAACGGGGGAGGGCTGATCACATGAGCGATGATCGTCACGTCCCGGTTCTGGTGAATGATGTGGTCGATGTGCTGGCACCCCGCGATGGGGCGGTCTATGTCGACGCGACATTTGGTGCGGGCGGGTATAGCCGCGCGTTGCTAGAGGCTGCCGATTGCACGGTGTGGGGCATTGATCGTGATCCCGATACCGTCGCGGCGAGCAAAGAAATCTCAGACCAGTACGGTCAACGCCTGGCGGTCCTTAAAGGGCGTTTTGGCGACATGCGCGAACTTCTGGCGGACGTGGGCGTCGAACAGGTGGATGGCATTGCCCTGGATTTGGGTGTGTCTTCGATGCAGATCGATGACCCAGCGCGCGGCTTTTCATTTAAAGCTGATGGCCCATTAGATATGCGGATGTCCAGGGACGGGATGAGTGCCGCTGATGCGGTCAATGAGCTGGCCGAAAAAGAACTCGCAGACATTATCTATAAGTACGGTGAAGAGCGCGCATCCAGAAAGATTGCCAGCGCTATCGTCGAACTTCGTCAAATTTCTCCGATCACCCGCACCGGCCAGTTGGCTGACGTTGTGCGCAAGGTGGTGCGGAAATCCAAGGATGGCATCGATCCGGCAACGCGCACGTTTCAGGCGCTCCGGATTTTCGTCAACGAAGAGCTGGCCGAGCTGGACCGCGGCCTGGCGGCATCCCTTACACTTTTGGGTGAGGGTGGCCGTCTGGCCGTGGTCACGTTCCACTCGTTAGAAGATCGTCGGGTTAAGACATTCTTCCAAGAACGCAGTGGTTCCGGGCCAAAGCCGTCGCGCCATATGCCTGAAGTGGGCGATGCGACAGCCAAGTATTTCGATATTTCAGAACGTCGCGGTCGGGTCGCTGACGATGACGAAGTGCGGCGCAATGTGCGGGCGCGCTCTGCGCGATTGCGTTGGGGGGTTCGTACGTCAGCCCCTGTGCGAACAGCAGCGTAGGGAGGGTGGCATGAAACATTCGACCATTTTCCTGATTTTGATGGCAGCTGCTGTCAGCGTCGCTTTGTTTGTAGTGAAATACCGCGTCCAAGATTTGGAAGCGGAATTCAAAGATACAAACCGGCAAATATCCGCAGCAGAAAAAGATTTGCACGTGCTACGTGCCGAATGGTCACACTTGAACCAACCGCACCGCCTTCGCCAATTGGCTGGGCAATACCTGGAAATTGGACCGCTTGATGCCAAGCGTATCGGTGATGCAGAGCATATTTTAGGTGAGCTTTCTGTTCGCGAAGAACTGGCTGAGGCACCCGAAGCTGAACTGGGCGAAGCCGGCGACAAGGAGGTGGCACAATGACCATGCAACTCCCACCTGCGCAGGCGAAACGAAAAATTGAGGGCTTTGGCAAGGAAGCGCTGGAAACGGGTCGGAACCGATTGCTTGTGGCAGCTGCTGTTTTGACGCTGGCCTTCGGTGGTATTGGCGCGCGTCTGGTTGATTTATCTGTCCTGGATGCCAACAAAGATGTCGACACGGCTCTGCCCGTGATGTCGCAAAAACCCGTATCTCAACGTGCAGATATCGTTGATCGGAACGGCGTCATTCTAGCATCAAGCCTGCCGACGGCATCTTTGTATGCGGACCCATCCGAAGTTATCGATCCGCACGGTGCGGCGAAAAAAATTGCAGAAGCCTTTCCAGAGATCAATCGAAAGAAATTGATCGAAGATTTGGAAATAGGCGGCCGGTTCCTCTGGATCAAACGTAATCTCTCTCCAGATCAGCAGATGATGGCCAATCGCCTCGGCATTCCCGGCTTCTCGTTTGTTCGTGAAGAGCGTCGAGTATATCCGCATGGTAAACTGACCGCTCATATCCTGGGTGCGACAGACATCGATGGAAACGGCGTGGCCGGCGTCGAGAAATTTTTCGACGAACGCTTGCAAACGCCAGACGATGAGTTGCGTTTGTCATTGGATATACGTGTGCAATCGATATTGCGGACAGAACTGATTGCGGCAGTTTCTGAATTCAAAGCCATTGGTGCTGCCGGTGTGGTGATGGATGTACACAATGGTGAAGTTGTCGCCATGGTCTCGCTGCCCGATTTTGATCCCAACAAAATCAATCATGCCAGCATGGATGCCAAGTTCAACCGCGTGACTAAGGGCGTGTATGAAATGGGCTCCACGTTCAAGTTGTTCACTGCTGCCATGGCCTTGGATAGCGGTACCATTGATATGGACGGCGGTTATGATGCGACGAAGCCGATCCGCATTGCACGCTTCACGATCAATGATTTTCATGCTCAAAAACGCTGGTTAAGTGTTCCTGAAATTGTCGTCCATTCATCCAACATAGGCGCCGCGAAAATGGCGGTTGATGTTGGCACAGAGGGGCAGCAGCGATTCCTGCGTCAATTGGGTTTGTTGTCACCCGTGGCACTTGAGTTGCCAGAGTTAGGGCGTCCGCTGACGCCGTATCGTTGGCGTGAGATTAATACAATGACCATTTCTTATGGGCATGGCATTGCGGTCACACCAATTCATTTGGCAGGTGCCATCGGCACATTGGTCAACGGGGGCGTGTCGTATCCGGCAACACTTTTGAAGTCGACAGATGCAACAGCACATCGTGGTGATCGCGTCATATCCCAAGAGACATCCGATAAGATGCGTCAATTGATGCGCTTGGTCGTTGCCAATGGCACAGGCCGTAAAGCCGAGGCAAAGGGCTATGTCGTTGGCGGGAAAACGGGCACGGCCGAAAAACAAATTGGTGGGCGTTATAAAAAGAGTGCGAAAATTTCTTCCTTCGTCGGTGCTTTCCCCATCCACAAACCACGTTATGTGGTTTTCGCGATGGTTGATGAACCTGTCGGCAATAAAAGCACCTTCAACTATGCGACTGGCGGCTGGGTGGCTGCGCCCGTTGTAAAACGAGTCGTCGCGCAAGTTGGGCCATTGCTGGGCATCATGCCCTACAATGACGAAGAAGAGCCGCTCGCACTTCCGATAATCGACAAGGACAAAAAGAAAGCGAAGGCTGCCAAACCAGACCCAAGTTTGGTGAAGCGCGCATCGGTGTCATCTGGTGTGGTCCGAGAAAAAACCAAGTCGTCATCTGATCAGGCGAAACCCGCTCCGCCAGCACCTAAAGAGACCAAGTCGGAAATAAAGTCTGAACCGCCGCCAAAAGAAGACCCGGACGACCGCATTGCTCGGAAAACCCGCGAAGCGCTGGAGCAGGCCTTTGCGGTTCAATGATATTTGGGATGAACAGAATTTGAACGCTATCGATGATGTATGGGGCCGACTAAAAATCACAGGGGTGACCTGTGACTCGCGTCGGGTTGAACCCGGATACGTCTTCGCGGCGTTTCCGGGTTCTCAGGTTGATGGTCGTAATTTTATCGCAGAGGCTGTTGCACGTGGTGCGGCAGCTGTTGTTATACCTGATGAGGACGATACAGACTATGGCGTGGACGTGCCGATCATACGTGATCGTGACGCGCGCCGACGATATGCGACTCTGGCCGCTGGTTTTGCAGGCCGTCAGCCCCAACATATCGCAGCTGTTACAGGCACCAATGGTAAAACCTCTGTTGCTTGGTTTGCGCGGCAGCTTTTGAACGCATCGGATATCGCCGCTGGCAGTGCTGGAACGCTGGGTATGCTGGGAACGTCGGCATCGGGTGACGAAATGCACCGTGTCGAAGGTTCGCTGACCACACCAGATCCATCTGATTTGCATCGCGATTTGAAAGCGATGGCAGAAAGTGGTGTTGAGCATCTGGTTTTAGAAGCATCCAGCCATGGCTTGGATCAACGGCGTCTTGATGGTGTGCGCGTGCAGGCATGCGCCTTTACCAATCTCAGTCGAGATCATCTTGATTATCATGGTACAGAGGACGCGTACCTAACCGCCAAACTACGTCTGTTCGATACGTTGGTAATGGATGGTGGCATGGCTGTGGTGAATACAGATGCCCGCTATTCAGAGGCTTTCTCAAGTGCTGCAAAATGCCGAGGATTGCAATTGCTAACTGTCGGTTTCAGACATCAAGCTGATTATCGATTGTTACGTCAGCAAGCGGTTGCCGCCGGATCGGAAATTACCGTCGAGATTCTCGGTCAAGAGCATTCGACCACTGTGCCGTTAATCGGTGGGTTTCAAACCGAGAACGCGTTGGTCGCTCTGGGGCTTGCCGTTGCACTAGGGGCGGAGCTGGATAGAGCTTTTGCAGGTCTATCAACGCTAAAATCGGCACCAGGGCGAATGGAGTTTTGTGGGCACAAAGGCGCCGCCGGTGTTTACGTCGACTACGCGCATACGCCGGATGCCATCGAAACCGCGTTGCAGGCCATTCGTCCACACACGCAAGGCCGTGTTCATGCGATTTATGGCTGCGGTGGTGATCGTGATCCGGGCAAACGACCCGAAATGGGGCGTGCAGCTGCGGAAAATGCGGATGTAGTGTACCTGACCGACGACAATCCCCGTGGCGAAGATCCTGCTGTGATCAGAAAAGCAGCCATGGCCGGTTCACCCAATGCCATCGAAATCGGAGATCGGATGTCCGCGATCCGCGAGGCCATCGCGAATTTGCGGGACGGTGACGTTCTTGTCGTCACCGGTAAAGGGCATGAACAAGGTCAAAAGGTTGATGGTCAAGTTCTGCCATTTGATGATCGGGATGCTGTGCGCCAGGTTCTCTCGGAATTGGCATCATGAACGCCGCATCAGATAATCTGTGGTCAGCATCAGAGGCCGTATCTGCCACCCATGGCGACGCCGTTGGTGATTGGATCGCGTCGGGCGTGTCCATTGATACGCGCACGTTGAACCCTGGTGATCTGTTCACAGCTTTGCGGGGCCCTAATCATGATGGTCATGATCATGTTCAGGATGCCTTAAACAAGGGGGCTGCCGCGGCTGTTGTGGAGCGCGCGTATTCGAACGCACCCGATAATGCAGGCCTGCTCCGAGTTGAAGATACGGAACAAGCATTACGCGATCTGGCGGCGCAGGCGCGCACCCGAACGTCGGCGCAGATTTGCGGCGTGACTGGGAGTGTAGGCAAAACGGGGACCAAAGAATTATTGACCGCGGCGTTGGGTGCGCAGGGTAACGTCTCGGCCACGGCTGGGAACCTAAATAACCATTATGGTCTCCCGCTTAGTTTGTCGCGCATGCCTGCGAATACCGATTACGGTATTTTTGAAATGGGGATGAATCATGCGGGTGAAATCTCGCCGCTTTCAAAACTGGCGCGCCCGCACGTCGCGATGATCATGAGTATTGAATCCGTTCACATCGAAAACTTCTACGGGATCGAAGGTATCGCGGATGCCAAATCTGAAATATTCGACGGGCTGCTTGATGGTGGTACAGCGGTCATTAGCAGAGACACACCATTCTTTGACAAACTGGCCGGGCGCGCGCGCGAATGCGGTGCAGCAGAAGTTTGGGGCTTTGGGATGCATTCAATGTCGAATGCGCGGTTCCTTGCTGCTGATCCAACGCCGACTGGGCAACACGTACAAGCTTCCATTGGTTCCAAGCATCTGAAGTATCACATCAGCATGCGCGGGCATCACTGGGCAATTAACACCCTGGGAGTCCTGGCGGCTGTCGCATCTTTGGGGGCAGACTTGGATGCGGCAGCCCAGGCACTCGTCAATGTAAAGCCAACAAAAGGTCGCGGTGAAATCCATACGATTAATACCGAAGATGGTGCGTTTGCCATTGTCGATGAAACCTATAATGCGAGCCCTGTCGCCGTACGCGCAGCGATGGATGTGCTGAAGAACTCCGCGCCCGGTCGGGGTGGTCGTCGGGTCGTCGTGCTGGGTGATATGCTGGAACTCGGCGGTGATGCGGAAAGAGAGCATCTCTCGCTCGCCAAGGATATCACCGCTCATGACTTTGATCTCGTCTTCGCTTGTGGCCAACACATGCCCGGCATATTGGAGCGTCTACCCGATGATATGCGCGGCGGTGCCGCTCCTAATTCTGAAGAATTAGCGGGCCTTGTCGCAAAGCGCGTGCGCTCTGGCGACTTGGTTTTGGTCAA
Source organism: Rhodospirillales bacterium (assembly GCA_965659695.1). Classification (GTDB taxonomy): domain Bacteria; phylum Pseudomonadota; class Alphaproteobacteria; order Rhodospirillales; family Casp-alpha2; genus UBA4479. The sequence goes on from CBFHXC010000016.1 coordinate 15,006, forward strand.
AGGTTCGTTTGGCAGCCAGATGGGGAAAGTTGTCAGCCGGCTTATGGCAATTGACGTAACACGCGAAATGGACGGGGACGTCTAGACATGCTATTTCATATCTTGCTGCCCCTCGCCGACGAATTCGGTGTCTTGAATCTTTTTAGATATCTGACTTTCCGAACTGGCGGCGCGATGATGACCGCGCTGGCCGTTAGTTTTTTGTTTGGTCCCGTGTTGATTGAGCTTTTGCGTGCGCGTCAAGGGCAAGGTCAACCAATCCGCGAGGATGGCCCCGAGAGTCATCTACTGACCAAAAAAGGCACGCCAACAATGGGTGGTGTGTTGATTCTGCTCGCGGTGTGTTCTGCAACCCTGCTGTGGTCAGACCTCACCAATGTTTACGTTTGGTCGGTGATCGGTGTGACCGTCGGGTTTGGTTTTATCGGATTTTTGGATGATTTTCTCAAAGTCTCCAAACGCAATACCAAGGGTTTGTCTGGCAAGTTGAAGCTGTTGATGCAGGTGGCGATTTGTGGCGTAGCCGCGTTCACGATTTTGAGCAGTATGCCAGAGGGACTGAAGACAACGCTCGCGGTGCCATTCTTTAAAGATTTGCTCCTCGATTTTGGATGGATGTTTGTTGCGTTTGCCGTCTTTGTCATGGTGGGCTCTTCGAACGCTGTGAACCTGACTGATGGATTGGATGGTTTGGCCATCGTGCCTGTGATGATTGCAGCGGGGGTGTTTGGATTTGTCGCATACCTCGTTGGCAACACGATTTTCTCGAACTATCTGCAACTCCATTACGTGCCAGGCGCAGGTGAACTCGCGGTCTTCTGCGGCGCACTGGTCGGAGGTGGACTGGGCTTTCTATGGTTCAACGCGCCGCCGGCGAAAGTATTCATGGGCGATACAGGCTCGTTGGCACTGGGTGGCGCGCTGGGCGCGGTCAGTGTGGTCACCAAGCATGAGCTTGTGCTTGCGATTGTGGGTGGGCTTTTTGTGCTCGAAACCGTCTCGGTCATCGTTCAAGTGGTATCATTTAAATTGACCGGTAAGCGTGTCTTTGCGATGGCGCCGCTGCACCATCACTTCGAAAAGAAGGGATGGGCCGAATCAACGATTGTCATCAGATTTTGGATTATCGCGTCGATCCTGGCCATGGCCGGTTTGGCGACGTTGAAGTTGAGGTAACGAATGATCGACGTCTTCCCATTTGAAGGCTTGCCAACACCCGTTCTTGGGTTGGGCCGCAGTGGTATTGCGGCGGCAAAGGCGCTTGCGCGTGGGGGTGCCGAAGTATGGGCTTGGGATGACAACGAAGAGTCTCGAAAAAATGCCGCTGACGAAGGCATTAATATTGTCGATCTAAGCGATATCGATTGGCGCGAAGCGACGTCATTGGTTTTAAGCCCAGGTATTTCGCACACTTACCCTGAGCCGCATCCCATCGTGACAATGGCGCGTGATGCAGGCTGTGAAATTATCGGTGATGTGGAGTTGCTGGCCCGCACACAACGTGACGCTTCGTTTGTTGGTATCACGGGCACGAACGGGAAATCCACAACGACAGCTTTGATTGGGCATATTTTTCAGACATCCGGTCGCGAAGCTGAAATCGGCGGTAACTTGGGCATGCCCGCATGTTCGTTGGAGCCATTGGGCACGGACGGTACATACATTCTGGAAATGTCGTCTTATCAATTGGAACTGACATTCTCGATCACGTTTGATGTGGCTGTGCTGTTGAACATCAGCCCGGATCATCTGGAACGGCATGGCGGCTTAGAAGCATACGTATCAGCCAAGCGTGAAATTTTCCGACGTCAAACCAAACCCCGAACCGCCGTGATCGGCATAGATGATGATCTGTGCCGAAAGATCTATACAGAACTTTATGAAGCAGACGAGCAGCTGGTCGTCGGCATTTCGGCTAAAGAGCGCGTGCACGGTGGGGTCTATGTCAAAGATGGTATCTTGATTGATGATACCGAGGGCCAAGAAACGCCGGTCATGGATTTGCGCACGGTGCCATCATTGCAGGGGACGCATAATTGGCAGAACGCAGCTGCCGCCTATGCCGCCTGTAAAATGACCGGCATTCAGCCGCACGCAGTGATGGCCTGTATCAATAGTTATCCTGGCCTCGTGCACCGCCAAGAACCTGTTGCGGTAATTGATGGCGTTGGTTTTGTGAATGATTCAAAGGCAACAAATGGCGACGCAGCCGCCCGTGCCTTAGCATGTTTTGAAGATGTGTATTGGATCATTGGTGGACGACCCAAGGATGGTGGGCTATCGGCCTGCGAACCTTACTTTGATCGCGTCCGGCACGCCTATTTGATTGGCGAGGCTGCCATGCAGTTCTCTCAAGAACTAGATGGTAAAGTCGCATGCTTTGTATCGGCTGATATCAAGACAGCGACGGAAAAAGCATTTGCGGATGCAAAGCAGCGCGGTCTGCCGGGGAGTGTTGTTTTGTTGTCACCAGCCTGCGCATCGTTTGATCAGTTTCCAGATTTTGAAGCACGTGGCGATGCGTTCCGCGATGTGGTTGAGAACTTGCCGGGCGAATTCGTGGATCCGTTTGAAGAGCCGGGTGTATTCCCGGGAAGTGTCAGCACGCCTGACTTTGGAGGCAATGCATGAGTGCGCTAAATCGCACAGATACCAGCCTATTCGGGCGATGGTGGTGGACCGTCGATCGATGGACGTTGGCAGCCGTTGCCCTACTGCTGGCATTCGGCGGGATGATGGCCTTGGCGGCGTCTCCTGCGGTTGCCGAACGCATCAACGTGGAACCATTTCATTTCGTAAAACGCCAAGCCGTTTTTTTATTCCTCGGAGCGTTAACCATCATTGGCGTTTCTTTGCTGTCGCCCAAAGGTGTTCGACGCCTGGGCATTTTGGTTACATTGGGTTCAATCTTTTTGATGATCATGACGCTACTGGTTGGCGTTGAAATCAAGGGTGCCAGTCGGTGGCTGAATATGGCGGGTTTCTCGCTTCAACCATCAGAATTCGTAAAACCAGGGTTGGCCATCGTGGCCGCGTGGTTGTTCGCGAAACGCAGAATGGAACCAGGGTTCCCAGGTTTTCAGATGTCCATCGCCTTTTATTTGCTGAGTGTTGGCGTCTTATTGATGCAACCGGATGTGGGCATGGCTTTTGTGGTTTCGGTCGTATGGGGCACGCAGTTTTTTGTTGCCGGATTGCCGTTGTTCTTTGTCGCATTGATTGGCTTGGCCTTTATTGGCGCTGGTGTTGGGGCCTATTTCACATTCGATCATGTGAAGTTCCGCGTTGATCGGTTTTTCGATTCAGATGCCGATATTGGGTATCAGGCATCGCGCGCGATTGAGGCTTTTCAAAAAGGCGGCATTATAGGCCGTGGACCCGGCGAGGGCCGCGTCAAAGAAGTGCTGCCTGATGCGCATGCCGATTTTATTTTTGCTGTCACGGGCGAAGAATTTGGCTTGCTGGCGTGCTTATTCTTAGTCGCCTTATACGCATTCGTTGTGCTGCGCGGGTTTGGCCGGATTATGAAACGCGATGACCTGTTTGTGTTGCTGGCAGTGACGGGTTTGCTATCTCAATTCGCGGTTCAAGCGCTTGTAAACATGGCATCCAGTGTCAGCTTGATACCTCCCAAGGGGATGACCTTACCATTTATTTCTTATGGCGGTTCATCGACGCTCGCCCTGGCCCTTGGCATTGGAATGGTTCTAGCATTGACCCGAATACGACCGGATACCCATGGGGGCGCCCATGGCCGATAACGATTTAATTGTCCTCGCTGCTGGTGGTACCGGGGGGCATGTGTTCCCGGCAGAAGCGTTGGCCAATGAATTGGGCAGCAGAGGATATTCCCTCGCGTTGATCACGGACAGTCGTGGCGATGCCTACGGCGGCAAGTTGGCTGAACTGGAGACCTTTCGCGTGCGTGCCGGTGGCATTGCGGGCAAAGGACTGATCGCAAAAATTCGAAGCGTTGCAGAACTTGGCATGGGCACTTGGCAGGCGCGAGGATTGCTGAAGAAATTGAAGCCTCACGCCGTTGTTGGGTTCGGTGGATACGCATCCGTGCCAACGATGTTGGCGGCGACGATGTCAGGACTAAAAACTGTCCTTCATGAACAAAACGCTGTGCTCGGGCGTGCCAATAGACTGCTGGCCGGTCGGATTGACGCCATCGCTGTATCGTTTCCCGAAAGTCGTGCCATCCCTGCCAGCGACGTTGCCAAGGTCACACACACGGGAATGCCCGTACGAAACAGGGTCCTGGAAGTGCGTGATCGGCCCTATCTCAGTTTCACGGACAAACGCCCCTTGTCGATATTGGTTCTGGGCGGATCGCAGGGTGCGCGCGTCTTGAGTGATGTGGTCCCCGGAGCGATTGCCGGATTGCCGGACGCGTTGCGCGACCGTGTTCATATCACCCAGCAATGCCGCCCCGAAGACTTAGAGCGAGTGAAGGCATTGTACGAGGGACTTGGCATCAGTGCGGACCTTGCCAGTTTTTTCGATGATGTGCCGGATTGTTTGGCCAATGCACATCTTGTGATTTCGCGTTCTGGTGCGTCCACCGTTGCCGAGGTTTTGGCGGTTGGTCGCCCCGCAATTTTAGTCCCGTACCGTCATGCCATTGATGATCATCAATCGTTGAATGCGCATGCGGTCGATGAAGTGGGTGCGGGTTGGTTGATCCCGGAATCTGACTTCACATCAGAGAGCTTATCGCAAAGATTAGCATCCATGTTTGGCATGCCGACGATTTTGGAAAAGGCAGCTGAGGCATCTCGCCGCGCGGGCCGCCCTGATGCGGCAGAACGCTTGGCCAATCTGGTTGAAAGCGTCATTGGAAATTCAAACGGCAAACCAAAAAGGGATGCAGCATGAGAAGTATCCCACTTGATATTGGCACCATTCATTTTGTCGGGATCGGAGGTATTGGCATGAGCGGCATTGCCGAAATCCTGCATAATCTTGGTTACAAAGTGCAGGGATCGGATATCGCCGAGGGGCCCAATGTGGTCAGGTTGTGCGATATGGGTATTCCGGTCGCGATTGGTCATGCCGCAGAAAACATCGCCACCGCTTCCGTCATTGTCGTCTCCACGGCTGTTAAAAGCGAAAACCCAGAAGTCCAAGCCGCCCGGGCAAAACTGTTGCCCGTGGTGCGTCGGGCAGAAATACTGGGCGAATTGATGCGCCTGAAATGGTCTATCGCCATCGGTGGCACGCACGGCAAAACCACAACCACATCTTTGATTGCTGCATTGCTCGAAGCAGCAGACTTGGACCCAACTGTGATCAACGGTGGGATCATCAATGCCTGGGGCAGTAACGCGAAACTCGGTGACGGCGACTGGATGGTGTGTGAAGCGGACGAATCCGATGGAACATTCCTGAAGCTACCAGCGGCTGTTGCCATCGTTACGAATATCGACCCTGAGCACCTTGATCATTATGGGTCATTCGACGAACTGCGGAACGCATTCGATAGTTTCGTCGAAAACATTCCGTTCTATGGTTTTGCGGCCCTGTGCATAGATCATCCAGAAGTACAGGCACTGATTCCTCGAGTGTCTGACCGACGTATCGTGACATATGGGTTCAGCCCACAGGCCGACGTGCGAGCTGAAAATATTTCAAGTGATCGAGAGGGCAACACATTCGATGTTGTTATTTCTGACCGAAAAACAGGCGAGCAGCGTCGGATCGATCAGTTGAAGCTAGCCATGCACGGTAAGCACAACATTCAGAACTCTCTGACCACAGTCGTCATCGCGAATGAAATGGGTCTGGATGATGATGTGGTCCGTCGCGCCCTCGGTGGGTTTGGGGGGGTGAAACGTCGGTTTACACAAACTGGTGTCGTCGACGACGTAACGATCATTGATGACTATGGGCACCACCCCGTAGAAATCAGCGCTGTGTTGGATGCTGCACGCGAAGTCACCGACTCGCGCGTTATCGCTGTTGTGCAACCACATCGATATACCCGGCTGCGAGATTTGTTCGAAGACTTTTGTTCGTGCTTCAATGCTGCCGACGCCGTGATCGTCGCCGATGTCTTTGCTGCGGGCGAGGACCCGATTGAAGGCGTCGACAAAGACGCCATGGTCGCAGGGTTGCAACAGCGGGGCCACCGCACCGTTGTGCCACTGGAAGGACCAGAAGACCTCGCCAGTCTGGTCAAAGACATGACAGAACCAGGCGATATGGTCGTATGTCTTGGGGCAGGTAGTATCTCGCAGTGGGCGAATGCTCTTCCAGCACAACTCGAAGCACTGAACAAACCAATGGTGGAGGCTGCGAATGATGGCGGCTGAGTCCATGGGGCATTCATTGATCAATCAACTGCCAGAGGTGCGCGGTCGCTTGCGCAGCGATGAGTCATTGGCGAAATACACATGGTTCCGGGTCGGCGGGCCTGCGGAAATCTTGTTCGAACCAGCAGATGACGATGATTTGGTGAATTTTCTAGGAGATTGCCCTGCAGAAATTGATGTCACGGTCATTGGTGGCACGTCCAACATTCTGATCCGCGATGGTGGGATCCCTGGCGTTGTTATTCGGTTGGGTAAATCATTTGCTGATATTCGTACTGAGAATGATCGAGTCCAAGCCGGTGCCGCGGCGGCGGACATAAATATTGCTCGCAAAGCCTGTGATTCCGGTATCGGTGGGTTGGAATTTCTAGTTGGAATTCCAGGTGTGCTCGGCGGCGCACTGCGGATGAATGCGGGGGCCTATGAATCTGAGATCAAAGATGTGTTTATCTCGGCACAGGGGGTCACGAGAGCCGGCGAACGCGTCGAATTCGGGCCAGAGGATATGTCTTTTTCTTATCGGCATATCGGTGTCCCCGATGACGTGATTTTTGTTTCTGCCACGTTGCAAGGTACCCCCGATGATCGCGAATCGATTGCGAATCGGATGCAGCGAATCCAGGCAAAAAGAGAGGAAAGTCAGCCCGTTCGGACCCGAACAGGGGGCTCAACCTTCGCGAATCCAGAAAAAAATCACGCGTGGAAGTTGGTCGATGAAGCCGGATGTCGCGGTCTTCGGATCGGTGATGCGATGGTTTCAGAGCAACATTGCAACTTTTTAGTCAATATAGGAAACGCCACCGCAACAGATATCGAGAGCCTTGGCGAAGAAGTTCGCCGCCGGGTTTTCGAAAATTCCGGGGTCGAACTGAGATGGGAAATCAGACGCCTTGGTGTGCCCTTAGAAAACAAACTAGCAGAGGTTCAGTCATGACCCGTCACGTCGCTGTCTTAATGGGCGGTTGGTCCGCTGAACGAGAAGTCTCTTTGGCGAGCGGTGCTGCCTGCAGCAATGCCCTTAAAGAAGCGGGTTTTGATGTGACTGCCATCGATGTTCAGCGCGATATGGGGGCATTGATCACGCGGCTGTATCCCAAGCCTGACTCTGTTTTTAATGCATTGCACGGCAGATATGGCGAAGATGGTTGCGTCCAAGGGTTGTTGAATATCTTAGGTATTCCGTACACGCATTCAGGCCTGCTGGCATCCAGCTTGGCGATGGATAAGCCGATGGCGAAACGAATATTTGAAGAAGCCGGCATCCCGGTTGCCAAGCACGTGATCGCAACAGAGGCCGAGATTTTGGCCGGTGATCCGATCCCTCGCCCCTATGTGATCAAGCCCAGTAATGAAGGTTCCAGCGTCGGGGTTCATGTTGTTTTTGAAGGTGACAACGAACCACCATTTGCCAGCGCGGGTTGGCCACACGGCGATCACGTGATGGTCGAGGAATTTATCGGCGGGCAAGAACTCACCGTTTCTGTAATGGGTGATAAACCGCTCGCGGTAACAGATATCTCAACGGAACGAAATTTTTACGATTACACGGCTAAGTATGAACAGGGCGGGTCTCAACACGTCATCCCGGCACAGATCGATGATGATTTGTATGACACCTGCTTAAAACTGGCCTTACGGGCACACCGGGCACTGGGATGCCGGGGCGTATCCAGGGCGGATTTCCGTTACGACGGAGAACGGCTCTGTATCCTCGAAGTTAACACCCAACCCGGAATGACGGCGACGTCATTGATACCCGAACAGGCTGAATACGCCGGTATCTCGTTTCCAGAGCTGGTGACGTGGATGGTCGATAACGCGAGGTGTGACGAATGATTTTCGGTCGGGGGAAAAACGAACCGAAAGAGGCGGGCAAGTCCTTGGCGACGCCGCGGCCACGGGTGCGCCCGATGTGGCGCCGTGCCTGGGTCACACCGCTGGTGTTTGCGGTCACCTTGGGAACGTTGTCAGGCGTTTCATGGTGGGGATGGTCGAGCGGCCACATTGCAGAACTTGCAACCAAAGTACGTGACGCTGCCATCTCTACGACAGCATCCATGGGATTTGAAGTGCGCGATGTCATGGTTAGTGGCCGCCAACAAACAAACCGTAATAGTTTGATCGCAGCGCTGGACCTGCAACGCGGCGCACCAATCTTGGCCTTTGATATCGAAGAAGCGAAAGCCCGGATCGACGAGTTGCCTTGGGTTCGCTCCTCGACCATTGAGCGGATGCTACCGTATACCGTCTTGGTCAGCATCGTCGAGCGCGAGCCGCTTGTCCTTTGGCAGATGAATGGAAAGCTCCGTCTAATCGATGCCGAAGGTGTGGTGATCCTTGAAGATGGACTTGAAAATTATACGGACCTTTTGGTTGTCGTCGGTGACGGCGCACAAAATGAAGCCGCTGGTCTGATTGCACTATTAGGGTCGCAGCCTGATTTGATGAGCCACGTCGAGGCGGCAAGTTGGGTGGGGCAGCGTCGCTGGAATATTCACCTGAAGGGGGGCATCGATGTGCGCCTGCCTGAAGACGAAGCGAACAACGCATGGGCTCGTCTGGCTGATTACCACAAAAGTCACCGTGTCTTAGATAAGGATGTCACCGTTTTAGATCTTCGAATCCCTGATCGTTTGATCGTGAAAACGGGACCAAAAACAGATGGGCAAGAGACCTAATGATGCGCATTAGATTGATTTCATTAAGGGCAAGTCGATGAAGATAAACAGTACGAACACCAAACCGCGTTCTGGTCTGACCGCTGTGTTGGATATTGGCTCGACGAAAATCTGCTGCCTGATTGCAAAATCTAATGTTGATCGTGGCCCCTATGGCGAGAGTGGCCCAAAGATTGTAGGGATCGGCAGCCATCAATCCAAAGGTATACGGAACGGTGCGGTTATTGATTTGGACGCAGCAGAGCACGCCATTCGTGCCGCTGTTGAGCGCGCCGAACAAATGGCGGGAGACAACATCGATACGGTCACAATGAACTTGTCGGCAGGGAAGCCAAAATCAAAAATGGTCGCGTGCGAGGTCGCCATTGGCGGTCACGATATTACCGATCACGATATGCGACGGCTGCTCGATCCCGCAACTTTATTGGGTGAGGCACCGGATGACCGCGAGATTATTCACAAAGTGCCCGTGGGTTTTTCTGTCGATGGTAATCGCGGTGTGCGTGATCCGATTGGGATGTTTGGCAACACGCTGGGTGTAAATGTGCACATGGTCACGGCCGCAGTGGCGCCGCTCCGAAACCTCAAAACAGTTGTAGAGCGTTGCCACCTCGAAGTTGGCGATATTGTCGTCTCTCCTTATGCCTCTGCATTGGCGTGCTTGGTCGAAGACGAAATGCGTATGGGTGCGACCTGTGTGGATATCGGTGGCGGCACGACAGGGATCTCCGTCTTTTTCGATGGGGAATTGGTTCATACCGATATCATCTCTGCAGGCGGCAATCACATTACCAACGACATTGCGCGTGGGCTTTCGACGCCGTTCGCGCACGCTGAACGTATGAAGACACTATATGGTACATGTCTCCCGTCGGTTTCTGATGATGGTGAAGTTATTCAAGTGCCATTGGTCGGTGAGAACGATGAAACCGGAACGGTTCAGGTCCCGCGCTCTATGCTGATCGGGATCATCCGGCCGCGTGTCGAAGAGATCATCGATCTTGTGAAACAACGTCTACAAAAGGCTGGTTTTGAGCAACTGGCTGGCCGCGTCGTGCTTACGGGTGGCACATCACAGTTAACAGGCGTTGGCGAAATGGCATCGCAAGTCTTCGCGCACCCCGTGCGGGTTGCAGCACCTTTGCCGATTGATGGTCTGGCAGAAGCCGTATCTGGTCCGTGTTTCTCAACCGCTGCAGGGCTGGTTCGTTACGCCCTGTCAGCCCCCGAGCAATCCATCGAGGCAGCGATTGATATGGATCGTCCGCCCGATAGTCTGTTGGGCAAACTCGGCTATTGGTTGAGGGAGAATTTTTAGAGATGGGTTTTAACAATTTACAGCATATTCCCGCAATTTCGCGGGGGCAGGAGGAAGATATGACACAGCAAACCAATGGGAGTGGAGGCTAATATGGGTATTAACATTGGAGTCCCGGGCGACGAAAATGCCCCGGACCTAAAACCAAGAATTACAGTTCTTGGCGTTGGCGGTGCCGGCGGCAATGCTGTTAACAATATGATCGCAAGCGAGTTGCAAGGCGTCGATTTCGTGGTTGCGAACACGGATGCGCAAGCGCTTATTCGTGCAAAGACAGATCGCCGCGTTCAATTGGGTGCTGATGTCACCGAAGGCCTAGGTGCTGGTTCTCGTCCTGATGTGGGCCGAATTGCCGCCGAAGAGAGCCTGGAAAAGGTGATGGAAGAACTTGAAGGCGCGCATATGGTCTTCATCGCAGCCGGTATGGGCGGCGGAACCGGAACCGGTGCTGCACCAGTGATCGCGAAAGCTGCCAAAGAGCGTGGCATTCTGACGGTTGCGGTCGTGACAAAGCCATTCCAGTTCGAAGGTTCTCACCGCATGCGGATCGCTGATGCTGGCATTCAAGATTTAGAAAGCTTTGTCGATACGCTCATTATCATTCCAAACCAAAACCTGTTCAGAATCGCAAATGAAAGCACAACATTCGCTGACGCATTTGGGATGGCGGATGAGGTCCTTTATTCCGGCGTTCGTAGTGTGACTGATTTGATGACTATGCCGGGTCTGATTAATTTGGATTTTGCTGATATTCGCTCTGTGATGGGTGAGATGGGCAAAGCTATGATGGGCACAGGCGAAGCCAATGGCGAGCGTCGCTCGCTCGAAGCTGCGGAAGCTGCGATCAACAATCCTTTGCTGGACGATTCTTCTATGAAGGGCGCACGTGGTGTTCTGATCAACATCACCGGCGGCATGGACATCACCTTGTTCGAGGTTGATGAAGCTGCCAACCGTATCCGTAGCGAAGTCGATCAAGACGCGCACATCATTATCGGTTCGGCATTCGATAAAGAGCTTGATGGCATCATGCGTGTATCTGTCGTAGCTACTGGCATTGACTCGGTGGCTGCCGAAGCACCGCGTCCACAAGTGCTAACCGTGAGCGAGCGGATTGAGCCAAAAATGGCGCCTGAAGCACCAAAGGCTGAGGAAGTCGAAGAAGCCCCAGTCCGTCGTGTTCCTGCGGCACAATCTGCGGCAACGTCAAAACCCGAACCTGCCGCAATATCAACAGGCGTTGGTCCGCAGCGTATCGTGTTGTCAGCGAAGCCGGCAGCAGAGGTTTCAGAATCTGAAGCACCAAAACCAGCTGCAACGGATGAAAGTGCTGAAACTAAAACAGATGAGCGATCGTCATTTGAGATTCGTGACGAAGCTCCGGTAACGGCTGCTGCCGCAGAAGTCAAAGCAGACGTGAGTGATAGCGATACTGCGCCAGCGGCTGCCGCTTCTGAAGAGAAAGAAGAGGCGTCAGAAACTCTTGCAGTTGAGGTTAAAGCAGAGGTTAAAGAAGAAAAAGCACCTGCCGCGACACCTAATATCGGTGCGACAGATGCGTTCATTCCGAAACCAGCAGCCGCTGCTGCGGGTGATGCAAAACCTGATGTTGCGGAAAGCGCCGATCCAATGGCAGAAGCCGCCTTGGTCAATGGTGGAAAGCATCCAGCGGAGACATCAGGCGGCAAATCCAAAAGTAGCTTGTTCGAGTTGGTGACCGGCACTGGTAAAGCTGCGATCAACAAGGTTACGGGTTCGAAGCGGACGGCAGATGCAGTGGCACCAGCTGCTGCCGCCGCAGTTTCCAAACCCGATGGCGGTAACGACCCAAAGGCTGAACAGGCATCGCCGTCTCTTCGTCCAATGGGGGGTGGCTCTCCTGCTGCGATCTCAGCTGGTGGAGCGCAGGCCGCTCCTCAGCAAGCGTTGGGCGGGCTAGAGCCTGAGGACCGCATTCAGGAAAGCAGTGAAGAGGAAGAAGATCTTCTCGATATACCTGCATTCCTTCGGAGACAGGCCAACTAAACGGCCAAATAATTAGTCTCCAACCTTATATCTTCTAAAATGGGCGGCCTTAGGGTCGCCCTTTCTGCTTCGAATCTCTCTAAGTTAAATGTTTTCAGCCGCAGGCCGAAATATTTCATTGCAACAAATTTATTATAAGTAATTGTTTTTAAATGAAAAATACGTAACAAATCGAAACAATAGTTGATTTGAGACGACAAGCCCCTATTGGTAAACCATGATCAATAATTTGGGCCAAAAATATGGCTTGGGGATATACGAGGAACCTCAGTATTATGTTTGATCAAGATCAAACCAATATCGCGAACGCCAAAGATGCCGACACCAACATTGTTTGGCAACGGACACTAAAGTCTCCGGTTTCGTGCACCAGCGTTGGGGTTCACAGCGGTGAAGATATCACTATCACATTGAAACCAGCGGCAGTTAATTCCGGCGTTGTTTTTGTTCGAACTGATGTTGATGGTGATGGTGTTATTCCCGCGCGCTGGGATCGTGTTGTCGATACACGGATGTGCTCGGTCATCGCAAATTCCTCAGGTGCCGTTGTTGGCACCATCGAACATCTGATGGCAGCTCTTGCAGGTTGCGGTGTCGATAATGTTAAAATTGATATCGATGGCGGTGAAGTGCCAATTATGGATGGCAGTTCAGAGCCTTTCGTCGCACTCATCAAAGATGTTGGGGTTGTCGAACAAGGCGCGCCACGCCGGGTCGTCAAAGTTCTGAAAAAGATTGAAGTAGAATGCGCTGGCGGACGTGTATCGCTAGAACCTTCGGACATGCAGGTGATTGATTTCGAAATCGACTTTGAAAGCAAGGCCATCAATCACCAGTCTGTTGAAACACGTGTCATAAACGGAGCGTTCTGCAAAGAACTCTCTCAAGCGCGGACTTTTGGGTTCCTACACGAAGTCGAAGCATTGCGTAGTGCAGGCCTCGCAAAAGGTGGATCGTTGGATAACGCAATCGTCGTCGACAAAGACCGTATTTTGAATGAAGGCGGTTTGCGGTTCGATGATGAGTTCGTTCGTCACAAGGCGCTGGACGCGATTGGCGATCTATTCCTTGCGGGTGCTCCAGTCATCGGTCGTTTTAAGGGTGTTTGTTCTGGCCATGCAGCCAATAACCAGCTTCTTCATGCGTTATTCGCGGATGACGATGCGTGGTGCTGGGATGTTCTGGCAGGTGATGCCGTGCGTCATGCTGTCGATGGTGGTATCGAAGCGGCGCAGGCTGCCGAATAACCTCTCGATCTTCTCTTTCTGCTTCATTAAATCCACATCATCTGGTGTTGTTCGTACTCGTCCTATGTGCGAATAAAATGCTATAGTCAGACAGCGCTATGCGTTTGTAACTGAAAAACTGTTTTCGGATTTAATATGAACAAGTCCAATCGTTTTGTTCGAATAGCCCCCAAACTATCTGTTGCGATGCTGATTGCTGTGCTTTCTGCCTGCACCATTGTGGAAGAGCCGGACTATATCGAACGTCCCGTTGCAGACATCTACAATAACGCCATGGATTTGTTGCAAAACACCGATTTTAAACGTGCGGCAGCTGAATTTGACGAGGTCGAGCGCCAACACCCATATTCGGTTTGGGCGACCAAGGCGCAGCTCATGGCAGCCTATGCCTATTATCAGAGTAACCGCTATGATGATGCAATTATTGCGCTGGACCGTTTCACACAATTGCATCCGGCCCATCGTGATGTCGCATACGCTTACTATCTCAAGGCGCTCAGTTACTACGAACAGATATCTGATGTGGCGCGGGACCAGAAAATGACAGAACTGGCGCTAAATGCGCTGAATGAGGTGTTTCGTCGCTTCCCCGAATCCGAATTCGCACGCGACGCCAAAATTAAGATTGATCTGACTTATGATCATTTGGCGGGCAAAGAAATGGAAATTGGCCGTTACTATTTGACGCAAAAACACTACTTGGCGGCGATCAACCGATTCCGCACTGTGGTAGATGAATATGAGACCACAACACACGTCCCCGAGGCATTGCATCGCTTAACAGAAGCGTATCTTGCATTGGGTGTTACGAGTGAAGCGCGCAAGACCGCATCGGTTCTGGGCCATAATTTCCCAAGCAGTGAATGGTATTCGGACTCCTACGATTTGTTTGTTGATACAGGGCCGACCAAAGCAGAATCCAAGCCTTGGTATAAGGTTTGGTAACGACCTTGAGGCCTAGTCACGGGATAACGTCGTCATGCTGACGCGCCTTTCAATTCGAAATGTAGTTTTGATAGATCGCTTGGATCTGGACTTCCATAACGGCCTGATGACGTTGACGGGCGAAACAGGAGCCGGAAAGTCTATCCTCTTGGATGCACTTGGATTGGCATTGGGCTTGCGCGCCGAGGCTCGATTGCTCCGCAAGGAGGCTGACAAGGCCACTGTGACCGCCGTTTTTGATATCGCACGGGACCATGATGCCTGCCAGATTGCCGAAGCAGAAGGGATTGAGATCGGCGACGAGGATCTGTTGCTCCGCAGAGTTCTGGGGAAAGACGGGCGCACGCGTGCGTTCATCAATGATCAATCCGTCAGCATTGCTTTGCTTAAACGTGTTGGTGAAGCATTGGTAGAAATCCATGGCCAGTTCGATACACAACTCTTGCTCGACCCTTCTAGCCATCGTGATTTATTGGATGCCGTTGGGCATCATCAAACACTCTGTAATGACGTGGCGAAGGCTTATTTCCATTGGCGTGTGACAGTTGAATCGTTGGAAGAGGCTGAACGTTCAAGGGCGAACGCTACCGAAAATGAAGAGTTCTTACGCTATGCAGTTGATGAGTTGAACAAGCTGAACCCGCAACAAGGCGAAGAAGAAGCACTTTCTGAACAACGTAAATTGTTACAATCGGCCGAGCAGATTTCTGAAGCCCTAGATGAAGCGACCAAAGCACTTGGTCGAAATGGCGGAATCGAAGAGCAACTGCTTAAATCTTTACGGCTGGTCGGCGACGTCCAGGAACGCGCTGCAGGGAAACTCGATGACGCGGTCGGGTCGTTGGAACGTGCAGCAGATGGCGTCGCGGATGCCATTGGATTTTTAGAGCGTGCGTCGTCAGAGCTTGATATGGATCCGGCGGATCTAGAAGCCGCAGAAAGCCGCTTGTTCGAGATGAGAGCCATCGCGCGCAAGCATGGCGTCGAAGTATCTCTATTGCCAGATCTGAAAGAAAAATTCCAAAACGATTTGGATAATCTGGATAATGACGAAGCGAACTTTGAACGCCTTCGGAAGGAAGCAAAGGCAGCACGGAGCCAGTTTGTGGATTTGGCATCCAAACTTTCAGAGAAGAGAAAATCATCAGCGAAACAGATGGGTGATGCTGTGTGCGCTGAATTGGCACCGTTAAAATTGGGGGCTGCGATTTTTTCGGCCGACATATCAACAGTGGATGAAACAAACTGGTCTGCAAAGGGCATCGATAAAGTCGCGTTTCAAGTTGCAACCAACCCCGGAGCCCCGGCAGGGCCAATCAACAAGATTGCGTCGGGTGGCGAGTTGGCTCGGTTTATGCTGGCGCTGAAAGTCATTTTGGCCAATGCTGACCCTGTGCCTGTGTTGGTGTTTGACGAGGTGGATGCTGGCATCGGTGGTGCCGTGGCCTCAGCCGTCGGCGAAAGATTGGCGAAATTGGGTCAGGATTCCCAAGTTCTGGTTGTTACGCACTCACCTCAGGTGGCGGCGCAAGCCAACAACCACTTTGTCGTGAAGAAGTCGCAGTCTGCATCTTCAACCAGCACCACGGTCGAAATGTTGGATGACGGCGCGCGCGTTGAAGAAATAGCACGGATGCTATCTGGTGAGACAGTAACTGGAGAAGCCCGCGCGGCGGCCGATAGCTTGATCAAGGGCGCGGCTGCATGAGCGACGCGTCGTCTTTGCGTGATGTGCCGGTTGATCAACTTCTGAAACCGGATGCTAAGGTTGAGTTAGAGGCTTTATCCGCTGAAATACATCAACATGATGAGGCCTATCATAATCAAGATGCGCCGACGATATCAGATGCTGCGTATGACGCGCTACGTCAGCGAAACGAGGCCATTGAAACGCGGTTTCCAGAACTGGTCTTGGCGAATAGTCCGTCCCAGAAAGTTGGAGTCGCCCCTGCAGCAGGGTTTGGCAAAGTCCAGCATTCGCCACCCATGTTGTCATTGGGGAATGCATTTTCCGAAGAAGATGTTGCAGATTTCTATGACCGAATTCGTCGGTTTTTGAATTTGCCAGCGGATGAGCAAGTTGATCTGATCGCAGAGCCAAAAATTGATGGGCTGTCCATTTCGATCAGATATGAAGATGGGAAACTTGTGAAGGGTGCGACCCGAGGAGATGGCCGTGAGGGTGAAGACGTCACGGCAAACATCCGGGCCATCGCCGAAATACCCAATGAAATTACCACTGACTGCCCGCCCATCCTTGAGGTTCGTGGCGAGGTCTATATGTCCAAGACAGATTTTGCAGACCTGAACACACGCCAGGAAGAAAGCGGTGGCAAGGTCTTTGCCAATCCTCGGAACGCGGCCGCAGGGTCGCTACGTCAAAAGGACGCTTCTGTGACCGCGTCGCGACCGCTCAAACTGTTTGCCTACGCTTGGGGACATGTATCCGGGGTTGATGGTCAAGGCTATGGCGGTGACGTCGATTGGAAGACGCAATCAGCCTACTATGATCGATTGAAGGCATGGGGTTTGCCGGTCAATCCCTATGCATCCGTATGTCATAATCGGAGTGACGTGATAGCGCTTTATCAGAAGCTAGGCTCAGACCGCGCGACATTGCCATACGATATTGATGGTGTGGTGTACAAAGTAGATCGGTTGGATTGGCAACAACGGTTGGGATTTGTTAGCCGTGCCCCTAGATGGGCGATTGCCCATAAATTCCCGGCCGAAAGGGCAGAAACAATCCTCAATGACATCGTCATTCAAGTCGGCAGAACTGGCGCGTTGACGCCCGTCGCGGAACTCGAACCGATTACGGTTGGTGGGGTGGTGGTGCGCCGTGCGACCTTGCATAACGAGGATGAAGTCCTGCAGCGACTTGATGCGCGTATGGGTGATCGTGTGATTATTGAGCGGGCAGGCGACGTGATCCCGAAAGTTGTCGAGGTATTGCAGGACAAACGATCTGGTGACGAAGTTATGTGGTCGCCACCTCGTATCTGCCCCTGTCCGCTAAAGACAGAAACCATGCGCCCAGAGGGTGAGGCCGTTCGCCGGTGTACTGGTGGATTGGAATGCCCGCATCAACAGGTTGCACGGTTGAAGCATTTCGTCTCGCGTGATGCTCTTGATATCGAAGGGCTTGGCGCCAAGACCATCGAAGCTTTCTGGGAAAAAGGGGTGCTTCGGACACCTGCTGATATTTTCAAAATAGAATCTCGCGGTGATGAGTTCCGCCAAGAACTTTTGTCTCAAGAGGGTTGGGGCGAAACTTCGGTCGCGAATTTGTTTCAATCCATTAACTCTCGCCACACCGTTCGACTGGACAAGCTGATATATGCGTTGGGGATTCGCCAGGTCGGTCAAACAACAGCACGTGATCTGGCCCGGGCCTATGGCGACATTGATAACTGGTGCCAACAAATGGAAGCGGCACACGCCGACCCGTTGGGCCAAGAGGCCTCAGATCTGGTCGACATTGATGGTATCGGGGCATCTGTCGCAGCCGATTTGATCGCCTTCTTTGGCGATGCACGAAGTCGTGCCGATCTGGATGATCTGGTTTCTATGCTGACCATAGAGGCGGTGGAGGCGGCGGCATCTGATACGGCTGTGAGCGGTAAAACCGTTGTTTTTACAGGTTCTTTAGAGCAAATGGGGCGTGCTGAAGCCAAGGTAAAAGCGGAGTCTTTAGGGGCCAAGGTTGTTGGGTCTGTGTCAAAAAAAACGGATATCTTGGTCGCTGGGCCAGGCGCGGGATCGAAGCTCAGAAAAGCTGAGGAATTGGGAGTTTTGGTTCTGACAGAGGATCAATGGCTCGCACTTGTTACTGGCAAAGACGAGCAATTGAACCTTATTTAACTGAAGCCAAAAAAACTAAGTATTTTCCGCAAACATTCGCGCAAAGGTGTTTTAGCGCGTGATTCCTATAGGTCAGAGTTGGTAAACTGTGTTCATGACGGAGGTCATATTTGCTACTGGCAAAGGGAGATAACCGAATATGCCACATCCAACAGACGTTCATGTGGGCAAGCGTCTACGTGAAGTTAGAATTATGCGTGGACTTACGCAGACTCAGCTAGGTGAAAAGCTGGGCATTAGCTTCCAGCAGGTCCAAAAGTATGAAAAGGGCACCAATAGAATTGGTTCCAGCAGACTTTGGGATATGTGTAATATCCTAGATGTACCTGTTAGCTTTTACTTCGAAGGATTGAGCGAAAAATCCAATGAGGACGAAAAGATATCTCGTCGCGCGTTGCAACTGGCAAAAGAACTTGATCGCATCGAAGATGATGATGTTAAAACCAATTTCCTTCATCTGTTGAAAGTGTACAATACTGGAACTTGATGTTATGTGATTGCTGGAGGGGGCATGGACGAGGTATTGGGTATTAAAGACCTAACTTCCACGTCTCCCTTTGACGCACATGAGGTTCATGCGGTTTGGATTGATGACTCTGGCCGTGAAGTCCCGCACTTCTTTGTAGATTCTACTATTGAAGCACGCAGACGTGCGTTCACCCACATGAGAATGGTGGAGGTCGTTAAACAGGGGCCTCAACTGATCCTTCGCTGGAATGTGAAATATGTCTCTTCACAGGCCGTCTCGACAGCTGCTGTGGTATTGGTCGAGAGTGCGCCTGACACAATTGTGTCGTTGGAGTTCTTTTGGGGGGCATGGGCTCGCTAGGGTGGGTTTAAGCCTGCAGGCGCACTAAGGCGAATGATCGATATTGCCCCCTATGCGGATGTCATGCCGTTTCTAGGCACAAAAATGCATCCCATTGATCCCGTCCATGTGCGTCATGAAGGGGATTTGATCCAGCGTACTTTTGAGCATTGGGATACAGATCACAAAAATGATGACTACCCCACAGGCCCGGATGGCCTTGGGCCGTATTCTGGATTCAGCTTGGCCTTCAATTATGACACCACAGAGTCCAATCTAATGATTCGTCATGTCGGTAAATCTTCGACGGCAGTCTCTGTGTTCGGTGCAGCCTGGGCTACAGAATCATTGGGACGTGCATGCGTAAGGTCACAACCTGATTTTGAATATGAGGAACGGGTTTGTAGCGATTATGACGAAGTGATGGCGAACGGGGATGTCAAAATAGACCACGTGCGCGCCTTCATCCGCCGTCCGAACAATGATCCTGTATGGGTGACTTATAAACGCCTATTGATGCGGTCGCGCAATTCACTTGGTGTTCCAACGCTCGTCGTTATCTCGGAGTGGGCCGACGATATCGCTATTCCATTGATGGCCGCATAAGCACTTTCATGATGTCGTCATAGTCATTCCAAATGACCCATTCATCTAGTGTGCCTTTGGATGGTACATTCCAAATCATGCCGTGGGGCTGCATGTGACGATACCCATAGCCCGCGCTGACACCTTTTTGGCAGATTCCAGGTTGTGCCATTCCAAAGACATAATCGGGAGCCCAGCGCATCAGTATGAGCGCCAGCATTAGTCGGGGTAGGGACTCCGTCAGTCCACGTTTTCGGAAATACGGCTTCAACCAAATTTCCCCGTGATAGGAAATCTGGCCGGTCATGGAATGGGTAGCAGGTGCTTCACATACGCAACTTTCGCCTTCTTCTGCCGACTGTTCGGGGCTAGCATAAAATGCGTTCAGCTTTTGATGTAAGATTGCCAGGGTCTTTAATCTGCAATCATACATGCGTGCTGCCTGTGTGAACACCACCTCTCCCTTCACATCAATGCCCTTCATCCAAAAGCCATTGGCGGGCCCGATATCGTTCACATCTGGATCAAAGTTGGGTGTGAGCGGAAGCTTATCCAAGGTCTTTCCAATCTCCTTTAACTGATGGAAATCATTTTGCAGCGACAACTGAATCCCTGTGGCAAAGAGCTCTCTATCGTATGCGGTGATAATATCCATGAGAGTGCCGTGCAGCGGCTTGTCCTCTGGCATCATTTGTTCGGGTAAACGCACATTTTTCTCCTATTCCGTCCATAGCCTTTTCCGAGGCGATTGCCTCGACGTTCAAGTTTATGAATGGATCAGGAGGAAAAATTGCTGACATCGAGAGAGCACTTAGAAAAAACAGCGTTGCATTACGGGCGAACCGGGATTGATCAGTTGTATGCTCGGGTTTGGGGCGACAGCATTCAGTTTGGGTTCTATGATTTGCCGGCAACTGACTTAGAAGCTGCTGTTGTGGAAACCAAGCGACGGATGCTCTCTGCGGCGCGCTTAGGGGCGCATGCTCACGTGCTTGAGGTCGGCAGCGGATGGGGCGCGACAGCCAGATACCTGGCCCGTGCGGCTGGTCTAAAGGTTACGGCAACAAATGTCGAAGACGATCATTTGGTTGTTGGACGAACATTGGCGGTACTCTCCGGTGTCGGCACTCTGGTCACAAATGAGTATGCAGACTTTCAAGATTTACCGTTTGTTGATCAAATGTTCGATGCCTGGTGGGCGCAAGAAGCGATGGTTCACGCCACAGATAAGCCAAAGATGTTTTGTGAAGCCCGTCGCGTTCTCAAACCGGGGGGGGAAATTATATTCACGGATCAGACCACGCGTGCTGCGAATTGTACCGAGGATGATCTTGCCCGGATATGTGCGCGGCACGGTTCAGATGATGCCTATGACACGGAGGATTTTGTTCGCGCATTGTTGGATGTAGGGTTCATAGATATCAATACACAAGACTGGTCGGTTCATATGAATAGGCACTTTACAAACTTGGTCATTCGACTGGAGCAAACATATGACCGATTGATCGAAGGTATCCCCGCAACGGCCGTCGATTTTAATTTGGATATGTGGCGGTTTGGCAGGGATTTAAGTGCCAAGGGCGGCATGGGATGGGCGTGCTTTTCAGCAACAAAACCGATTTAGGTATCGTATCGCCCGGTGAGGGTATTCATGATGTCGGGGGCGGCGTGGACCGTCCATTCAACATGGTCTTCAAAAAGCCGAAACACCGCCGTCGCAAGCGTGCAGCCATAATCGTCTCCACCATCATCAGGACGGCGTAGGACCGAATGGCCATTATCTGTGCCCTGCTGAAATAAGATATTTTCTGGCTTTGTCGGGTCGCCACCACCAGACAAATGTTGATCAACTGTTGATTGACGGTAAGCCGAAGACTCGGTGATGACTTGATCTAGCTTTTCGAAATAATCGTCCAATAGATGATTGGCATGGGCTTGAGGTGCCGCCACATTACGCAGCACCATCCCAGAAGCCGGTGCTTCAATCGACATCGGAGCTTCCATACCTGGAAACCCAATAGCGTGATGAAACCCCGAAGCGCGATCCGTCCGTTGCAAGTGGGAAACGGCTTGTTGAAGGTTTTCAGATGCCAGAATGGCGCGGCAAATGAAATGGCGGGGAATGCCTGGTTTCAAATCATCTGGACGAATATTATTGATGGTTTGGACCAATCCTGCCGCATTCATTCCAAAACTATGACCGGGTAGCATGCCGGGGTATAAAAAGCTCTCGAATGCGGGGCCGTCATCGGGGTCAGCCTTTAGCCAATACCGATGATTCATAAAGCCACCATCACCGTCTTCGTTGTGCGCGATGACCGCGGGACCGTCTTTTTCAGTCATAGGCGCCAGCACGGTAGTACAACCTTCTGTTAGGCTATCCAAACGGCGCTGCATGGTTTCTGGAGGGAACCGCAAGTCCCCGCGACAATTCCAGATAAAAAGCTTCTCGGTCTCAATTTCAATGGCTGTTGCCATCGCTTCGAGTTCTTGCATGTATTCGGGATATGCGTCTGTGGCGGCTGTGCGAATGGCCTTCAGATAATCAGTGCCCTGAAATAATTCCAATGCTTCGGAAAACTCAGATTGTGTGACCACTGCCTGGTGCACGGATTCAGCCACAGCTTTACCGATAGATGTGCCTCTATCTACTGCAGATCCACCTGCTTCAATGACGGTGATGCCATCAGCCATGATCAAAGAAACCTCTGGGCATAATTATGAAAGACGCCGACCCGGCTTGGATGGGATCTGAATGTTCGCAGTATTTCACCACACTGTTCACGCGGTAAACTGGTTTGATGTGTATAGGTCGTTTCCCTTGCTGAGTTGAATGTTGCTACAGCAACGCTTGAAACTTGATCGTTGGGGGACACATGCGCGAACATCCGCCCGATTTTACTGGTTAATGGCGTGATGTCCTCGCCGCATGCCTGGGCCCGGCCAGTCAACTGTCCAAACTTACTCGCGACGATTTGTATATCTGTCGGTTCCATGACGGGGCGGATCACCTCGGGCATGGCACGCATTTTCTTAAACCGTTCGTGGGCATGAATGTCTCTTGCCCGTTCTTCACTACATTCAGATATCAATGTATTGCAGATGCTGGTGGCTCCAAAAAACGCCTGCCATGACGCCCTCGTCTTTGGTGAATTAATAGGGCTAGTCGGATGTTGGATATCGCCACGCCAAGTGCGCTCGACAACATATTGATTGAACTCACCCAACATGACGCGGGTACGTATATAAAGTCTTTGTTTTGATTGTGGGCCTGCCGACGAAGGCTTGCAGGTGATGGTAAACGATAGCCCCGATCCAATTTTAGTCTTTAATGGTTTTAGCACCGTTTCGTTATAATTCTCGCATATGGCACCAACACGCATTGCCACAGTGTTAGCGAGTGCATTGATATCTGGGTTATCTGGCAACGCAGACCGGCGGATCGATATGCTCTCAGAGATGCCATCGCGTGAATTGAATGCGCGACGCCAAGTTTGAAGTGTCCCGTCCTTAGTTTCAGAAATGGCCCCACCTGACCAATTCGGCGGTGGTGGCGCGACCAAAACCTCGCCGTTGAATGCAGCGGATGCATTCGAGGTCACGAAGATTGTTGCTGAGATGAAAGATGCGATAATAAACGTGCGAATGAACATGCTTTGTTTATAAGCGTAGAATGAACCCCTGAGAAGCGTGATAAAAGATCTTTGATCACTTATTTGTAAGGGCAATAAAAAAGGGAGGCGACAAGCACCTCCCTCAAATCTTTTTTATCCGCAAACAGCTTAGTGGAGCTTGTCGGACAGCCCTGAGATTGAGTCATCAATTAACGCATCGGCTTTTGCTTTATCCAGGTTCTGGGCCAAGACGCTTTCCGCAGCTGAAATCGCAACGCTGATCGCCTCATTACGGACTTTATCAACGGCTTGTTGTTCTGCGAGTTGGATGCGATCCATAGCTAGCTTCTCGCGACTTTCAAGTGCAGTACTCAGTCGGGCACGGCCCTCATGGTCAAGCCGTTCCGCTTCGTCTCTGGCATGCTGAATAATATCTTCAGCTTCCTTGGCTGCATCACGTTGCTTGCGCTGATACTGGGCCAGCAGATCCTGTGCTTCGTTGCGAAGGCGTTCAGCCTCGTCCAGTTCTTCTTTGATATTGTCCGCACGGCTATCGAGAGCACCCGCAGCGAACTTGGAAAGAGGCTTAAAAACGAGGACAATAAAGCAAACAAACGCGACAGCTACCCAAAATGTTGGATCAGTGAACATTTTTCGCTCCCCCTATGCCTTGCCGCTAATGGCCGCATCAACGGCCTTTTCAACAGCAGCTTGGTCTTGGGAGCCACCACTCAGTCGTTCGACTGCAGCACCTGCAATGTCGACAGCGACACCACGAACACTTTCCATCGCTTTTTCGACTTCGGCCGCAATCGCTTTTTCGCTTTCAGCCAATTTGGCGTCGAGCTTTTCAGTCAGTTCCGCTTCTTCCTTCGCAGCCGCCTCGTGAAGATCAGCTTGAATCTTCTGAATTTGGTTATGGGCCTCGGAACGGGCCTCAGCGAGAGCGTTTTCATAAGCGGCAAGTGTCGCTTCTGCTTCTCGTTTCAGGTCCTCTGCCTTCTTGAGGTTTTCCTCAAGACGCATCTGCCGAGCTTCCAATGCATCGGAAATTTTTGGAACGATGACTTTCCACATCAGGACGAACATCACCGTAAAAGTAATGGCCAGCCATACTAGCTGTGGCGGATAGGTCGCGAAATCTAACTGAGGCATGTTATCCCCTTACATTCAATAGACGGAAATTGGGGCCAAGGCCCCGAAATCCACCTGGACCTAGAGGAACAGGATCATGAATGCGACAACGAGTGCGAACAACGCAACAGCTTCAACAAGTGCGAAGCCCAGCATTGTCATTGGGAACATTGCACCTTGTGCAGATGGGTTCCGGCCAATGCCTTGGATGAAAGCAGCAAAGATATTGCCGATACCGATACCTGAGCCAAGTACGCCGATCACGGCAAGGCCAGCACCAATCATTTTTGCAGCATCGAGTTCCATGAGTAGTTCCTTTCTGGTTCGAGAGATAGTTTTGTAACTGTTGTTAAAATTTGCCTAGTGAAGATGCAGCGCATCATTCAGGTAAAGGCAGGTCAAAATCGCAAATACGAACGCCTGCAAGAAGGCGATCAAGAATTCCAGGCCAGTCAAAGCAATTACAAATGCGAATGGTAGAACACCGGCGACACCCATCGAGATGATGAAGCCCGCGAAAACCTTTAGCAGTGTGTGACCGGCCAGCATGTTGGCGCACAAACGAACGGCCAGCGATACAGGACGAGACAAGTAGGAAATAAGCTCAATCGGAATGAGGATCGGTGCCATGTAAATTGGCACGCCAGGAGGCATAAACAGCGAGAAGAAGTGAAGTTTGTGCTTCACAATCGCGATCAGCGTCACGCCGACAAAAATGAAAAAGGCCAAAGCAAACGTCACCACGATATGGCTCGTAAACGTAAAGCTATACGGAACCATACCAAGCATGTTGCCGAACAAGACAAACATGAAGACACAGAAAATGAACGGGAAATAAGGGCGCCCTGCGTTGCCAACGTTGTCGCGCAACATGTTGGCGATAAAGACATATGAAAGCTCAGCCATCGATTGCCAGCGACCGGGAACCAGCGCGCTTTTGCGCATGCCGCCGATCAGGAACAAGCTCACCGCTAATACGGTCAGCACCATGAACAATGATGAGTTGGTGAACGATGCGTCGACGCCGGCAATGTTGATATCAACAAGCTTTTTGATTTCAAACTGCGCGAGCGGGGATTGTCCCTCAGCCACTTCAGTCTTTCCCTCTTCTTGGGTCCCCGTCAGCATTGTCTGCTTCGGAAACCTCGGTCTTTTCCTTGTATCCTATCTGGCGAGACATACCCACCGCGACGCGATACACATTCATTAAACCGGCCGCGAATCCCAATACAAGGAACGCGACCATTAAAAGAGGACCTGTGTCTAACCACTGATCCAACGCCCAGCCGATGGCTAACCCCACGACTAGGGCGGAAACTAACTCGACAGACACCCGAAAAGCAAGCCCTAGAGCAGACTGCGGTGGCTTATCGAAATCTCGTCCCCAAAGTCGCCGTGATTCCTCGGCTTCCCGGGCTTTTTTAATCTTTTCGCCAAACGCGGAAATATCCTCGGGCGACCGTTTTGGGTTGTCATTCTCGGACAATGTTAGCGTCCTCCTGGGCGTGTTCAGCGCCCCAAACCATGATCGAGAGCGCCAAACGCCCCAAAACCAAGGTTTTTTATCAAATTGGGACAAACCCGCAAGGATTCATTTCGGGAATAACACTATGCCGTTTGGCGGATCTTCTCTGCCTTCTGCAAATCAACCGAAACCAGCTGTGACACACCTCTTTCGGACATGGTCACACCATACAATCGATCCATTCTGGCCAGGGTCATCCGGTGATGTTTAATGACCAGGAATCGTGTGGTGCCATCCTTCGACATTTCATCCAACATCGAGCAGAATCGATCCACGTTTGCATCATCCAGTGGCGCATCGACCTCATCGAGGACGCAAATAGGTGCCGGGTTGGTCAGGAACACGGCAAACAGCAACGAAAGTGCAGTAAGTGCCTGCTCTCCACCAGACAACAGTGTCAGGTTCTGCAATTTTTTACCTGGCGGACTGGCCATGATTTCCAGACCCGCATCCAATGGATCATCAGCTTCCGTCAATTCCAAATGCGCGTAGCCCCCGCCAAACAGTTTGGTGAATAGCTCTTGGAAGTGGGTATTTACCTCTTCGAACGATTGCAAAAGACGTTGGCGACCTTCACGATTCAGTTCTGATATCCCGCGACGAAGTTTGTCGATGGCTTGGATCAGGTCATCTTTCTCTGAATTGAGTGTTTCGATTTGCTCGGTCAATTCGCGCATTTCTTGCTCGGCACGCAAGTTGACGGGGCCCATGGTTTCGCGCTCTCGAAGCAGCCGCTCAACTTTGCGCTCTGTGGCTTCCAACTCAGGCAATGGTTTCTCTGGATCTAGGCCAGAGATTTCAAATAGTTGGTCGGGGCGGCATTCCAGCCGATCTTTCACGCGTTCTACGATTGCATGGCAGTTCTGACGGGCTTGTTCGACAGACCCTTCGGCGCGGACTTTGTCCTCGCGCGCTTTTGCATGCGCTGTTTCGGCATTACGTAGCGCCTTGTCAGCCTCGGCCAGGCGTGCTTCTGCTGCTGCCAGTTTATCGGCAGCTTCTTTTCGAACGTTCTCTGCACCTTCGATCTCGGTCAGTAGGGCTTGCCGACGCTGGTGGAGTTCCGTTGGCTTTTCAGCCAACGCGGTGCGCATTTCACCCAGCTCAACTTTGCGTTGCTCAAGCTCACCCAAACGTTCGGTCGATGATTCACGGCGCTGCGTCCAAGACTGCAATTCCCGCTGAATATCTGCCAAGCGCTGATTGCGCTCTCGGGCCAAGCGTTCGATTTCGTCATGCTTGGCACGGCATTCCATTTGGTGGGTGCGACGTTCTGCCAATTCGGCACGTAAGGTTTCGATCTGCGCACGGTCAGCAGCAACGTCTGGCAACGCTGCGCGTTCCGAGCGGGTTTCAGCCAATTGACTAGCGGCCTCTGCCAAATCTGTTTCAAGGGTTGTGATTTGATCAGTGACTGCTGCAATCTTAGAACTATGCTCCGCCATCCGCGCTTGGATTTGACCGAAAATATTACGCGCTTCTGTCAACGCAGCCTCTGATGCACGAACCGCTTCACGGGCAAACCGCTCGGCCTCGTTGCACTTTTCTAGCTGCGCGCGGGCCGCTTCGAATTGTGTTTCTGCGGCACGACGGCCTTGGTCAGCGGTGGAGACTTGCGCCTCGACCTCGCGCAGGCGGTTGCGTTGTTCCAGTCTGCGGGCAGCGGCCGTTGGTGCGCCAGCGGAAGCGGTAAAGCCATCCCACCGGCACATGGCGCCATCGCGGGTGACCAAACGTTGACCGGCCTTAAGTTGCCCCATCAAAGACTTCGCAACTTCAACGCTATCGACCACGCCGATTTGTGACAAGCGACGGGCAAGGGCGGCGGGAGCTTGGACCCATTCACTTAAAGGCTTTGCCCCGCCTGGAAGTGGTGATGCATCCTCCATCGGGGGCAATGCGCGCCAGTGAATAGGGGCAGCCTCGTCAATCGGGATCTCAATCTCGTCGCCCAACGCTGCACCCAATGCACCTTCAAAGCCAGGCTCCACGCCTAGTGAATCAATTAACGGCGGGAATATGTCCGGATCGCCAGTATCAAGCAGTTTCGACAATGCGTCTTTTTCTGCCTCTAGTTTGGTCGCGGCATCTCTCGCATCGTTCATGACCTGACGCGCTTCTTCGAGTGTGCCTTGTGCCGCCAAGCGCCCAGCTTCGGCAGCTTGGTTTTCAGCTTCTGCGGATTGGGCGGTTTCTTCGCGACTGGCGATATCGCGCTCCGCATCATGCAGCGCATCGGCTTCGGGTGCGTCGGCACTCAGTCTGCCGTGCTCTTCACGAAGTTCTGACAAGCGTGCCCCAAGGCGCTGGTGGCGGTTATCGATTTCTTGCTCACGGCGCTCAAGAGAGCCCCGCTTTGCTTCTGTCTCGGCAACTTGTTGGGTCAGGATGCCGATTGTTCCTTCGTGCGCACCGACGGCGTCATTCGCGGATTCCAGATCGGATGCAGCCTGACTGCGCGCTTCTTCTTCGCCTTCGCGTGCAGCTTCAATGCGTTCTTTTTCGCCGCTCAGACGCTCGTGAGCTGCATTGGCATCGGAAATAAGTGTTTGCTCGCGGATCAAATCGGCGACGGTTTCTTCGATACGGCGCTGCACATCTGCTGTTTGCGCAGCGATGCGCTGTTCTTCCTCGTCCAAGCCATCCTTGGCGATGATCAAACGTTGAAGTGCCGCAGCGGCGGCAGCTTCTGAATCGCGAAGGGCAGGGACTTCGGCCGCAGCTTCTGCTTGTTCGGTTCCTGCTGCGGTGACCGTCAGCGCGAACGTAGTGACTTCTTTCTCGATCTCAGACAAGAGAGTGCGGAACGTTTCCAGTTCCGATTCTGCCGTAGTCCAGCGAATATAAAACAGTGTCGCTTCGGCGGTGCGGATCAAATCCGATAGGTTTTTATAGCGTGTCGCCTGGCGGGCCTGCTTTTTCAGCGCGTTCATCTGCGAATCAAGCGTGATGAGGATATCATCCAGGCGTTCTAAGTTGTTTTCCGCCCCACGCAGCCGCAGTTCAGCCTCGTGCCGACGCGAATGAAGTCCGCGAATACCGGCTGCCTCTTCTAAGAGCATTCTGCGGTCTGTGGGTTTAGCGGCAATAACGGCGCCAATGCGGCCTTGGCTGACCAATGCTGTCGAACGTGCTCCTGTTGCTTGGTCCGCGAACAGCAATTGCACATCACGTGCGCGCATATCCTGGCCGTTGATCTTATATAATGAGCCTTTTTCACGCTCAATCCGTCGTGCGATCTCCAGGTCGTCAGCTTCAGCGAATTGTGCTGGGCCACCTTGTGTGGCGTTGTCTAGCGTCAGAACAACCTCGGCGACATTCCTGGATGGGCGTCGGTCAGAACCGGCAAAGATGACATCATCCATCTCGCCGCCGCGCATTTGCTTGGCGGAGGTTTCGCCCATCACCCATTTAAGGGCCTCAACAAGGTTGGATTTGCCACAGCCGTTCGGACCGACAATGCCGGTCAGACCCATATCG
>CBFHXC010000017.1:0-43561 GCA_965659695.1 Rhodospirillales bacterium
GTAGGCGAATAACTGTTTGGACGCTGCCTTTACCATAAGATGATGTCCCGACCACCACAGCCCTGTCCCGATCTTGTAACGCCGCTGCGACAATTTCGGCTGCAGAAGCAGATTTTCCATCCACCAGGACCACCAATGGCAGTCCGGCAGCGACGTCTTTCCCTCCGGCCTCATAGTGATGCAGGCTTTCAGGATGCCTGCCGATGGTGCGCAAGATATCACCCTGGGTCAGCAGCAGATCGGCGACCTTGATGGACTGCCGTAACAGGCCTCCAGGGTTGCCCCGCAAGTCCAGAACAATACCGAGCACAGCCGGGCTATTCGGCGCGTTCAACTGATTAAGCGCGCGCTCGACGGCGTTGGCGGTATCGTGATTGAAACTACTAATCCGTATAATTGCGATCCCGTCATCGATTTTGGTGATGACAGTCTCCGGCACAATGTGCGCCCGTTCAACTTCGACGGAGAAGGGTTGCACGCTTTCGGTACGCGATAGCTTCAGCCGGACTTTTGTGTGCACAGGCCCTCGAATGAGCCGCGTAATCTCGCGGCTTTTTAATCCGCGAATACTGGTACCGTTGATATTCAGAATTCGATCACCTTGTCGCAGTCCACTCACGTGCGCCGGCGTTGATTTGATAACTTTCGTCACGACGGCGATGCCGTGTTCAATTCGAAAGCGAATGCCAAGGCCGCCAAACCCATCACGTTTGGCCCGGTTCCGCGTGGCTTCGGCGCTGCCCGCGTATCGCGAGAAAATATCCAGGTCTGATAAGGCCCCATCAAAAATGGCTTCATAGATTTTCTCAGCCGAGGCTTTACGAATATCCGGTGAATGGCCTCGTGCTTTTTCAGTCAGCGCGACGACGGCGGCGGCCCATGCACGCACATCGGTCTCTTCTGGGTTTTGCATCCTGCCTATTTCGATTCCGCCGTCCCGGAGTACGATTTCATTTCCTTCTTCGCGGAGTGAGATCGCAGGATCGATTGCCCCTAAACCTCGAAGGCCTTCAACGCCAATCCGACTGAGGGTCACTGTTTCGATGTATTTGTCAGAGATATTGTCAAACCCGGCGACGATGACATCGGCGACAGCTGGCCGTGCAAACGTTTCTGTTGGCGGCGGCGAAGACGTATACGGCAGGGCGCACGCGCTTAAAAGAAAAGCGCTGAGCAAACCGACCAATCGGTGAATGCGTCCCAATGGCATAATCATGCCCTTATTTAAGCGGATGTTTATCTCTGTGTATATGCCGAGCGTCACACAGATTTGTTAACGGATCGTTCTTATGACCCATTCGATCTGATCTTTTTTCGCTGCTATTGGCGCTTTTCAGCCTGTTTTCGCTTGGCGCGACGGGCGGCACGGCTTTTGCCTTTAACTTTTTTGCCAAATTTCCGAGGTTTCCCACCCCCAGGTTTCTGCGGCCTGGCCTTCGGTTTTTCCGGTTGGCTGTAACCAGCGACCTCAAAAACCAGTCCCCCGGTTACGGGCGTGGCCTCGACCAGGTTCACATCGACCCGGTCGCCCAATCGGAATTCCAATTTGTTGGATCGGCCCGTCAAAACATGGCGGTCTTCGTCGTGCACGTAATAGTCATCGGGTAAACTGCGGATCGGCACCAAGCCGTCCGCACCTATATCATCAATATTTACAAACAGACCAAACCGGGAGACCCCGGATATCCGCGCACCAAACTGTGCTCCCACGCGGTCCTTCAGGTAATCGGCTGCGTACCGATCCATGGCATCGCGTTCCGCGACTTGGGCGCGGCGTTCGGTGACACACAGGTGCTCGCCAATTTTGACGAAGTCGCCGTGTTCTTCTGGC
Organism: Rhodospirillales bacterium; assembly: GCA_965659695.1. Classification (GTDB taxonomy): domain Bacteria; phylum Pseudomonadota; class Alphaproteobacteria; order Rhodospirillales; family Casp-alpha2; genus UBA4479. The sequence continues at coordinate 1,832 of CBFHXC010000017.1, forward strand.
AGCGCGCCAGCACTTGGGGTCATGCCACGGATCAACGCACGATGGACCAGTAAATCGGAATACCGCCGTATGGGAGATGTGAAATGGCAATACCGACGCAGCGCCAAACCGAAATGTCCAATGTTGTTGGGTTCGTATTTGGCTTGTGATTGCGACCGTAAAATCACGTCGTTCATCATCTGGCTGTAAGGTTTGTCCGCCGCGCGCTCAAGAATGTCGTTAAACCGCTTGGGCGAGAGTGTCTGTCCTTTGTCGAAGCGGATGCCGATGCTTTGGAGTACCTCTGAAAGGGCTTCAACTTTGGTCAGCGATGGCTCGTCATGTACCCGGTACATACACGGGCGATTTTTCTCTTCTAAAAACTCCGCGGCGGCGACATTGGCCAGCACCATGAACTCTTCGATAAGCTTATGGCTATTCAACCGCTCTCGTGGTTCAACACGTGCGATGGAGCCATTGTCATCCAAAATGACACGTCGTTCGGGTAAATCTAACTCAAGGGCCCCACGTGCTTCCCGCGCCGCCAGCAGGACCGCGTATGCATCATAAAGCGGGGTTATGACCTCATCCATCAGTGGTGCGGTCATGGCATCAGGATTGCCGTCGTTAGCGGCTTGCACCTGATTATAGGTGAGACGCGCGTGCGAGCGCATCATCGCCCGCTTAAAGCGCTTTGATAACAAGTTTCCTGCGTTGTCGATCCGCAGGTGGGCAACCAAACATGGGCGGTCCTCGTTTGGCCTGAGAGAGCACCAACCGTTTGATAATTCTTCAGGTAGCATCGGCACGACGCGGTCGGGGAAGTAGACAGAGTTCCCACGCTCAAACGCGGACTTATCCAAGTCATCGCCTGGACGCACGTACCATCCGACGTCGGCGATGGCGACGATGATCTTGTGGCCATCAGCATTTTTCGGATCGTCGTCCGGTTCCACAAAAACGGCATCATCAAAATCGCGCGCGTCTTCTCCGTCGATGGTCACAAGCGGCACCGAACGCAGGTCATCGCGTTTTCCCAATGGGGCTACCGTGGCGGCTTCTGCTTGTTTGCGGGCCGCATCGGGGAACGAAACGGGAATGCCGTGCTGGTGTACTGAAATCAAACTTATGGCTCGTGGGCCTTCGGCCTCGGCGATGCGCTCAACGATCTTGGCGCGTTTCAAGCCAATTCGATTCCGGCCAATTGTTTCGGCGCGGACCAAATCACCGACATCAGCCTCAATACTGCTGCGTTGGATGACGTAGTCGTTGCGGTTGCGTTTCTCAATTGGTTGAATGCGGCGCTCGCCTTCAACTTGAACAATAATCCCCAATACATCACTGAGTGCCGCTGCGATGGGTCGAATGACTTCAGCCTCGTACCCATCATCAACCGGCTTGAGGCGTGCGAGCGCGCGATCCCCGATGCCGAGTGCGCCGGTTTTGGTGCGAACGGGGGACATGTAAATGGTGGGCGGATCAATGTCGCCCTCCCACTTGGCGGGTTTGGCCAATACCTCGCCATCGAGATCAACCCCGGAAATTTCGATGATACTGACGTTGGGTAGGCTGTTGGGATCGGAGACTTGTTTCCGACGACCCGCGTCGAGCATGCCCTCTGACTTCATTTCTTTGAGCACACTTTTCAGCAAGCGCTTCTGATCCACATCAAGCTTGAACGCCCGCGCGATTTCACGTTTACCGATGCGGCCGGGTGTGTCCCGAACGAAGTCGACAATTTGTTGCTTGGATGGAAACGGAGATTTCACCATGCTCGGAAGCTAAGCCTAACGGGCCGTTGTCACAAGGCGTTGATTACTCGGCCTTGGCTGTGGGCTCTGATTTTGGCTTGGCCTTCGCCTTGGTGGCTTTCTTTTTCGCCGCCTTCTTGGCGGGCTTTTTGGCAGCTTTCTTCTTGGGCGCCGTCTTTGCCTTGGCGCCGCCTTTGCCAGATTTGGCATCAACCATTTCGATGGCATGTTCGAGTGTCACGTCTTCCATTGCGACGTCTTTTGGAAGTCGCGCCATCGTCCGACCATGCTGAATGAATGGCCCCCAACGACCTTCTTTGAGTAACAACGGCTTTTTATCTTTTGGGTGTTTGCCGAGTTCTTTGGGTGGCGCCTTACGTGGTTTGTCGCCAAGCAGATCGACAGCACGGTTCAATCCGATGGTCAGCACATCATCGGCATCGTCTTTAAGCGATACATACGTGCCTCCCACCTGCAAAAACGGTCCTAAGCGCCCAATGTTGGTGCGAATTTCCATGCCGGATACTGGGTCGATACCGACCAGTCGCGGCAGTGATAACAGTCCCTGCGCAGTTTCGAATTCGATGCTTTCTGGGTCCATTCCCTTGGGAAGCGAGGCACGCTTTGGCCGAACTTTCTTTTTGCCGACAAGTTCTTCCTCGCCCAACTGGATATATGGCCCGTACGGTCCAACCCGCAGGCTGATCATTTTGCCGGTGTCTGGATCGGTTCCCAATTCTTTGGGGCCGTCGTTGCCGGTCGCTTCCATCGGGTCCGTGCCGAGGGGCGTCGTAAACTTACACTCTGGATAACGCGAGCATCCTAGGAATGCACCATGCCGCCCCAGTTTGATCGACAGTTCGCCTTCTTTGCAGGTCGGGCAACTGCGGGGATGAGATCCGTCTTTGCGCTCCGGGAAAAAGTGCGGTCCCAGTTCGACGTTCAACACATCCAGCACATTACGGACGCTCAGGTCCTTTGTGCCATCGACTTTCTCTTTGAAGGCTTTCCAGAAATCTTCGAGGACTTGTTTCCAAGCAATTTTACCGCCAGAAATATCATCCAACTGCTGTTCGAGGTCAGCCGTGAAGCCATATTCTACATAGCGATCAAAGAAGCTGGCCAGGAACGTGGTGACCAAACGACCGCGATCTTCGGGAAAAAAACGACGGCTTTCGATTTTGACGTAATTGCGGTCCTGCAGAACCGAGATAATCGAGGCGTATGTCGACGGGCGACCGATCCCAAGCTCTTCAAGTTTCTTGACCAGCGACGCTTCACTGTAACGTGGTGGTGGCTGCGTGAAATGCTGCTCGGGCAACGTTTCTTTGCGGTTCATGTCTTCGTTTTCAAAGATGTCGGGCAGTATGCGACTGTTCTCATCGTCGTCTTTGCTGTCATCCTTGCTTTCGCGATACAGCTTGATAAAGCCGTCAAACGCGATCACGGAACCGGTCGCACGGAACCCGATGGCACCGTCTGGTGTTTTAATGTCGACGCCGACTTGATCCATCACGGCGGCTTCCATCTGGCTGGCCATCGTCCGCTTCCAGATCAATGTATATAGCTTCAGCTGATCGGGCGTCAGGTACGCTGCGATAGATTCCGGGTCGCGCCCAACATCAGTTGGCCGGCAGGCCTCGTGCGCCTCTTGGGCGTTCTTCGCTTTTGATTTATAGACGCGGGCTTCAGCCGGGACATATTTGTCGCCAAACTTACTCTTTATGGTGTCACGAACGGCGTTGATCGCCTCGTTCGCCATTTGCACGCCATCGGTCCGCATATAGGTAATTAAGCCAACCGTTTCTGATCCGATGCGGACACCCTCATATAACTGTTGTGCGGTCTGCATCGTTTTGCGAGCAGGGAAGTAAAGCTTGCGCGATGCTTCTTGCTGCATGGTTGATGTGGTGAATGGTGGCGACGGGAAGCGACGAGTTTGTTTGCGTTCGACCGATTTTACAGAATAGTTATCCGCATCGATGGCCGCGACGGCTTGCATCGCCAGCGCTTCAGAGCCGATCGACATCTTATCAAGCTTCTCACCATTCAAATATGTCAGATTGGCTTGGAAGGCGTCACCACGTGGGGTTTCGAATGCAGCTTTAATCGACCAATACTCTTGAGGATCGAATTTCTCGATTTCCAGTTCACGTTCGCAAATCAGGCGAAGGGCGACGGATTGAACACGACCTGCAGAACGTGACCCAGGTAACTTCCGCCATAAAACTGGCGACAGCGTGAACCCCACAAGATAATCGAGCGCCCGGCGCGCCATGTATGCGTCGACCAATTCGACGTCTAATTCGCGGGGCTCTTTAAACGCGTCCTGGATCGCGCTTTTCGTGATCTCGTTGAAGACCACGCGCTTGACCTCTTTACCCTCTAGAAGCTTTTTCGATTTCAAGACTTCTTGTACATGCCAAGAAATCGCCTCGCCTTCACGGTCCGGGTCAGTCGCGAGATACAATGCGTCGGCCTTTTTGACCGCTTTGGCGATCTCATCGACTTGTTTTTTGGAGCGCCCATCGATTTCCCACGTCATTGAGAAATCTTCGTCCGGTTTCACTGAACCATCTTTCGATGGCAGGTCTCGGATATGGCCATAGCTTGCCAAAACAACATACTCGTCACCGAGATACTTGTTGATGGTTTTGGCCTTGGCCGGCGATTCGACTACGACAACGCTGGTCATGTGCACCTTGTTTGTGATCACGAATACTGACTTCGATGCACACCCTGTGCACCGAAGGCGGGCGAGGATTGGCGATAAAAATCCATTCCGTCAACAGGGGAAATTTTTAATCCTATGTAATGATCTGTATAATGGAGCTAATTTTCTAATTAAAAACAAAGCTTTAGGCGACGTGAAAAAAAATCGCCTCAGAACCTTTTAAACCTTCAATGTGCCTAATCTGGCGCAATTAATGACACGCGGTTGCCGCTATGACGTTCTAACCGACCCGCGAGTTCTAGTTCCAAGAGCACTGTTGCGACAGTGCCCGCGTTTGTATCCGCGGCCCTGATGATTTCATCTGTGTCGGTGGGGCCGTAATCAAGCGAGGTAATGATCTGTTCGCGCGCGTGCTCTACATCAGCATCATTTGTAGGTGCCTCCGTCTGATGGGGGAGGCTATCTTGTCGACGTTCTGCCAAGCTGCAGGGCATCATGCCGCCAAGGGTCTCAATCACGTCGGCCGCATTTTCGGTCAGTTGTGCGCCCTGGCGGATTAACATGTTCGCACCCTTTACGCGCGGATCTTGAGGCGAACCCGTTACAGCAAACACTTCCCGTCCTTGCTCTAATGCCATGCGGGCGGTGATTAATGATCCTGATCGGGCCCCGGCTTCGAGCACAACAACTCCACGAGATATTCCAGAAATAATTCGATTGCGGCGGGGGAAATGCCGCGCTTGAGGTGTCACCCCCAATGGAACTTCGGAGCATACGGCACCTTTTTCCAAAAGCGCGTCATACAATTTTCGGTGTTCGCGCGGGTAAACAACGTCGACGCCGCCACCCAGGACTGCGAGCGTGCCTGTGGCCAAGGAGCCCTCATGGGCTGCTGCGTCAATGCCACGCGCCATGCCGGAAACAATCAAATAACCCGCCTCGCCGATGGCTTTTGCGGTGGCCTCAGCGAAACGTCGCCCATTGATTGAGGCATTGCGAGAGCCAACAAATTCGACGGCTTTTTTGGTCAGAATGGACGTGTGCCCCCGAACAAATAAAATGGGTGGAGGATCATCAATATGCACCAAAAGGCGGGGGTATACCGGCTCCCCCCAGTGTACCATCGCCACTTGAGATTTTTCGACCTCTGCGATTTCATCTTCGGCTTTAGATTGGGGACATACCTTCAGCCTAGCGTCGCGTCCGCCATTTTTGGCAAGAGATGGCAACGCATTCAGTGCATCTTTGGCGGTCTTGAAACGTTCCAACAGTTTGAAGAAAGTGATGGGTCCAACGTTCTCCGAACGGATAAGGCGCAGTCGCGCTAATTTCTCATAGGAATCCAATTCCGATGTATTATTGCCGTTTGATGCGGTCATTGCGGCCTCCTCACCGAGTCTGGTTATGGAGGGAATGCGCCTGAAATTTTGTCCTGTTTATTCGTTTTTTGGTTTTGATCTTGAAAGTATCAGTGCTGGTACCAAAGCGACGACGAAAGTCACCGACATAATCAGAAATGTATCTTGGAATCCAAATGTCCGTGCCTGCGCGTATATGGTTTGCCCTAAATAGTCGAGCGCGCCCCATTCCTGTGCATTTGGTGGCAAGCCGCCGTCTTGCAACAGTCGCTCGACCCGATCCAGTATTTCAACTGTGAACTCGTTCGCCGATGTCTGTGTCGCGGTTAACCAATCGGAATGAACAGCAGAACGATATTCGATGAGCGCAGCTGTCGTATTAACACCGAATGCGCCGCCGGCCTGACGAATGAAATTGTATGCCCCGGCAGCCGCATAGAGCTTTTCTGGGGTTATAGAGCGCATGGCCGCCCCACCCAGGTTTGGCATCACCAAACCGATGGCAGCGCGACTGAGAATCGTTAACCCCGCCATGGTCCAGAATGCGGTGTTCACGTCTGAATATGACATCAGATACGTCGCAACGGCGAAAATGATACAACCCAGGCTGATCGGAATGTGGGGCGGTACGGTATCAGCCAAGCGTCCCGATATCGGAATAAACGAAATCAATAGTAATCCAGCAGGGACCAGAACCATACCAGCACGCGTTGGCGTGAAGTGCTGGATCGTTTGAACAAAAACGGGAATCGCATAGTTCGAGGCGAAATTCCCAGCGCCGAATGCAAACGCGATGGCCATCGCGGCTGCGAATTTTGGGTCCAGGAATAGCTTTGGGTCTAAAATCGGAGAATTGGAGCGCAACTGTACGACTATAAACATTGCGAATGCGATGATGCCTGCAATGGCGGTGAAGACGTTTTTATCGGAACCCCATCCCCACCGATGTCCGTTTCCGATGGCGCTCATGATGCAGACAAGTGTAATGCAAACAAGAATAAAACCTGTCCAATCAAACCGGGGCAACGGTGCCCGTCCTATCTTGGAGGGCATGAAGATTAAGCCTGCGACAAATGCAAAAAACACGAGCGGCAGTGGCATTAGGAATGCGTGTCGCCAGGTCAGTAGATCTATTGTAAAACCGCCGACGAGGGGGCCAAAACTGGGCGCCATTGTCACACCCAGACCGTAAAGGCCGACCGCGAAACCACGCTTGTTTCGCGGGAATACGCTGACCATGACGGCTAAGACCAAGGGTTGAATAATGCCGGCAGAAAATCCTTGCATGACCCGCCCGACAATCAGGACGTCGATGCTAGTGCTAAAGGCTGAAATAAATGCACCTGCGACGAAGATGCCAAGCGTCAGGCTATAGGCAAGGCGTTGCCCCAACGCCTGTACCACCCACGAATTCAATAATTGGCTGGCGACCATTGTTGCCAAGAAGGCTGTCGCCGCCCATTGCGCAACGTCTTGGCCCACGCCGAACGCGCCCATGATACTGGGAACGGCGACATTTACGATGGTCGCCGACAAGATCATGGCAATCGCACCTGTCAGCCCGGCAAAGGTCACCAACCATCGATACGATGGCCCAAAACGGTCAAATTGCGGCTGGAATGCGGGATTGATGGATGCGTCGGACAACGGTGTTTGTCCTTTTCGGGTTGCGCGACTTGGGGCTTAGGGCGTTGATTTTGGAATTTTTACCTCGACCATCATGCCTGGTCTTAGTTTTTCTTCTGGGTTTTCGATGGCAATTCTAATCGGTAAACGTTGGGTGATCTTTGTGAAGTTGCCGCTTGGGTTTGGACTGGGCAGCAGCGCAAATTGGCTGGTTGCCGCTGATCCCACGATCTGGACGGTGCCCTTAAACTCTTCCCCTGGATACGCATCGACCCTGATATCTACCGACTGGCCGACCGACAGAGAACGTATATTGGTTTCTTTGATATTGGCCTCGACCCAAACACGTGTCGGATCATGCACCAACACCAGTCGCTGGCCTGGAGTCACATATTCACCTACATCCACGAACGTGCGGTCAACGACGCCGCCAATAGGGCTTTTGACGGTGCGGTCTAAAATATCCAGCCGTTGACGTGCGATGCGAGCCTGAATTTCTGCCTCGCGCTGTTCGAGGACAATCAAGTCGGCGGCCAGAACATCAAGCCGCGCGCGGTCGGCCTGGACTTCTGCGACCCTGGACTTGGCAGCGGTTAAGTCAGCGACCGCTATTCTGTATTCGCGGTCAATTTGTTGGAGTTGGGTCTCTGCCTGATCAAGCTGGCGGCGGGATGCGACTTTGTCTTCGTACAACTTCTTGGTTCGGTCCAATTCGCGTGTTGCTAATTCTAGCTGAGGGCGCATTGAAGATACCGAAACGCCAGCTGCAGCGGCCCTGGATTGTTCAGAAACCAATCGGCTTTCGACTTGGCTTGTCACCAGATTGCGCTCAGCCTGCAGCCTTTGATGCTCGGCCTTCAATCCAGCGCGTTGGGCTTCTAATTCGTTCAAAAAGACTTGGGATTCCCGGTCATCGACTTGGACGATGACCGTGCCGTCTTGGACACGATCACCTTCGACAACGGGCATTTCGGTGATCCAACCCGCTACACGAGAGGAAATCGTGACCAAATCCGCACCGATGCGGGCGTCTTCTTCGAAGATGTATGCAATGCGTTTGTGGACTTCCGTGACACCAAAATATGCCATCGCTAGAACGACAATAACGCCAACCCAAATCAGGGTCTTTGGGCGACGTTTGGCTGTTCTTTTCTCAACCGGGCGCTCTACATCGGACGTTGAATCGTCCGATGTCGGTCGATCCTTCGCATGGCTTTCGTCTGGCATCTCAAATATCCCACCGCCCGGTGCGGGCGGTATCTGTGTCTTTTATTCCCTAAAGCATGCACCTAAACCCCTGATATGCAAAGGCCATTTGCCTAGATTGCACATTTGCGCAGCGGATATGCTATTTGTTGACCTTCTAGTTACTGGAAGGAGTATAGTGAATCTTGTTAATCAATAATCCTCGGATTTGAAGCATAATGGACGGCACAACAAAGAATGAGACGCTACAATTATCGGTTTCAGGGATGACCTGCGGCGGCTGTGCATCGCGCGTGGAACAAACCCTTTTAGGTGTGCCCGGTGTTATCGATGCGTCGGTGAATTTGGTTTTAGAAACCGCATTAGTGACGGTGAGGGACAGTTCGTTCAACTGTGATGAGTTGGTTGAGCGCGTCACCGAGGCCGGTTATCCCTCTGAGTTCATAGAACCTGCTGGTGCGGCAAGAAACAATGGCGAAAAAGGCCGACAAAATGCTGCTGCGAAAGCGTTCAGATACGAGATCATCACCCTTGTTGTCTCCGCGCTACTGAGCGCGCCACTACTACTGATGATGATCTTGCCGCCGATGGGCGTTTCTTATGCGCTTCCGGCCTGGGCACAGATGATCTTGGCCACGCCTATCCAGTTTTGGGTGGGGGCACGTTTTTACATAGGTGCATGGAATGCTGTCAGAGCGCGGGCCGGCAATATGGATGTCTTGGTCGCCGTTGGGACAAGTGCAGCATATGGCCTCAGTGTGTGGATAATGTTCGACGGCGGTTTGCAGCAAACCGTGCATTTGTACTTCGAGGCGTCTGCACTGGTGATCACATTGGTGGTGGCAGGAAAACTTTTGGAAGCACATGCTAAAAAGGGCACCGCCCAGGCCATCCGCACGTTGATGGATTTGCGCCCCCAAACCGCATGCGTTTTGCGCGATGGGATGGAGGTCACTGCACCGATTGATCAGGTTGGATTGGGTGATGTTGTCTTGGTCAGGCCAGGAGAGCGCATCCCAGTTGACGGTGAAATTATCTCTGGGGTGACGGAAACCGACGAGTCCATGATGACAGGCGAGAGCCGCCCAGTATCAAAGTCTATCGGGTCCCCAGTGATTGGGGGCTCTATTAATGGCACGTCGGTCATTGAGATTCGGACCACTAAGATCGGCGAGGACAGCACCCTCGCAAAGATCATCAAACTTGTCGAAAATGCCCAGTCTGGCAAAGCGCCGATGCAACGCTTGGTCGATCGCATCAGTCATATTTTTGTACCTATTGTCCTAATGATCGCTGCGGCTACGCTGATCGGCTGGGCGATCATGGGGGCTGGTCTGGAAACGGCCATCATCAACGCGGTGTCTGTTCTGGTGATCGCGTGTCCTTGTGCCTTGGGCTTGGCCACGCCAAGCGCGATTGTGGCTGGGACAGGGGCTGCTGCGCGCGCCGGTATTTTGATTAAGGATATAGCCGTGCTGGAATGCGCGCATAACGTCGACGTGGTCGCGTTCGACAAAACGGGAACGCTGACCCGAGGGACGCCGACTGTGAATTCGGTAAATGCTCTTAATGGTGACGAAGACAACTTGATCCGGGTTGCGGCGGCGGTCCAGGCCGGATCAGAGCACCCCTTGGCGCATGCGATTTTAGAGATCGCCCGAGACCGTAATCTTTTGGGTGCGCGGGCGACGGCGGTCACAGCGCATCAAGGTCGCGGCATATCTGGAGAGTTCTCGGGCGATCATGTCTTGATTGGTAACCGAGCACTGATGGGCGAAAACGAGGTTTTGCTCTCGGCTCACGAACAGCAATTAGCGACAATCGAAAGTCAGCGTATGACCCCTGTTCTTGTCGCGATGAATGGCGAACTTGTGGGCTTCTTTGGTCTTTCCGATGGTATCAGGCCCGAGGCCAAAAGCAGCATTCAGATGCTGGCTGCGCGCGGGGTGCATGCCATGATGTTGAGCGGCGATACATTGCCCGTTGCGAAAAAAATCGGGGCTGGAATTGGCATGACAGATATTCGTGCACCGCTGACGCCGGACGAGAAATTTCATATCATACAGGCCGAGCGACATGACGGTCATACCTTGGCCATGGTCGGTGACGGGATCAATGATGCCGCGGCGTTGGCCGCGGCCGATGTGTCCATCGCGATGGGGTCGGGTAGCGACGTGGCCATGGAAACGGCGGGGATCACGCTCATGCGGCCCGACCCGCGGTTGGTTGCTGCGGCCCTCGACGTCGCTGGTAAAACGTGGGCGCGTATCAAGTGGAATTTATTCTGGGCCTTTATTTTTAACGTCATCGGATTGCCGCTGGCAGCCTTTGGGTACTTGAGTCCTGTGGTTGCGGGCACGGCGATGGCACTTAGCTCAATCACAGTTGTCAGCAATTCGCTTTTGCTCAGACGCTGGCGTCCATCAGGCATTGAGGATTAAAGTATATGAACGTTCGCGACGCCTCCCAACAAACGGGATTACCATCAAAAACAATCAGGTATTATGATGATATTGGCCTAGTTGTGGCTGATCGTCAGAACAATGGATATCGCGATTATGATGATCGGGCTGTTCAGAAGTTGGCCTTCTTGAAACGTGCCCGGCAACTGGGTTTCTCATTAGATGACTGCCGCCAACTCTTGTCATTATATGAAGACACGGATCGTGAAAGTGCTGATGTAAAAGCCCTCGCAGAAGCACATCTGGCAGAAGTTGATGCACGATTATCAGAGCTCAATCATTTACGTGACACGCTCGCCGAACTGATCCACTCATGCCGGGGTGACCACCGACCTGATTGCCCGATCTTGGCAGACATGGCGCGTTCCCAGAAAAAATAGCTACAAAGAATTGAACTTGTCGCCGCCCGGTTGTTCGTTCAAGAACATGTGGCGGGAGAGATATGCTTTTTAATTCTTACATATTTTTGTTTGCGTTCTTGCCGCTGACTTTTGTCGGCTTCGTGATCTTGTCTCGAATGGGGCAGGCCCGCTGGGTGATTCCATGGCTGCTCGCAATGTCACTGGTATTTTATGGCTGGTGGCAGCCCGTGTACTTGGCGCTGCTACTGAGTTCCGTCATTGCCAATTTCTTAATCGGCGCTTCCATCGCCCGGGGTGCTAACGCGGGGCGTCCACAAACAGCACTTTTGGTTTTGGGCGTCGCCGGAAATTTGGGTCTGATTGGTTGGTTCAAATACTTGGGCTTCTTTGCCGGCATATCCGATGCGTTGATGGGAACAGGATTTGGCTTTGTCGACGTCGCCTTGCCCTTGGCGATTTCGTTTTTCACCTTTCAGCAAATTGCCTATCTGGTCGATTGCCATCGTGGGTTGGCAGGTGAGCCGAGCATTCTGAAATACGGCCTGTTCGTGACTTTCTTTCCACAGTTGATCGCCGGGCCAATTGTTCATCATTCAGAAGTGATGCGGCAGTACGAGACCGCCTTTTCACGCGGACCGTCCACTTTGAATATCGCGATCGGCATAACCTTGATCTCCGTAGGTTTATTCAAAAAGGTCGTGATTGCGGATAATCTTGCGGTGTATGCGACGCCGGTTTTTGCAGATGCCGATGCGGGTGGCACCATCGGCTTCGCACGTGCCTGGGCAGGAACGCTCGCGTACACGCTGCAAATCTATTTCGACTTTTCTGGTTACTCAGACATGGCTGTGGGGCTGGCGAGGCTTTTTGGCATTCGGTTGCCGATTAACTTTTTCTCGCCTTATCGCGCGACAAGTATCATTGAATTCTGGCGCCGCTGGCACATCACGCTCAGTCGCTTTTTGCGGGACTATCTTTATATCCCCATGGGCGGTAGCCGACATGGATCGTTCAGACGCTTTAGCAATTTGATGATCACGATGCTCCTAGGCGGGCTTTGGCACGGTGCCGGATGGACGTTTGTTGTGTGGGGCGGATTGCACGGGATATTCCTCATCATCAATCATGGATGGCAGTATCTGACCCGTGGCCAAGAATGGTTACGCGGAAATATTGCTGTTCAAATGTTGGCATGGTCGCTGACGATCTTATCAGTTTCGGTCGCCTGGGTGTTTTTCCGCGCGGACACCTTCGACGGCGCGCTGGCCATTGTATATGGCTTGGTTGGCATTAATGACCTGCTGCCATCAATGGGATTGATGGGCGGGGATGTCTACGCCGATGGCGGTATCGGCAAGCGTGTTTGGCGATGGATCGCACTAGCATCTGTCATCGCCGTGCTGTGCCCGAATATCTATCAGATCATGCGACGTTATAGACCGGGGCTTGGCGTGCCAGATCGATCAACGCGCATACCCTTGCGTTGGCGTCCGACGGTGGTATGGGCGGGTGTCACGGGTGTCGTGCTAGTCGCTTCGTTGGTATTGCTGACTCAGGTCAGCGAATTTTTGTACTTCAGGTTTTGATGATGCGACGTGCGCCCAGAAGATATCTCATGACCTTGTTCGGTGTGGCGGGGGGATTGTACCTGTTGCTCGCGGGCATCAATCTGGCTGTTGATCCGTTTGGCATTTATGGGATGCCCCGGGTTGATGTGTTCAATGCGATCAAGGTCGATGTCGACAAACACATCCGCCTGGCGAAAGCTGTCCAAGTTCGAAACGCCGCACCGAAAACCATTATCGTCGGATCATCACGTGCGATGCTGGGTATCCCGGCAACTGATCCGCTATGGCCAGAGGCGCAGCGGCCTGTCTACAACCTCAGCCTTTATGGCGGCTATTTATACGAAGCCATGCGGTATTTTGAGCACGCGGCCGCATTGGGCACGGTTGAGCATGCACTCATTGCAGTCGATATGTGGATGTTTGATCGCGACTGGGCGATCCGTCCTGGTTTTTCAGAAGAACGATTCCTGGTTGATCAAAATGGGAATCCACAGAATCCTGATGATACTGAAATTCTGAAGACATTGGTCGCTTGGGACACATTGCGTTCCAGCCTCAGGACCATTGGGCGGCAAGACCGGGATGACATTCTGGTACAACACGCCGATGGATCGGCTGATTGGAGAGATGAGGAAGCCTGGATTCGTGCCAAGGAGGGGCACAGGCCTCAGTTTGGGTATATGGAACATATGTTCGCGACCACTGCATGGTGGCCGGATCCCGGGCGATGGCGGACGGTGACCGATCCTGAAGACCCTCAGTCTCCATTAAAGTTTTTCCGCAAAATGATTCGGACAAGCTACGAGAAAAGCATTAGCAGCCGGATTCTGATCTCGCCCAGTCACGCACGCATTTGGGAGGTTATCAAAGCCGGAGGCCTATGGCATACGTGGGAAAATTGGAAGCGCGCCCTGGTCACTATTGTTGAACAAGAAGCGGAAAGGGCTGGCAAACCTGCCTATGAGATATGGGATTTCTCGGGCTACAACGCGATTACCACCGAGCAAGTATCCGGGACAACAGGACCCTTGCGCTGGTATTGGGATGGCTCTCACTTCAAACAGGCAGCGGGAAGATTGGTTCTAAGCAAAATGTTTGGGGCGTCTGCGCCTGAAGCCCCTGATCATTTCGGTACTATTCTGAATTCCCAAAATATCGATGCCAATCTGTCGGCAATCCGCGAAGCCCGAGAAATGTATTTGATTGCGCATCCTCAGGACGCAAAAGAGGCTGCGCGCTGGTCTGAACTAAACAAATGACTTCCCTTCCCATCCAAGGTGCCTGTAAGTAAACTGTTTCGGTATCTGTCGATAAAAGTCGAATCAGATAGAAATGATGAGGTTCTAAAAAGGCCCCAGAGACAGGCAAGGGAGGCATTGTGGCGTCGGATCAACCGCGTGGGACCAATTCAAATTATCGCGGCAGAAACGCATACGCGGCAATTGACCTCGGCACCAATAGCTGCCGGATGTTGGTAGCTGTTCCTTGTGATAGCGGGTTCCATGTAATCGACGGATTTTCCAAGGTTGTTCGGCTGGGTGAGAAACTGTCGGACACAGGTGTCTTAAGCGACAATGCGATCGATCGAACCGTTCGTGCGCTATCGCATTGTGCCTCTCGATTAAATTCAAGATCAGTATCACGTGTCCGCGCGGTGGCGACGCAGGCGTGCCGTCAGGCACAGAACACGGATGTGTTTTTGCATCGCGTGACCCACGAAGCAGGGCTTCAAATGGAAGTTATTGATCCTTTGGAAGAAGCCTCGCTGACAGTGGCTGGGTGTGGCGAACTGCTTTGCTCGGGATTTGACTGGGCGTTGGTGTTCGATATTGGCGGTGGATCCACCGAAATAATGTGGGTCGAAACGCGCAATGATGGTAAGCCGAAGATGCTTGATACCGTCTCGTTGCCGTTTGGCGTTGTATCGTTGCGTGATGAAAACGGAGCAGAAGCCCTGCCAGCAGAAATGCATGATGCGTTGGTCAGACGTATCAATGACCTTATTGCGCCGTTTGATCAACGCAATGGGATCAGCGAAGCCATCGCTGCCAATCGCGTGCGTATGATCGGCACGTCGGGTACGGTGACAACACTGGGTGCCATGCATCTGCAATTACCCAGGTATAACCGTAGCCGCGTTGACGGCTTGGAAATGGATTTTAGTAGCATGCGACAAATTTCCGATAAGTTGACCGGGATGTCGTGTGCTGACAGAATCGCCCATCCGTGCTTGGGCCACGGGCGAGGTGATTTAATGTTGATGGGATTGGTCGTTTTGCGCGCCATCTGTGATCGCTGGCCGGTCGGAAAACTACGTGTCGCAGATCGCGGCATTCGCGAGGGCGTGCTGTTTGATTTGATGGCACAGGATGGGCATATGCCCTGTGCGACAGCACGTGTGCATTCGTCCAAACCTCAGTCGGTTAAGCAGGACAACAGATAATGCCTGGTCGCCGAGGTGGCAAAAAACGCGGCGCTGGCAGCGGCGGTGATCGACTGCTTCATACGCGTGTGAAGTCTGCCAAGGGGCGCAAACTCTCGTCCACGAAATGGCTACAACGCCAACTTAATGACCCGTATGTGCAGCAAGCCCAGAAAATGGGACTTCGGTCGCGGGCAGCCTTTAAGATTATGATATTGGCCCCTGGTTTCAAGTTCAAATTCCTGAAACCAGGGGCCAATATCATTGATCTGGGTGCCGCACCGGGTGGAGGGGTTCAGGTCGCATTGGAACGATGCGGCCAAAAGGGATATGTCGTCGGCATTGATTTGCTAGAGATCGAACCGTTGGCAGGGGCGGAGCTGATCCAGGGTGATTTCCTTGATGATGATGCGCCGGACCGATTGCGGGCATTGATGGATGGTGACGCGGACGTCGTCCTTAGCGATATGGCGGCCTCGTCCACGGGGCACCGCTCCACGGATCACTTGCGGATCATGTCATTGTTAGAGGTCGCGGTTCATTTTGCCAAAGAGGTCTTAAAGCCGGGTGGCGTGTTCGTTGGAAAAGTGTTGCAGGGCGGCACCGAGAATGAATTGCTGACGGCCCTCAAGAAAGATTTCAAAGTTGTCAAACACGCGAAGCCGCCCGCTAGCCGTGCGGACTCGGCCGAGGTTTACGTGGTTGCGACAGGCTTTCGTGGACGCGGCACGGATCCTGAGTAAGCCCCCATAGAGAAAACTAACAAATATTCGTTTTCAGGCATTCTCTGCGCTTGTGAAAACCAACACTCTCTGTATGATTGCGCGCCACCGCCACATAAGGAGTCGGAGGCGTCATGGCACCCCCAAAAATTCAAGAAGCGCTGACCTTTGATGACGTTTTAATGGTCCCCGCCGAGTCGCGTGTGCTGCCTGCACAGACCCAAACAAAAACCCATCTGACCAAAACGATTGAACTGAATATCCCCGTGGTCTCCGCGGCGATGGATACCGTTACCGAGCACCAACTGGCCATCGCCATGGCGCAGGCTGGAGGGATTGGTGTCCTGCACAAAAATCTGACCGTCGAAGAACAGGCGACTCAGGTTCGACGGGTCAAGAAACACGAAAGCGGCATGGTCGCTGATCCAATCACCATTGGCCCTGAACAGACATTGGATGATGCGCTTCGTATCAAAGCGGAAACGGGCTTCTCTGGCATGCCAGTGGTTGAGCCTGGTTCTGGCAAACTGGTCGGGATATTGACCAACCGTGATGTGCGTTTTGCCGATAATCCTAAACAACCGGTCAGCGAGCTCATGACAAAGGATTCGCCTGAAATGCCGTTGATCACGGTCAAAGAAGGTGTTGATCCATCCGAAGCGCGTCGCTTGCTTCATCAATATCGGATTGAACGCTTGGTTGTCGTCGATGACGAACACAGATGTGTCGGCTTGATCACCGTGAACGATATGGAAAAACAAGAACAATTCCCGAATGCGGCCAAGGACGAACATGGTCGCCTGCGTGTGGCTGCTGCAGTTGGTGTCGGCGATGCGGGGGTTGAGCGCTCTGAGGCCCTGATGGAAGCGGGCTGTGATGTTGTTGTCGTTGATACGGCGCACGGCCATTCTGCTGGTGTATTGACGGCGGTGTCGCAGATCAAGAAACTATCGAACTATGCCCAGGTTGTTGCAGGTAATGTAGCGACACCCGACGCGGCCAAGGCCTTGATCGATGCTGGTGCCGATTGCATCAAGATTGGCATTGGTCCAGGGACGATCTGCACCACGCGGATGGTCGCAGGTGTCGGTATGCCGCAATTCTCAGCCGTATTGGAAACATCTGAATATTGCCGAAGTGTCGGTATTCCATGCATCGCAGATGGTGGGATTAAGTATTCGGGCGACTTGGCCAAGGCGATTGCCGCTGGTGCGGATGCTGTGATGATCGGTTCGTTGTTTGCCGGTACGGATGAAAGCCCTGGCGAAGTGATGTTGTACCAGGGCCGTTCCTACAAAGCTTACCGTGGAATGGGTTCACTCGGCGCGATGGCGCGCGGTTCAGCTGACCGCTACTTCCAAGAAGAAGTCACCGACAACCTAAAATTGGTCCCGGAAGGCGTCGAAGGACGTGTGCCTTATAAGGGGCCAATCGGGACTGTCATCCATCAATTGGTTGGGGGGCTGCGATCTGCGATGGGCTATACTGGGTGTGGCACATTGGAAGACATGCGTAATAATGTTCAGTTCCGTCGTATCACCAATGCGGGTCTTCGTGAAAGCCATGTCCATGATGTCACCATCACCCAAGAAGCACCGAACTACCGTTCGGGTGGCTAAAGGTTTGATGGAATGACACCCGGTGCGCGGATTGCGTCGGTCATTGAGTTGTTGGATGCAATCGATAACGATGCGATGCCGCCCGATCAGATCATCGATCAATACTTTCGCAAGCGTCGCTATGCGGGATCGGGAGACCGCCGCTACATCGGCGGCCACGTTTACGATATACTTCGTCATCGTGCACGCTTGGACTGGTGGTTAGAACGCACAGGGTTGGGAATTGCACCAGATGCCAGACGTCGGGCCTTGGTCTTTCTGATCGTTCAAGATCGCGCGTCCCCTGACGAAATCAACAATATCTTTTCCGGCAATACGCATTGCCCGACGCCGCTCGAAGATGACGAAATTGCGTTGGTCGACGGGTTATATGGCCGGCCCGCAATCAACGAAGATATGCCCGATCGTGTTCGACTGGAATATCCTGAATGGATGGATCGGTCTTTTCGATCCATGTGGGGTGAGGCATTAGAAGCAGAAATGTCGGCGTTGAATCAGCCGGCATCGATGGATCTTCGCGTGAATACCATGCGCGCAACGCCCGAGGATGCACTCGCACGACTGCGAGAAGATTACACCGACTGCGAACCGACACCATTGTCCCCGATTGGTATTCGTGTCGATGGAAAACTGCGTATTGGCGGCACTCGGGCCTATAAAGAAGGGCTGGTCGAAGTCCAAGACGAAGGATCGCAGCTTGTCTCTATGCTGGTCGACGCACAACCTGGTATGACCGTCATCGACTACTGTGCCGGTGCCGGTGGTAAAACCTTGGCGATGGCAGCCATGATGGCACAAGGGGAACGGATATCGGGGCGTCTTCACGCATTGGATGTTTCGGGATATCGGCTGGAACGTATGGCGCCCCGGCAAAAGCGCGCGGGTATTCATGGTATTAAACGTCGTGCCATCGCTGCCGAGAATGATCCGTGGATCGCCGAAAATGTGGCAACGGCAGATCGTGTCCTATGCGATGTGCCATGTACGCAGACCGGAAGCTGGCGTCGCAACCCTGAATCCCGCTGGCGGTTTTCCCCACAGGATTTGGATAATATCCGCGAGGTACAGCAGCGGATTTTGACCAGTGCTGCGACATTGGTGAAGCCGGGTGGGCGCTTGGTCTATGTGACGTGCTCGTTGCTGCAAGAAGAAAACGAACAGCAGCTTTTCTGGTTCCTTGAGAACCATTCCGATTTCCAGCCAATGTCGATTGATCAGGTCTGGCGCGAAACCGTGGGCGGGCCGCCGCCACCGACGGGCCCGTCGCTCAGATTATCGCCCGCATCCACGGGCACCGATGGTTTCTTTTGTGCGGTGTTTGAGCGCAGTTAGCGCAGTCTTTCGTGACGTTCAAATTCGTTTTCTAACGCTTCGAACTTTTCGCGGGCCTCGGTATTCTCTTCGAGGCTTTTTAACCCATCCAACTCGGAGTGATGACAGACACGATCGCGCGTCACTTTGGCATCGCGGCTCCAATTGCCAGGTTCATTCTGCAGATTGGGGACGCTGGGATATCGGGACATCATGAAATAGAAAAATCCCGCGCGTTGCTGATCGATAGATTTACATAAATCGACGGCCCGAACGACAGCCCGCTGGCCACGCGTTAACGGCGGGGGCCCATCATCTTCCTGGTCTTGCTCATCCAGCGTATCTTCAGCGGCTTTGCTCATTTCCTCGGCCACAGCGGCCAAGGACTCGGCTGCGTTGCTCATTTGGTTGGCGTACGCGTCAAACTCGCCTGGGTCTGCGGTGGATGAATTTGCAACGGGGCTATCCGAGTCGCCCATCGCAGATGTCGCGGACGGCGCATCTTGTGTTTTTGGAGACGCCAATTGTTCAGGCGAATTCTCTGCCGTTCGTGTTGGCATTTGTGCTGGTGCAGATGGCCCAGCAATCGCACTCGCGCCAGAGGGCGCATTCGATGTCGCCACATCTGTGATGTTCTTTGATGGTAGTGCGGTATTGGTAGAAGTGTGTTTGGCTGGCTTTGGCCCAAGCGTCTTTAACTCAGCATCGCCCTCTAACAGTGTGATTTCCATTTCCATCAGTTGGCCATTTCGCGAGCCAACGTCTAAACCCTTGAATGGATGATCCTCGGTATCGTCCGGTAGCTTAAGAGTCACCGTACGGCCAGACGAACTGCTGTCGCCCCAACGCATCAAACGAACTCTGAATGAATTTTTTTCGCTCAACTTTCGTCTCCCATGCGATACTGTATCGCGCCAACAGTCGCCAGCGTCAACAGAAGCCAAAAAATAGGCCAGTTGGAGTATCAGGGAAGGTATTATGAGCGGAGTCATCGCCTCGCTAACAGGGATATTTCTAGATCGGCTAGAGCGCCAACGGAACTGGCCTTTTCTGGAAGGGGTGATGGCCGGGTGCGCACTTGTGGCAACCACAGACGGCGACGTTAGCTTCGCGGAGCAAGTCCGCGTGGATCAGGTTCTGCAAACGCTTGATCAGCTTCGTATTTTTGACCCTCACGAGGGTGTCGATATTTTTCGAAAATACTCGGACGCTATATTAGAGAACCCAGAACTTGGCCACGAAGAGGCCCTAGAGGCCATCGCGAAAATCGCCAATAACCGGGAAACGGGGGCGTTGCTGGTTCGGGTTTGCGTGGCGATTAGTGAAGCAGATGGTGAATTGAGTCTCGCAGATCAAATTGAGATCGTATCGATTTGCACGCGTTTTGGGATCGACCCCGCGGATTGCGGCCTATACATCGATATGCCGATTGACGATTTTTTGGCGCAAAATACGAAAACGGACTAAAGAATTCGGTCTTCTGCAGTTTCATCATCATCGGCGGATAGGGATTGCCCTTGTACCGAGATCAGGTTACCTGGCATCAGCCGGATCCCCACCTTATTCAATTCCGCAAAAACCGCTTCATTCACGGCGTATCGCAAGCTAAAATATTTGCTGGATGGCACCTAGAAACGAATGCCCAAAATGATCCCGCCATACGTAAAATCGTGAATACCGATTTCGGGTTCCTGCGCTTGGTCGATGTCGGTGACTGATTTTAGCGCCGCGATGGCAGCCTTTTTTGCCACCTCGATATCTTGACCATTTTCAATGGCGATCTTTGTCTGCACGACGCGACGTGTTTCAGAATTCACGATCACCCGGCCCACGATTTCCTTATTGGGGACGGTTATCTTCTCACCGTCTTCGCCAATCATGACGGTATGCGCGAGGGTGATTTCATCAACCACACCACTGGCCCCGCGGTTGACGGTAATCGTGTTCCCGACAACGAAGGGGCGCGACAAGATAATCGATACGCCCGCACCATAGTTCGACAGCGGCCCCTGGATGGCAACGGTCGCACCAAAGGCGCTGGCACCGGCCAGAGCAATCAATGGTGCGATGGAAACCCCGAAATTCCCCAACGTGATGATGACCAAAAAGACGATGGCGACCAATTTGACCACGTTGCCGATGAACCGGGATAACGTCACATCGACGTCTTTGGCTTCAAGCATTCGCGCGACGCGGCCGCCAATCCATGATGCGACCTTGAGGCCGATGAGCAAAAAGACCAATGCGCCCAGGATTTGGAAGCCGTATTCGATGCCAAACTCTGTCAGCATATCGACGTACTTAGATACGTTTTGCATGTGCTGATCGACTGTTTCTTGAACGTTATCCTGCACGTTGTTTTGCATCGGGCTTACTTCGGCTCAACGGTAACGGCAGTGCCACTCACGACAACGAACAGCATACTTTTACCGTCGCCAGAAATTTCACTGTAATCCAAATCAACACCGACAATGGCGTTGGCCCCGACGATCAAGGCTTCGCGGCGAAGCTCGGTCAGGCAAGTGCGACGCGCATCGCGCAGAACCTTTTGTGACGAAGATGATCGGCCACCAAAAATATCGCGAATACCAGCAAAGAAATCTTTGAATAAGTTCATACCGAATACGCACTCGGCGGTGATAACCTCGATCCGCTCGGTAACCCTGTATTCAGCCATGCTGAATTCGGTGGTAACGATCAGATCCTTTGCAATCTCATCGATGACCTCGGTCGGCAGTTCGTCGAATTGCTTGTTGTCGATCAGTTCTTGGATTTTTTCTTCGCTCTTGCCGAAAATACCGAACATGCGTGCTCCTGAATGTCGCGGGGTGGACCCATTAAGTTTGCCACATTATGCTATGGATTTTCAAAGTTGGAAGCGGCACGTGCACAGGGTTAGGTCTTGTTTTGCGGCGATCTATCGGACAAGTTTGCTCGCATCTCTAGGCCCATCATTGTTGAAAAGACCGTCATGACCCCCAAAGAAACTGTCGAAGCATTGGCCCAAAAATCCACGTTGATCCACACGCCCTCGGGCGAAGGCGAGATGGTGTGGCAAACTTGGGGATCGGCAACAACTAAGCCTCCGCTGCTACTGCTGCATGGCGGTTTTGGTTCTTGGACGCATTGGATGGCCAATGTCGAAGGATTGTCCCAGGATAGATTGTTGGTCACCTGTGATATGCCAGGGTTGGGCGACAGTGCCTCGGCCTCGGGTGATTTATCACCAGACATGATTGCGGGGCCCATCATTGCTGGCCTGCATGAGGTTTTTGGCAAAGATGCATCTTTTGATCTCGCAGGTTTTAGTTTTGGTGGACTGATTGGCTCGCGTGTGGCTGCATCTGTGGGCGACAGATGCGGGACTTTTGTCGCCGTCGGTGCCAGCGGCTTTGAAGGGCTCCACGTTCGCGTGCTCGGCATCGAAGTGCCAGCCAAGGATGCATCTGATGCCGAGAAAAATGCCATTCACCGCAGCAACCTGAATATCTTGATGTTATGGGATGACGCCAAGATCGATGATGTTGCGATCTATACGCACAGGAAAAATGTTGCCCGGTCGCGTGTTCGTTCGCGCCCGATGTCGCTGGGCAATCACCTGGTCGATGCGTTGCCAAAAGTGTCCTCAAAGATGCACGGTATTTGGGGCGTGCATGATGCCACTGCGGGCGGGCGCGGCCAGATCATGGCGCGGCAAGATATTCTTTGCGGATTTTATCCCGAAGCCGAAGTAAAGATTATTGAAGAGGCTGGGCATTGGGTCATGTACGAACACCCAGACGCGTTCAATGACGTGTTGCTGGAATTATTGGATCGGGCTTAAAGCGCAGCACCCAATCGTTGCCAATCTGATTGCTTCCCTGGTAAGCCGAACCGCAGCCAGTTGGGATGATCCTCGAAACCCCGCACAAGCACGCCTTTTTCACCCAGTTTTTGCTTAATGCTTGCCGCATCCGAGGTCTCGACCAAACGAAACAGGGGCGTTCCCCCTATGACCTTTAGTCCCGCACTCTTGAGCATCTCATCTAAGCGATCCGCGTCGCGCTCCATCCGGGATAACGCCTCGTCCTGCCATTCAAAGTCCAAAAGGGCTGATGTCGCGGTGGCGATAGATGGGCCGGAGACAGCCCAGGGGCCAAGTGCCGCCTTAAGCTCTGACGTGACATCCTTGTCGGCGATGGCAAAGCCGACGCGGGCGCCTGCCAGTCCAAAGAATTTGCCTATCGACGTTAAAATGATGAGCCCAGAAGTTCCCGCAAACTCTATCGAAGATACCCTTGGGGCGACGTCAGCAAATGCCTCGTCAATGATCAGCCAGCCGTCGTTTGCCGCCTGATGTTGTGCGATTGAATGCAACAATTCTGGATCAAACCGGCGGCCCGTCGGATTGTTTGGGTTCACAACGACGACAACGTCGGCTTGCTTGATTTCTGTGATTTCTTGGACACGATGGCCGTTGGCGCGCCAGCAATGCGCGTGCTCGCTATATGTAGGGCCAACAATGTTCACCGTGCTCAGCTTGCGTATGCGGGGTAGCCATTGAATCACGGATTGGGTGCCGGGTGCGGCCACGATTTCAGCAGACTTGGGCACGCCATAATAGTCCCGTGCCGCGGTGATCAAATCCAAGACATCTCCATCCGTAGGCAATCGCCCCCAATTCAAGGCCATTTGCGGATCAACTGGATAAGGGATTGGATTAATCCCCGTTGAAACATCAAGCCATCCCATTTCTGACGTGCCAAACACGGCAGTGGCGGCAGTTAGGTCTCCCCCATGTAACGGTCGCATGCTTACTCTCGAGATTTCCGTTTCGCTAATGCCTCCGCATATGCTGAGAGGCTGGTTTCAAGGCTGCGAGAGCGATCCATCGTCTCGCGGGTTTCAGACGCATATGGCGTTTCTGATAACAGTTTAAACATCCACGCAGCGCCATCATGGAAGTCACCTGTGACGTCGGCTTCGCGGAATGTTTTTGCGATTTCTACCATTTCGCCGATCCAGCGTCCGCTATCGGCGGGCAGGGCAGAGACCATGCGGCGCATGTTTTCCAAGGTCGCCGATTGAGAATGTTCAAACTCGGCGATCAAGTCATCCAACAAGCCGTTTCGTTCTGCCGTTAAAAGCACCGATGTCCAAAGCGTCCAGCTTCCTTTGGTCAGGCCTGCGTAGACCATTTTCATCGCCGATGCTTTGCCGGTCTCAGCACCCAAGCTGATGACTTTGAAGCCCTTGCCATCCAGGGCTTCCATAGCGCTGGTATCGGGGCCGGACACATAAAACCGCGTGCCGCTGCTTTTGTTGGGGGCCAGGCCAATGATACCGGCATCGATGAATGCCGCACCTGCGCCTTGAACGATATCGCCGACCGACGTCGTGGTGTCTGGCGAAATGGCGTTGCAATCGACATACACAGGCGTGCTGCCTGTGCGTGTCATGGCTACGGCGACGGCGGTGGCCTGATCAATTGCTGCGCTCGGCGGTAAGATCGATAACACCATGTCGGCGGCATCGATGGCTGCATCCAAGTTGCCGAGGTCTTCGACCTTGCCCGCTTCGGCGAGTTTACGAGATCGTTCGGAGCGCCCATCTAGCGCCGTGATCGTGCGATAACCATGTTCTCGTAGAACCAATCCAACGCCATGGCCCATGTCACCGGGCATTAAAATGCAAATGGTAGATGTCATTATGTGGCAAACTCCGTCAATACATGCCCCGCCGTTGGTACATCAGGAACCAATCCTGACGCGTCGGCAACGCGGGTGCCATTGATCCAGACACCATGAACGCCGACAGCATCCGTCGTCAGGCGATAGGCGTTTGCAGGCAAATCGAAAATACGTTTCTTTTGTCCACGGTTAATGGTTTTGGGATCAAACAGCATCAGGTCTGCGGCGTACCCCGGTTGGATCAGCCCCCGGCCTTGGACGCCAAAAATCTGTGCTGCCTTGCCGGGTAATTCATGGACCGCATCCGCCATCGACATCTTGCCGAGATCCCGCGACCAATGGCCGAGCAATCTGAGACCAAAGCCTGCGTCGCAGAAGAACGTCAGGTGCGCGCCAGCATCCGATAGGCCCAATGACGCCGCCGGGTGGGTCAACATCTTGCCCACCGCGTCCTCGTCTGAATTCAACAACACGGCGGTGAAAATCGTGTCCAAATCTTCTGATAGTGCGAGGTCCAGTAATGCATCGAGCGGATCAACATTTTGCTCTCGGGCAATGTCAGCTAACGTATGATGCTCGAGGTGGCGATTCTCATCCTTGGCCGTTTCGGTGACTTCAATTTTATCCCATTCACCGTTGAACAGTCGCACACCAGCAGGAGCCGCCAATTCATCACGGATTGCCTGTCGTAAAGCTGGGTCTGCCAGAGATTTTCGTAGTTCCGCTGCGTCCAACTTCATCAGCGGCTGCCAGGCGTTTAGCCCTTCTAGCGGGTACGCAGAGTTCAGCGTGAAATCCATGGTCAACGGGCAGCAAGATACTTGCCCCCACAACTCTTGGCCCTTGGCGCGGGCTTCGGCGATGCGTTCCAACTCGTCCAACGTGCCGGTGGGGTTCGTTGAATTGTGCAGTAGTGCAGCGATCATGATCGGGCGGCCGGTTTTCGATGCCAATTCTTCAAGATACGGCACGTCCGTTCGATTGCCTTTGGTTAGCATGAAAATACCACGACCCAATTTCGCCATAGCGCTGACCAAAGCCAGCAATTCATCATCGTCGGCCAAGCGCGATGGCATGGGAACACCGCCCCAGCCGTTGTGTTGTGGGGCGGTTGATGTCGCAAAACCAATCGCACCGGCGGCCATGCCCGCTTCGACGATATCGCACATCTGCTGAATTTCATCAGCGGTCGCGGCGCGCTCTGTGGCGGCGGCGCCCATGACGTAGGTGCGGATAGAGCTATGGCCCAAGAAACATGCGACGTTGGGCACGGTGCCCTTTTTTGCCAACATGGCGACGTAATCTGGGAATGTCTCAAACCCCCAATCGATACCGTCACGGAGCGCTTCCAACGACATACCTTCGACTTGGGTTAGATTTTTCATCACCAGATCGCGGTCCTGTTGTTTGCAGGGCGCGATAGTGAATCCGCAGTTGCCCATGACGACCGTCGTGACGCCCAGTGCGGGCGAGGGACGTACCGTCGGATCCCAAGTGATCTGAGCGTCAAAATGCGTATGCGTATCGATAATACCCGGCATTAATGCCAAGCCAGCGGCATCAATCACTTCTGCATCGGGGGCACTTAAACCCGAACCGACGTCGGCGATTTTGCCATCTCTGACCCAAACGTCTGTGTTTGCTTGAGCGTCGCCACCGGTACCGTCAAACACATCAGCATTTTTAACAATGAAATTCACAGGAACCCCTAGTTTTTGTCAGCCCTAGTCTTTATCGGCCCTAGTCTTTATCGGCCCTAGTCTTTATCGGAATGTCCCAGATCTTTTCCGGGTGCGATTGCGTCCCGAACCAATTGCTTGAGTTCTTTGCTCTCAGGAAAATTACCGTCGTTTTCCTTGCGGTCGTACAAAACCGTTCCATCTGCCAATTGAATGCGAAACATGCCGCCATCTGATGGTATGAGTGATAACGCACCCAATTCTTCGCCAAATGTGAACAGAAGTTCTTGGGCCATCCAGGTTGCGCGCAGCACAAATCTGCACGTCGCGCAGTAGTGAATTTCCACCGTCGATTTGGTCATGCTTCCCCCAGCACTTTTTTTATTTATGTTCGATTATTCTCCGTCATTCGACCGCGTCGTCAACGCTGTTTTCATTAAACCGAGGAAAGATCTGGACTGACCTTGGGCTAGAAACTGCCAGCCGATGTGGGTGCTGCAAGCCGTGCAAATGGCGAAATTCCACTCAAACCCGGGAAACCACGTGTGTTCGGACGTGAACGCGCCAACATCCGTCGTGCCGGGGGCTTCAGAAAAGCAGCAAATGCGAAAAACCCGCCCCGCAGGATTAATGAAAACACGCTCGTGCCCGTCGATGCTGATGGCCCAGCGGCTGCGCGTGATCAGGTGACCACAATCGGTGCAGTAAAGCGCATCGTCTGCTGCATCTTCGGTTTCGGTTTCTTGTTGGGTTTCTTGGTCGAGCATATTTGATTCTTAACACACTCCCTCACCTAACCTATTCCCCTAAAAGGAGAGAGGGATGTGGTCGAGAGGTGTGGATACAGGGTCCCTCTCCCTCATGAAATGGGGATGAGGACAGGTGAGGGGGCTTAGGCCTCGTCCTTTTTATCGCCGATTTTGGTTTCCTGGCCTTTGATCAGGCGCTGGATATTGGGCTTGTGACGGAACAACGAAAGAATCGCCAAACCCCCAGCCATGTAGGCGAACATCACATTGCCATCAAACCAGTATGCGATCCCAGGGGCGGCGACCATGCATGCCATGGATGCCAAAGACGAAAAGCGGAATATTCCGGCGACCAGTAACCAAACGGCACATGTTAGGATGCCGACGGGCCAAGAGATCACGAGCAGTGTGCCAAGGGATGTCGCAATACCCTTACCACCTTTGAATTTTAGCCAAACGGGGAAGTTATGCCCAACGACTGCTGCAAAGCCAGCAACCAAACCAGCTTCGAAACTGGCGTGCATGAATAGCCAAGCGGCGAACCCGCCTTTTGATGCATCCAGGATAAGGGTCATGAAAGCCGCGAATTTGTTGCCCGTGCGCAGCACATTGGTCGCACCGATGTTGCCGGAGCCAACGTCGCGAATATCACCGCCGCCTGAAAGCCGCACCAACACGAGTCCCCATGGGATTGAGCCCAGAACATAGCCAAAAGCAGCGGCCAGAATCATCGCCAAAGTGGGGTCTAAATTTTCCATACCTTAGTCTGAGACGTAGACGGTTCTGCCGTCAACCACCGTGCGCTCCACCGCACCCTGAACCAATCGGCCATCAAAGGGTGTGTTTTTGGATTTGCTGAGGAGTTGGTCCGCTTCGACTTTCCAGCCTCGATCGGGGTTAAAGATCATCAGATCGGCAGGGCGGCCACGGGCCAATTGCCCCGAACGCAGGCCCAACAATTCTGCAGGTTTTGCCGTAATCAGACTAAGGGCGTCCAGCAAGGACATGTGCCCGTTGTGATAAAGCTCTAACGTGACGGGCAACAAGGTCTCTAAGCCGACACCGCCGACGGCTGCGTTGGCGAATGGCAGACGCTTGGACTCTTCGTCCTGCGGCATATGATCCGAGGCGATGCAATCGATGGTGCTGTCTTTGATGCCTTCGACGATGGCGCGACGATCTGTCTCGTCACGTAAAGGCGGCGAAAGTTTTGCAAACGTCCGATAATCGCCGATCGCGACCTCGTTCAGGGCGAAATACGGTGGCGATGCATCACACGTCACAGGTAAGCCACGTTCTTTTGCTGAACGGACCGCTTCAACCGCATCCGACGTGGAAATATGGGCGATATGCAATCGTCCACCCGTTAATTCGACCAAACGAATATCACGCTCAATCATAATGATCTCGGCTTCGCGTGGAATGCCGGTCAACCCCAGTCGGGTGGCGGTTTCACCTGAATTCATCGCACCGCCCCGGGCCAGAGAGGGCTCTTCGGGGTGCTGACAAATGAGCAAATCGAAGGTACGCGCGTACATCAGGGCACGTCGCATGACTTGCGCGTTCTTAATCGGGGTCATGCCATCGGTGAACGCAACAGCACCTGACTCTGCGAGCAATCCTAATTCGGCGATCTCTTTACCGGCCAATCCTTTGGTCACGGCACCATATGGGTAGACCTTTGTCAGGCCCTGTAATCGTGCACGCCGGGCGACGAATTCCACCACCGACATGTCGTCGATGACCGGTTCGGTATTCGGCAGACACACCATCGAGGTAATGCCGCCCTTGGTCGCGGCACGACCGGCAGAGGCCAAGGTTTCTTTATGTTCTTCGCCCGGTTCGCCCAGGTGCACGCGCATATCGACCAGACCGGGTGCAAGGCACAGACCTTCGCAATCGATCACCGTCACACCTTCGAGGGCGACATCCGCGGTGACATTCGGGCCGACGTCCTTGATGGTTTCGCCTTCACTGAGCAGGCCACCGATTGTGTCTAAGCCTGTAGACGGATCAAGCAGGCGTGCATTAATATATGCGACCCGGCCGGGTGCTTTATCCGCCTTGACCGCCATCAGAGGTTCCTCTGCGGTATTTTATCAAGGTTCGCCGTGAGAATTTCCAGCGCCGCCATGCGCACGGCGACGCCCATTTCGACTTGTTCGTGGATCGCGCTGCGACCGAAATCATCGGCGACTTCGCTATCGATTTCGACACCGCGGTTCATTGGACCCGGGTGCATGATCAAGGCGTCTGCCTTGGCCCCCTCAAGTTTGGCGTAATCCAAGCCAAAGAAATGGAAGTATTCGCGGACCGAAGGGAAGTAATTCCCATGCATGCGTTCCTGCTGCAGGCGCAGCATCATGACGATGTCGCAGTCTTTTAGGCCTTCGCGCATATCGTTGAAGACTTCGACACCCATGTGCTCGATCCCGGTGGGGATCAGTGTGCGTGGTGCGATCAGCCGAACGCGCGCACCCATGGTCGTCAATAAGTGGATGTTGGAGCGTGCCACACGGGAATGCAGGATATCGCCACAGATGGCGATCCGCAGGCCTTGAATTTTTCCGACCCGACGGCGAATGGTCAGCGCGTCCAGCAATGCCTGGGTGGGATGTTCATGTGAACCATCCCCACCGTTGATGACGGCGCAGTTTACTTTTTCTGATAACAGTTTGACCGAGCCTGATTCCGGATGACGCACAACCAACACATCCGGGTGCATGGCGTTCAATGTCATGGCGGTATCGATCAGGGTTTCGCCCTTCTTGACCGAGCTTGTGGCGACAGACATGTTGATGACGTCGCCGCCCAGGCGTTTGCCGGCCAATTCAAAGGACGTCCTCGTCCGTGTGGAATCTTCGAAAAACAGATTGATGATGGTGCGGCCACTCAGGACGTCACGTTTTTTATTGGTTTGTCGATTTTGTTCGACATAACTCTCGGCGCGATCAAGGAGGGCGGTAATTTCAATAGGATTCAGACCCTCAATACCGAGGAGGTGCTTATGCGGATAACCGAATTCGTCCGTGTCTGCGTCCATGGGCGCGCACTATATGTCCGACGGGGGGATGATCACAAGCACCGAAATCTAAGTGCTTGTTCAGCCTTAAAAACATCTGCCCGGCATGGTCGCGGTGGCGTGGATAAAGTAATATATCGCGATAAACCGATTCGATGGCGTGGGGTCGTCGAAGCGCGGCATTGGATGCGTGAATGGAAGACTACCTTAAGGCCCATGATCGTCTGGGCCAACTTTTGGGCAAAGATATCGTCTTCGTGGTTGGGGCGACGCGCTGGGGCACGTCGTGGGTTCAGCAATGACTGGATACGCATCCGAATATTTGTTGCAAGGGCGAGGGGCATTTTACCGATGGCTTGTTCCCCAGCCTGGCCAAGCTGATTGATCAGTATAACCAAGACGCCGAGAAAATCGGCAATCGCATGCAGTTGGCTGGATTGCCGGGCAATGCGGCGGGATTCACGTTTGATGATGTTGAGCATCTGATGCGCACGGCCATGGCATTGATGTTCCAGCGATGGATCGGCGATCAAGAAGACATCACGTGTATTGGCGAAAAAACGCCTGAGCATGTTTTGTCGCTGGAACTGCTGGATAAGCTGTTCCCAGAAATGCGGATTGTTCACGTGGTCCGCGACGGTCGCGATGAAGCAGCCAGTGCGTGGGATTTCAATATGGGGATATCCCGGGGTGAATTTCCGCGCCGTTATCCATCGTTTGCTGATTTCGCCGAAACCTTTGCGCGCAACTGGTCGCGCTCTGTCGGGTCAGCGCGCCGGTTTGGGCGGCTCAATCGGCGACGGTATTATCAAATTCGGGCAGAAGAAGTGGTCGAAGAACCAGCGCCCATCATCCGGCGATTATTCCGGTTTTGTAACGTCGATGACCGCGAGGAAGACGTGCAGGCCGCGATCAAGCGCGCCTATCAGGTGGCGCCGCTGGATCTTGATCCAGGGGTCTGGAATCGTCGCTTTGACAAGGACGCCACGTGACGGTTCCACCGTCAATCGGGGGAGTTGCTAAAATTGTTGAACTACAAAGTACAAGAGCAACAGGCCTAGGCAGCGCGCTTTCTACCTTGTGTCACAATACCGATGGCATACGCCGCGAATCCGGTCACCAAGACACCCACACAGATCACCAGCAGTTTTGAGTATTTGTGCTCCACACCTGTCAGCGCGCCGACCCATCCGATGTGCCCGCTGGATTCTAGGAAATATAGCGTGGCGCCTGTCATCGCAGCCGCGAATGATACGATGTAGGACCAGGCTGGGATATCGGTGCGCCCCAGCAGCACAGAAAACACGATCACCGGCGTTAAGTACATGGATGCCGTGCCACTGACGGCGACGGCGCTGAACAAGTCTTTGATGCCCAGAAATAAAAACCCAAGTCCCCCGATGGTGAAGGCCACCATGGCGATACGCCCATTGCGCAGACGCTCTGATGCCAGTTTCATATCTGATATGGCGAGCTTTGCGGCGGACGACAGGGTGGAATCCAGCGTAGAGATCGCAGATACGATCAACACCAGATTAAACAGCGTCATGGTTGGTTCGCCGAACAATCGTGTCAGTGCTGCAACTATCGCCTCGCCGTCTTCTTTGTTGAGGCCTGCCAGAATTCCGAGCAATCCAAAGGCCAGGATGCAAACGATGCTGAGCCATCCCGCGTGCAGAAAGCTCCGGCGCGTGGTGTCACGGTCGGCGATAAAACCGCGGTCCATCATGACCGGATCATGCATCGGATAACTAAGGACCTGAAGTGCGGCAACGACCAACAATACCCAGCCAGGCGAGCTCAGATCCGGGCTGCTCGCCATGATCGCGGGGAAATCTAACAGGGGGCCGGTAACGGCCTGAACGGTCATGATCACGAGCACGATCAACAGCGCTGCCATTTGAATGACATCTGTTTTCAAAGAAGCGCGCAGGCCACCCATCATCGAATAACCCAGCCCAAAGACGGCCATGGCAATGACGGCAATGGCATATGTGCTGCCGCCCGCAGCACTAAAAATTAGGCCGATGACGATGAGGTTGGCAAAGACCTCTGATAACAACCGCACACCGATGACGAAGTTATAGCAGGACGTGCCGACACGACCATGCCGTTCGGCCAGGAACGTCTGGATGTTCGGGTATCCGTGCCTAAACCGAATGCGATCCACGATGATGGCGCCTGTGAAGAATGAGCCGTAGTAAGCGGCATACGCCAGCGTGCCGGCGATCCCGTAGTAATATCCCAGGATGGCCGCGTTCATCAGCGAGCGCGCGAATATCCAGGTGGTGACTTGTGAGAGAACCAGTGTCGTCAGGCTGGGGGCCTGTCCATCGGCACTTTGACCGCGAAAGAAACCATCAATGGTGACCGTTTGTCTTGAAAAAATAAGTGTGGCAACGGCTAGGACGCCGATGGAGGAGAATAGTGTGAGCGACATGGATAATCCCAGCAATAATATGGATGACGATGAAGAGTGAAATTGCCGCAGCGTCACGGTTGAGGGAAATCACAAAATGATGACTTTTAAGTGATCGCTAATATGACCGCGGGCAAGGTGATGATGGCGGCCAAGTGTGTTCCCGTGATGATAGCAGCCATCAGTTCGGGGTCACTGCCCATGCGGCGGGATACCACGTACGCGGTCGATGATGTCGGTAAGGCGGCAAATACGACGGGAACGATCAGGGCATACCCGCTTAGACCAAAATAGATACAAATTCCCAAAGTTATTGCCGGTTGAGCGATAAGTTTGAGGGCCGACGACACAGCAACGGGTATCATGTCGCCTCGGACAGCGGATAACGACAGTCCGGCCCCGACCGCCATCAATCCCATGGGCAGTGCGGCCTTGCTAAGAAGAGAGATTGTCGGGCCGATGATGGGCGGCACCCCCCAACCGGCGGCATTGAAGACGGCACCAAGTATACATCCCTGGATCAACGGGTTTTTCACACAATCGACCGCAACGCCCGAGATGCCGCTGCCTTGGCCAGGTGTATTCAGCCAAAACAAATGTCCGACCACGCCGAGGAAATTGATTGTCAAAGCGGTGACGAGCAGGGTGATGGCCATGGCGCCTGTCACATCATTTCCAAAAACACCCAAAAGTAACGCAATTCCCACATAGGAATTGGGGCGAAAGGCCCCTTGAAACAGGGCGACGAACTTTTCTGGGGTTAATTTCAACAGCCTGCGAAATGGAATAGTGGCCAATGCTGTCAGCAGGATCCCGGCGATGGTGACACCCGTGATAGGAAGGGCTGTGGACCAGTCGACCGTCGATTCGGCGATTTTCACGAAAAGCAGTGCTGGGAACAGACCGTTAAAGGTCAATTTTTCGACCATCTGCCAGAAATCATCGCTGAACCCAGCTTTGGCTTTCAGCACAGCACCGAGCAGGACCAGCAGAAAAATCGGGGCAATCGAAGAGAATACGAGGCTCATATATCGGGGCGTTCTAGCGTGTCCAGAGCGCCCTGAAGGATGTACGCAGCTGCCATTTTATCGATAACGTCCTTGCGGCGTTTTCGGTTCATATCGGCTTCATTGATCAGGAATTTTTCGACCGCCGACGTTGATAAGCGCTCATCCCAAAATGCCGCTGGTAAATCCAGTTGTTTTACAAGTTCCCGCGTTAAGTCGCGTGTGGCTTGGCTTCTGGGACCTTCAGTGCCGTCCATGCTGATCGGCAGACCAGCGATCATGCCGCCCACGTCTTCTTTGGAAATCAGCCTCCGCAGTTCATCGACGGCAGGTTTGAATTTTTTGCTGCGAACGATGGTTTTCATCGGACTGGCGAGCGAGAATAATGGATCAGAGATCGCCACGCCAATGGTCTTGTCGCCGATGTCTAATCCGATCAGCCGTTGTCCCCGCGCCAGATTTTTGGCGAGGCCTTGGATTGTGTCGTGAATAATAGCCGCCATCAGAAGTACCGTTTGGTCCTAGCCGTAGAATAAGCCACGATATTTCGCTACCATATGCGCGCGTTTGTGAATTTGCCAGTTGTGGATTCACGGGGTTAGCCATGTTTGGGAATGAATGGTGATGATGTTTATCCATCAATGGATATGTCTTAAGGATAAGGTGAGAATGTGTGCGCTGATCGTGGCGGGCATCCTTTTGGCGTTCGGTGGGCCCGCAGTTGCCGACGAGAGCAAAACCATCACATTCTTGGGGCAAGAGATTATCGCGGCGCCGGGCACATATTTGGTGCGCAAAGATGTGAATATCCGATCCCTGCCCAAAACCTCAGGGAAACGATTGGGCAAGTTTGAGGACGGCACCGTAATCGACGTGGCGGGTCGCGTGCCGAAATCCGAATGGTTTGCGGCGGTCGACGGCGGCGAGCCCATCGGATTCGTATTCGGGAGTGTTTTGTCACCAATCATCGATGGCCAAGTGGACGAGGATGTGACCGGCGAAGTGCAGGTGGGCCCGGGCCTCCGCTGTGGGTTTCGGATCATCTTCATGGCCAAGACCGGCGGCGAAGGTGGATTGATCAGGACATCCGATTACGAGGCGACCATTGTTTGCGAACGCAAAAGCTTGCGTGTGCGGTTTCCGGCCCAGATGTTTATCACCGAAGAGCCTTTTAACGGTTCCAAGAAAAGTCGTATTTTTCAGATCAATGTTGACCTTTTAGACGGGCTGCATGACCTAGATGACATTTTTTCGACAATCACCTTGTTTGATTTGGATAAGGCCCAAGTGCGATTCGACAAGGCCACAGAGCCGACCTTCATCGGGGGCGAGAATCCCGCAGAGGCACGACCCGCTGAGAGCGTAGAAGAAGCGCTCGCTGCGGCATTGGAAATTGCACTCATTCTTTGGTCGCCGGTTGTTTGGGATGAAATTTTTGATCGGGCGGGATAATACTTCTGAACTTCACTGAAACGTTTGGATTTGTTGCGTTTCGCGTCTTGCGGCACTATTGCTTTTCGCGCCTTGCGGCACATTGGGTGCAGTGGTAATTTCCGCCGTATTTTCTGACCTTTACGGAGAATCCGATGTCGTTGTCCAAGGACGATGTTCGCAAAATTGCCTTTCTTGCACGTATTCGCGTTCCAGACGAACGCCTAGAGCCCCTGGCGGGTGAACTGAATAATATCGTGGGTTGGGTCGAACAGCTTCAAGAAGTCGATACAGATGGTGTCGAACCGATGACCAGTGTTGTCGATGTTGAAACGCCCATGCGCGACGACGTTGTGACTGATGGTGCCGTAACGGAAAAAGTACTGGCCAATGCGCCGGATCGAAATGACGCCTTTTTCGGTGTCCCGAAAGTGGTGGAATGATCATGACGGAACAATGGACCATCGCATCCGCAGCTGATGCCCTGGAAAAGGGCGAGGTGTCTTCGGTCGAATTGACGGACGCACATATCGCTGCGGTCGAGGCTGGACGGTCATTAAACGCGTTCATTACCGAAACGCCTGAAATCGCGCGCGAGCGTGCAGCCGCATCTGATGCCCGTCGGGCTGTTGGAGAGGTCGCAAGTCCGATGGATGGCGTGCCGATTGCGATGAAGGATTTGTTCTGCACCGAAGGGGTGCGGACGACCGCCGCTTCGCACATTTTGGAAAATTTTGTCCCCACATACGAAAGCACGGTCAGCGGCAATTTGCGCGACGCGGGCGCTGTTATGTTGGGTAAGACGAACCTGGATGAATTTGCCATGGGATCGGCGAACATTACGTCGTATTTCGGGTCTGTGAAGAACCCGCTGACACCAGAGGGTGCAAACGCCGATCTGGTGCCCGGCGGATCATCGGGTGGATCGGTTGCTGCCGTTGCCGGTGGACTGGCCATCGCCGCGACCGGGACGGACACAGGCGGATCAATCCGCCAACCCGCCTCTTTCACAGGTTTGGTCGGGATGAAGCCCACGTATGGCCGGTGTTCGCGTTGGGGGGTGGTGGCGTTTGCGTCCAGTCTGGATCAGGCCGGGCCATTGACCAAAACCGTTGAGGATGCGGCGATCATGCTGCAATCGATGGCCGGGTATGACGCCAAGGACTCCACGTCACTGCCGATGGATTTGCCGGATTTCCGCGCTGCCTGCACCCGTGATGTGAAGGGTATGAAGGTCGGCATCCCCAAGGAATACACCCTGGATGGGATGCCTGAAGAAATTCAGAAGCTCTGGGATCAGGGTGTTGAATGGATGCGCGATATGGGCGCGGAAACGGTTGAGGTTTCTTTGCCACATACCAACTACGCGCTGCCGACTTATTACATTGTTGCCCCGGCCGAAGCATCGTCCAACCTGGCGCGCTATGACGGTGTGCGGTATGGCCTGCGGGTCCCAGGCGAGAGCCTTGATGAAATGTACGAACTGACCCGGGGCGAGGGTTTTGGTGAAGAAGTTCAGCGCCGCGTCTTGATCGGCACCTACGTGCTATCGGCTGGGTATTATGATGCGTATTATGTAAAGGCCCAGCAGGTTCGCACGTTGATCGCGCGGGATTTCCAGAACGCATTCCACGACGTCGATGTATTGCTGACGCCAACCGCCCCATCGGCGGCCTTTGCCAAGGGTGAGAAGATGGATGATCCCATCGCCATGTATTTGAACGATGTGTTCACGGTGCCAGCCTCGTTGGCCGGGTTGCCCGCGATTTCGATCCCTGGGGGATTTGATGCCGGTGGCTTGCCGCTGGGGCTGCAATTGATCACAGGCGTATGCCAAGAAGAAACATTGTTCCGTGCCGCCAGTGCGCTTGAGATGGCCGCAGGAGGTGGGCAATGAGCTACATCATTCAGGGTGAAACGGGTGACTGGGAAGTCGTCATTGGCCTAGAAGTCCATGCCCAGGCGATCACCAACTCAAAATTGTTTTCCGGGGCCTCTGCCTCATTTGGATCCGCACCCAACGAAAACGTGTCGCTGGTTGATGCCGCCATGCCGGGTATGCTGCCGGTGATCAATAAAATGGCGATTGAACAGGCCGTGCGCACGGGCTTGGGCCTGCGCGCCGAAATCAATGATTATTCGGTGTTTGAGCGTAAGAACTATTTCTACGCCGATTTGCCGCAAGGTTATCAGATCAGCCAGTACCTGTATCCGATTGTCGGCGAGGGGACGGTCACGATTGATCTAGAGGATGGCTCATCCCGCGACATCGGGGTGGAACGTCTGCATCTGGAGCAGGACGCTGGGAAATCCGTCCACGACCAGGACCCCAGCCGCACGATGATCGATCTGAACCGCTCTGGTGTTGTGTTGATGGAAATCGTCTCCAAACCCGACATGCGATCTCCAGACGAAGCTGGTGCGTATGTGCGTAAGATTCGTGCGATTGTCCGCTACCTCGGCACATGTGATGGCAACATGGAAGAAGGTTCCATGCGGGCCGACGTGAACGTGTCTGTGCGGAAAGTTGGCGAGACCGATTTTCGGACACGGGTTGAGGTTAAGAACGTCAACTCTGTCCGTTTCGTCATGCAGGCCGTCGAAGTCGAAGCCGAGCGCCAAGTCGAAGTCTGGGAAGACGGCGGTGAAGTCGTTCAAGAAACCCGTCTGTTCGACCCCAATAAAGGCGAAACCCGCGCCATGCGGACCAAAGAATTCGCCCACGACTACCGTTATTTTCCGGACCCGGACTTGTTGCCAGTCAAACTCGAAGACGGTTTTGTTGATCAGATCAGGTCGACGCTCCCGGAGTTACCTGACGAGAAAAAAGCACGATTGATCAATGACCTTGGCCTATCCGCATATGATGCGGGCGTGATTGTCGCCGACCGGGATACGGCTGCGTATTTCGAAGAAGCCGCCGACGGCCATGATGCCAAAACCGTCACCAACTGGTTGACCACCAACTTGTTCGGGGCGTTGAACAAACGTGGCCTTGATATCGGGGATAGCCCTGTCTCTGCTCGGCACTTGGGCGAATTGGTCGGCTTGATCGAGGACGAGACGATTTCGACCAAGATCGCGAAAGATGTGTTCGAAGACATGTTGGAGACGTCGAAGTCCCCCGGCGACATCGTCGAAGAAAAAGGCCTGAAACAAATCACTGACACCGGCGCGATCGAAGCCATCGTCGATCAAGTGATTGCCGATAATCCGGGCCAAGCGGATGATGTGCGTGGCGGTAACGATAAAGCTATCGGCTGGTTTGTCGGCCAAGTGATGAAGGCCAGCCAGGGCAAAGCCAACCCTGGGCAGGTCAATCAGTTGTTGCGGGCCAAGTTGCTGGGATGACAATTACAGGCCGGATCCCCCTCACCTAACCTCTCCCCCTAAAAGAGGGAGAGGGATGAGAACGAGTTATATTGCAACAGGGTTCCTCTCCCATGCGATAGCGGGGGAGAGGACAGGTGAGGGGGCACGCGGCTACTTCTTCGGCAAGCTTGAAGGGACTTCGTGGTGGTTATTGGACGACGTTCTCCAAATACCAATCGTACGTCTTGGCCAAGCCATCGCGAAGGGGTGTCGGTGGTGTCCAGCCAAGGTCGTTTAGTTTGCCGCTATCCAGCATGCGCTTTGGCATCCCGTCGGGACGATCCGTATCCCAGTCCAAGTCGCCTGCATATCCCACCACGTCCGCAATGGTCTCCGCCAGCTCCTTGATTGTTGTGCCGACACCCATCCCAACGTTGATCGGTTGTGGGTCGGTGTAGTGCTGCAGAATATGCACCAGCGCATCCGCCACATCATCAATGTACATGAACTCGCGAATGGGGGTGCCCGTCCCCCACAAACCAACACTTGGTGCGCCATCAACTTTGGCTTGGTGGAATTTTGCCAGCATGCCCGCGACAACGTGACCCTCGGACGGATCAAAATTATCTCCGGGGCCATATAGGCTGGAAGGCTGCGCCGAGATAAAGTTGCATCCGTATTCGCGGCTGTAAGCCTCGCACAGCTTCATGCCAGTGATTTTCGCGATGGCATACCATTCGTTGGTGGGCTCCAGGGCACCCGTCATCAAGGCATCTTCGTGAATCGGTTGTTCGGCCATGCGGGGGTAGGTGCATGCCGCGCTGAGATACAGGAGTTTCCCAACATTGTTCGCACGCGCGGCTTCGATGACATTCACCGCAATCGCCGCATTGTCGTAGAGAAACTTCGCCGGATAGGTCTTATTTGCATCAATGCCACCGACGTGCGCGGCCGCGACGATCACTGCATCTGGTTTGTTTTTGGCAAACCAGTCCTCGGTATCCGATTGGCGGCGTAAATCGAGGGCTGCGTGCGAAGCTGTGAGGATTTCACAGGGCAATGATTGCAGTTTCCGCACAATCGCTGATCCGACCAAGCCGGAATCGCCTGCAACAAAGATACGTTTTCCTGTGACATCAAAATCCACGAACCGTCCCCTAGTACAATTCCCTGAAATTATTTTGTAACAGATACATGCAACGATCACACATGCCGTTGCAAGGCCGCAGAGCTTGGACTCTTGGCCTAATCAGATCAGAGTTATAGGTTGCGTGCATGAATGATAAATCCAGCCCGTATCTACCAGACCCAGAGGTGTATCTGGGGGACGACGGCACGCCGCGTTCGCGCGTGGCTGATGATATCTATTTCTCAACTTCGGGCGGCATTGATGAAACACGACATGTGTTTATCGAGGGTATCGGTGGCCGGAAGTTTTTTAAAAATCGACACGTCACCCGAATTGCTGAACTGGGTTTTGGAACCGGACTGAATTTCCTGGCGACTTGGCGGCATTGGGCCGACGACGCGCCAAGTGATGCCACACTCCATTTTACCTCGATTGAGGGCTATCCCATGTCAGCCGAATTGCTGCATCGGAGCTTGTCGGCGTTCCCTGATTTGGCAGCAGAGGCAGCGGTGCTGATTGCCAGTTGGCCCCCTGTGGTACGTGGCACACATCGGTTGGTTTTAGGTCATGGGCGCGTGCACCTGACGTTGGTTTTTGACGATGTCTTGAACGCGTTGGACGGTTTGTCCGGTGAATACGATGCTTGGTATCTGGACGGGTTCTCTCCCGCAAAAAACCCCGATATGTGGACCGGCGATGTTTTGGACCGAGTGCAGGCATCGTCCGCACCCGGAGCACGATTGGCGACGTTCACCGCCGCCGGGTATGTCCGTCAGACATTAACGGAACTGGGCTTCGAGGTTGAGAAACGTAAAGGTTTTGGTCGTAAGCGGGATTGCGTCTCGGCACACTTACCCACGACCGATGATTCCAAGTTAGCGCATCAAAAATCGGCGTTAAAATCGGTGGCCGTCATCGGTGCGGGGATCGCTGGGGCGACACTGGCGCATGCGCTTCAACAACGCGGGCACAAGCCCACATTATTGGATGGTGCAAAGCGGCCGGGCAGCGCCGCGTCTGGCAATCCCGCGGCATTGATCGCCCCCCGATTGACCCGCGAACGCTTACCCATGGGGCGTATTATCGCCAGCGCCTATTTGCATGCTGTGCGGTTTTACGAGGGGTTGCAGGATGCTGGGGGTGATCCTTGGTTAGGGTCACGCGGTTCCTTTGTGATGGCGCGAAATAATGACGAGGCCGAACGCCAATCGCGCTCCAAGGCCGCGTATGGGTGGCCTGATGATGTGATGCAGATCATCTCCGAGGCGCGCGCCAGCTTGCTGACCAGCGTTGAAGTGTCAAAGCCGGGACTGTGGTTCGCGGGTGCGGGGGCTATTTCGCCAGCCAATGTCATCAAACAACTGACCGATAGGATACCTTATCACCAGGCATCGGTAGCCAAAGTTGTGCCGGGTCAGGGGGGCTGGGAGTTGATCGCCCACGATAGCACCAGCCTGGGAACCTACGATGTTGTCTGCATGGCAGCGGGGGTTGGGGTGATGGATATTATGGGGGCGGACACGTTCCCGCTTCGCGCCAATCGTGGGCAACTCACGTATCTGTCGTCATTGGAGCCAAAGCCCAATGTTCCCATTACATATGGCGGATATATCTCGCCGTTGGTGCCGCTGGGCAAGAATAAGACGGGGCATGTGCTGGGAGCCACATACGCGCGCCGGGATGAACTGCCAGACAAAGAGTGGGATAGCCTACGTGAAACCGACACCCAGGAAATGTTGGATAATTTTACGGCTCACTTGCCCGTCATCAAAGCAGGTGACGTCATTGGGGGGCGCACGGCGCTTCGTGCAACCATCCGCGATTACATTCCGTTAGCTGGCGAATGGGATGACGGGTTGTTTGTTTTGGGCGGTTTGGGATCACGTGGCTTCATGACGGCACCGTTGTTGGCAGACCTGATTGCCGATCAAATCAGTGGGGTGCCATTACCGCTTGAAAGCGACTTGGTGGGCGCTTTAAACCCGAAGCGATTCAGTTCCTGAGCCTAGTTGATCGTTGTATCCGACGGTACATCTCCGCCGGCATGGGCGAAAATAACCTTAATCATCGAATTCAGGCCGTTTGAGCGGCTGGGGCTTAGATGTTCATCAAGGCCGACACCCTGAATAAACGACGGCGGTGTCGCCAAAATTTCTTCTGGGGTTCGATCAGAATAAATGCGAAGCACAATGGCGATCAGGCCGGACACGATGGCAGCATCGGACGTGGCGTGGAAGTGGATGCGGCCGTCTT
>CBFHXC010000018.1:0-42895 GCA_965659695.1 Rhodospirillales bacterium
ATGGTTAATGAGTTCTGACCCTAAGAATATTAGCCCGCTTGGATCTATTTCAGGGGAGTCCATAGATATTTCGACACCGAAAATTTTTAGTGCGATTTGCTGAAATGGTTTTCCTATAAAGATATCTATAGAGCTAAAAAATGCTGCAACGGAAGCGCTAACAGCTATTATTGCTATGCGATCGGATGCAAATTTAAGAAATGTGAACGAAATTTTTTCTGAGAGTTTTTCATTCAAATAAACTAATAGAATTTGGAAAAAGAAAACACTTACAACAGACACTCCAAATACGGCGAGAGCCAAAAGGCCAATTGCAATATCAAGAAAAGGTACCCCTTCAGCAGGAACGCGGAGACCATAACCGACTGCGTAATTAATCAGAGCATATTTGTTGAGGAATGTAATAATCGTGGAGCCAACGGCGATATAGATTAGTCCGACGAGAGCATAGCTTCGGTTCGAACCTTCGCGGAGGATACCCTTGAATTTTGTATAATACTCAATAACGAAATTCATAAAGTATTTCACTATATAATTGTATATTAGTCAATATCTCGCTGTATTAGTGAGCTATGAATGATGTAGGCTTATGCTATTTGATTAAGTTGAAGATATTGTGAGTTTCAGATGAGCGATCCAAAGTACATTGATCCGGTCTTGAAAGAGACATTTCCCATCGATACCACCACCTGGCGAGCGCCGTCTGGTCGGCCGCTGATGATGACGCCGTTGCCGGGCATCACGCGTGACCAGATTGATCAGAGCGAACGGTCGATCTGGCGATATGGCGCGGCCATGCCCATGCATGTTGATGCGCCTGTATCGATGGGCGAGGGCTGCACACCGCTGCATCCGGGCCAGTTCAAAGGCTATGCCTGCGCATTTAAATTGGAGTGGTTTTCGCCCACGGGATCATTCAAGGACCGCGGCGCATCAGCAATGATTTCCATGCTCAAACAAATGGGTGTGTCGGCTGTCCTTGAAGACAGTTCAGGGAATGGTGGCGCGGCAATCGCTGGGTACGGCGCGATGGCGGGGATGGATGTAAAGGTCTTTGTGCCGGAATCCACGTCGATTGCCAAAGTCGCCCAAGCCAAAGCATATGGTGCGGATATCGTGCGCGTCCCCGGTCCGCGCGAAGCGACAGAAGCCGCGGCCATCGAAATGTCGTCCGAAATTTTCTATGCCAGTCACAATTGGCACCCGTTCTTCGTGCAGGGGACCAAAACCCTTGGTTACGAAATATGGGAAGATATGAGTTTTCGTATCCCAGATAACATTATCATCCCGGCATCTGCGGGTAGCAATTTATTGGGATGTTACCTCGCGTTTACGGAACTGATGAGATCAGGTGAGATTGATCGACTGCCCAGATTGTTCGTGTCACAGCCAGAGAACGTCGCACCGCTTCATGCCGCATTTCAGGCCGGTGCAGATGATTTCGTTGAACAGGATTTCGCACCCACAGTTGCCGAAGGCACAGCCATCAAACGGCCGATCAGGTTGCGTGAAATGTTGCAAGCCATCCGCGAGAGTAATGGCGGTACGGTTGCCGTTTCAGAAGACAACATCATTGAAGCCAGCTTGTCGCTGGCCCGCGATGGCATTTACGTCGAACCCACGTGCGCCCATGCTGCGGCCGGATTCGCCAAGTTGGTCGAAGGGGGGGCGATTGATGCGACGGATGATACGGTCGTAATCTTGACGGGAACGGGCCTAAAAACGACCCAGTTCTATGTCAATCAATTGGGTGATGACGGCGAGACATAAGCCTCGCCATTTCAAATTACTCAGCAGGCGAGGCGTGCTTGCGACCGACTGGCGTTTCATTTCGCTTTAGCGCATCGGCAAAATGATGGTTGCGGTCACGGTGTCCTGCCTCGTCCTCACGAACCTGAATCACGACGTCGCGCAAGGTCGCATTGCGAGGCAGGTTCCAATACTCAATCGCCACCTTTGGGGCGGGTGGATTGGGATGGCGACCGGCGTCGATGTCTTCAAGATATCGCGTG
The DNA here is from genome assembly GCA_965659695.1 of Rhodospirillales bacterium. Classification (GTDB taxonomy): domain Bacteria; phylum Pseudomonadota; class Alphaproteobacteria; order Rhodospirillales; family Casp-alpha2; genus UBA4479. The sequence goes on from CBFHXC010000018.1 coordinate 2,013, forward strand.
TAACTGACCACGGCTTCGTCTTCGAAATAGCCAACAACGCGGTGCGCGACTGACGGCGCGAACAGGTAGAGCCAGAAATAGAAATTATAGAAGACGGCCTGCGTGCACATGATGATGATGCGTTCAAACCGCGACGGTTGTGCAACATGGATAAACGTCATCAGGTGCATGCGTTCGTTGTCGGCTTCTTCCAGGAGTTCGTGGACCCAACCCTGGTCGTCGCGAATATGCCGAAGGGCACGGAGATGCTGTAACAGCCCACCAACCATGCCGGGCACAGCCGCGACAGTCTCCAATACAACGGCGCGATGGCCGTATCGGCCCGCAAAGAACTTGTCAGCGACGAACCGCAACACCTTTACAAACATCAATGCGACGCGATCCCCAAATGTTTCAGGGGTGAAGTGGGCTTCTGGTGTGGGAACTGTTTTTGTCATCTCGATCTCCAAAGGATTTGACCCTATTTTGGAGTACGAGGGGAGATTGATGATGGATTTCGTCTTTTAAATTAAAGATTCGTCATCCGGTATGGTGTTTGCGCGAGTGAGAGTTACCCTTTGCGTTTTGGAACGGAAACGCTGATCGGCCCATCCTTGATCGAACTAACTTGTGGATTGCTGACCTTAGGTTTCATCGTGTCATGGAGAAATTTGACCACCCCATTTTGATGCTGGTCGACGATGGGATACCAAGTGACATATAGCCCTCCATTGATTTCGTATTGGTCGATATCGTCGTCGTCTTGTGCGGCATCGAGGGCTGAAGCCAAATTATCCGCGCGCCCCACATACACCCACCCTGGTTTGACGCCCGAATGCCAGATAACGTAAACGCCGCTTAACCCTCGCAGGCCCTCTGACATGGTGTCCAAGTGGGTCAATCTGTGAAATTTGCCACGCTTATTCCTCGCCCATTCGACGTCAATAGGTGGTCCAGTGTATTCACTTCCAGGCTTATTCTGTTTGAAAAATCCAAGCATCGCTATCTCACCTTCAACATGTAAACATTTGATAGTACGAGCGGAATCATTGCCAAGCGGTTAAGAGTGCCTTGTTCCGTGCGTAGCGCCAAGCAAATAGGTTCATTCTTCAATATAAGATGGTATGCCCATTATCCTTCTCATAACGAGAAAGATAGGTTCATTAATGGTGTCTACCGCGATATGTTATCAATCTCTACATAAGCCTCTAAAGGTAAATTCATGTACGATGGGGCATCCTTTTATGCAGATTGACCGGATTGATCATTTCGTGCTCACCGTTAGAGATATTATGGTGACCTGCGATTTTTACGAACGTGCGCTTGGGATGGAGCGAGAAGTATTTGGCGAGGGTCGCGTTGCGCTGACTTTCGGTTCGCAGAAAATAAATTTGCATGAGGTGGGAAACGAATTGGAGCCTCGCGCGCTCAATCCAACCCCAGGTGGGGGTGATTTTTGTTTAATCACGACCACACCGATTGATCATGTGGTTCGTCATTTGCAAAGTGCTGGTGTTGAGATCGAATTGATGCCCAGCTCGCGGACAGGCGCGACTGGGGCTATTACATCTGTGTACTTCCGTGATCCCGACCAAAATTTGGTCGAAGTTTCGACTTATGACTGAACAAGAATCCACAATAATCTCGTAATAACCCGATGAGTGCAGAGACAATGACAAAACAAGACGAGACAACACATGGCCCATTGAGCGGCCTGAAAATTTTGGAGCTTGGGCATTTTATTGCAGCGCCATTCGCCACGCGAGTGTTGGCGGATCTAGGTGCGGATGTGATCAAGGTTGAGCCCCCAAAAAGGGGTGATCCGGTGCGCACATGGGGGGAAATTCCAGAAGGCCAAAAACATTCTGTTTGGTGGTCGGTTCATGGCCGAAACAAAAAATCGGTAACCGTCGACCTTAGGCAGCCCGCGGGCATTGCGTTGGTGAAGCGATTGATCAAAGAAGTTGATGCGGTTGTTGAGAATTTCAAACCCGGCCAACTCGCGAAATGGGGATTAGGGCCTGATGATGTCGCGGCCATCAATCCGGATGCCATCATGGTGCAAATTTCCGGTTACGGGCAGTGGGGCCCAGGACATGACCGGGCGGCGTTCGGTGTCATCGGTGAAGCAATTGGCGGCATTAGACATCTGACAGGATACCCAGCGGATATCAGTGATTTGCCGCCTGTTCGTACAGGTGTTTCCATCGGTGATAGTGTCGCCGGGCTTTATGGTGCGATTGGATTGTTGGCGGCTTTGTTCGAAAAGCAGGCCGGTCGGGGGGCACCAGGGCGCAAGGTTGACGTTGCCCTAACCGAGAGCGTCCTAAGTCTTCTCGAAGGTTGTCTGCCGGAATACGGTTATCTTGATAAAATACGCCAGCCTATGGGTTCGGCCATACCTACGGCTGCACCATCTAACGCCTATCCGACCGCAGATAATCGCTGGTTCCTGATTGGGGCCAATTCTAATGCGCTGTTTGAGCGTTTGTGTAATGCGATGGGTCGTCCAGAGCTGTTGGATGATCCAAGATACCTTGATAACCCACTGCGGGTTAAAAATTCGAAAATTTTGGATGCCGAGATCGGCGCATGGACCAAAGACTTTCCCATTAATGAATTAGAGAAGATCATCGCTGATGCAGATATTCCATCGTCACGAATCTATGACATGTCTGATATCGCAAAGGATGAACAATTCTTGGATAGAGGTATGATCCAGAAAGTGGATGACCCTCGTTTAGGGGAAGTTCTGCATCCAGGTGTCGTGCCAATGATGTCAGGTGGTCCTTCGGGGAGCGTCAGATGGGCGGGTGCAGAAATTGGAGCCCATAACAAAGATGTATTCGAAAAAATGCTGGGCATGGACGAACAGGAAATTGCCGCACTATCAGAAAAGGGTGTGATATGACCGATTCAATTGAAATTTGTGATGTAGCGCCACGAGATGGCTTTCAAGTTGTTAAAACGTGGATTCCCACTGAAACCAAAATCGCTGTGGTCGAGGCGCTTATAGGTGCGGGCCTGAAACGGATTGAGACAGGTGCGTTCGTAAGCCCAAAACACGTCCCACAAATGAGCGATACCGTCGAAGTTCACCAAAAATCAAATGTGCCAAGTGATGTTCGGTTGTCGGCCTTGGTGCCGAATTTGCGAGGTGCACAAGACGCGCTGGCCAACGGTGTGACCGATATCGTTTATGTGTTTTCAGTTTCTGAAAGCCACAACAAATCAAATGTGCGACGACCGGTCGCGGCGTCTATTGCTGAACTGGGAGATTTGCTTAAGCAGGCCAAAGATGTCGAAGGTTTCAAGCTTCGGGTGAATTTAGCGACGGTCTTTGATTGCCCGTTCGAAGGCCGTGTTCCAGAAGCGGACGTCATGCGCGCCATTGAACAAGTTACCAAATTTGGTGTGCCGCTGGAATTCGGTCTGTGCGACACCACAGGACGGGCCATTCCGGATCATGTTGCAAGTGTCTGTGAAACCGGGATCAAGGAATTCGGCAGTGATCACATCGGATGGGCTTATCACGGTCACGACACATTTGGGTTGGGGGTAGCCAATGCGCTATATGCTTATCAGGCAGGCATCCGCGTGTTTGATAGCGCTGCAGCTGGGTTGGGCGGTTGCCCATTCGCACCTGGTGCGACGGGAAATACCGCTACCGAAGACGTGGTATTCACGTTCCAGAATATGGGGATCGAAACAGGTATCGATCTGGCCAAATTGCTGGACGCAGCAGAGCTTGTAGCGAGCATCCCAGATACGGACACCGGCGGGCACATCCGTGTGGTACCACGTGAACGCGCCTTGGCGGCCGCATAGGCATCCGCGCGATGTCAGACGGCAAGAGATTTGATTTTGATCTGACAACGCTTCGCCTATTCGAAGCAGCAGTCCGGCTGGGGTCAATCTCAGCCGCTGCCGAGGAACAAAACATCGCCATTTCCGCCGTTAGTCGACGCCTGTCTGATATGGAATACCGACTGGGCACGGCGTTGCTCTATCGCGAGGTCCGGGGTGTGGATGTCACACCTGCGGGTGCGGCCATGCTGGGCCATGCCAGGGGGTTGCTTCGCCTTGCCTCTCGCGCAGCAGAGGACATGAAGGACTACATAGATGGCTCGCAAGGACTGATCCGGGTCGCTGCAAACCCCTCGGCGATCAGTCAGTTCCTACCGGACGTGTTCCAGTCATTTCGTGCCGAAAACCCTGGAGTGCGGTTTGAGCTCAAGGAAATGATTTCTGATGCCATTGTCCGTGATATCCGGGATAGTCATGTGGATATCGGTATTTTTGCTGGCATGGTGCCACACAGCGAGATTGAGACCTTTCCCTTCAGCGAAGACCGACTATGTGCTGTTGTCGCAAGGACACACCCGCTAGCATCCAAGGATGCGAGTTTCGCCGAGCTGGCGGCTTATCCTTATATTGCGCTTGAAGATGGCAGTTCGTTGTCGTTACAACTCGAACGCTTGGCAGAGGAAATGGGAGCCACCTTGAACGTTGCTGTACGCGTGCGCAGCTTTGACAGCGTTCGCCAGCTGGCGTCCCGTGATATCGGGTTTGGGGTGTTGCCGTGGGCCGTCGCTGCCCCATATGCAAAGAGTGACGGGCTTTGCCTCATTGAATTTGATGAGTCTTGGGCCAACCGGTCCTTTCTAATTGGTGTACGAGAACGCGCGGCTCTATCTAAGTCGTCAGAGAGGTTTCTCACGCACATGTTGAATCTGGAAAAGAACTAATCCGTTATAAGCTTCGTATAGCTGTTAATGAGCTAGATAGAATGGTTTTTGAGCATGTTGAAGAAATTTGCGATTGTCGCGGCGCTTTGTGTTTCTGTCGCGGGGTGTAGCAGTCTTAAATTCGCATATGGTTTTGCGGAAACTGTCATCCGTGATCGTGTTGAGACCTATCTAGATATCAGCGAAGAAGAAGGCCCGGCGCTCGAAGCGGAGATTAGCGAGCTCGTATCTTGGCATCGCTTTGAAATGTTGCCTGAATATGCGGCTTTTTTTGAAAGCCAAGCGCAACTGGCAGAGGGTACAGGTTGGACACGTCCACAAACTGAAGAGGCCGTGCGAACTTTCCGCGCATTGATCAAAGAAACCAGTGCCGGTGCGGCACCCTACATTTCTCGCGTGCTGGTCAATCACACCAACGAAGACAAAATAAACTATATCAAATATGCGATGTCAGAAGTCCTATCGGAACGACGCGAACGCTATGAAGAGCTACTCGAAGATCAAATTGATGCCAGTGTTGAAAAAGCGATTTCGAATTACGAGCGATTTTTCGGCTCCTTTAGCAATCAGCAGATCGCCATTGTCCGTGAACACAAGACGGCGACGTATGATCCAACGGGTGCGTGGCTCAATTGGCGAGAAAAACGGCAAGACGATTTGGTGAAATTCTTGAGCACGCAACCGGATGTGAAAGCGATCGAAGCCTACGTCACCGTTGCGTTGACAGCACCAGAGAAGATTGTTGGTGATGCATATCGCACGCGCGCGGATCGTTGGTGGGACGGGCAGACAGATTTGTTGTTTGATCTTTTGACAACATTGGATGTGGACCAGCGCCAAACTTTTGCGGATAACCTACGTGGGTACGCTGTCGATATGGTGGAATTGGCGGACGCGTCCTAGCGGATTATCCTTGCGTGCCATTCATATAAAGCTCTGCTAGACAAGGTGTTATCAATCACCGTGTCGGGGGGCATGTGGACGCAGTTCTTGAATTTTTAATTGGTGGCACGGGCCTCGATATATGGGGCTTTGCCATTATGTGTGCCGTTTCGTTTGGGGGCAGTTTCATTGCGGCATCCCTTGGGCTAGGTGGCGGGTTATTGGTGATGGCGACGATGGCGTCCTTATTGCCGCCAACCGTTTTGATCCCGCTGCATGGCGTGGTGCAACTGGGGTCGAACCTTGGTCGGGCGCTGATGATGCGTGGCGATGTCCTCACCCACATCGTGCCACCTTTTTTAATAGGCACGATTATTGGTGCGGCCATTGGTGGGCATTTGGTCGTTTCATTGCCGACTCAGATTTTGCAGATCGTGCTGGGCAGTTTCATTCTATATGCGACGTTTGGCCCGAAACTGCGTGCGAATAAGCCGGGCAAGAAGTCGTTCTTTGGCTTGGGCGCGATTGGGGCGTTGGTCACCATGTTTGTTGGGGCGACAGGCCCATTGGTTGCGCCCTATGCGGCTGCATCGTCGGAAAGACGACAAGAAGTTGTCGCGACGCATGCTGTGCTGATGACCATCCAGCATTCGTTTAAGATTCTCGCATTTGGATTGCTCGGCTTTGCTTTCGGGCCTTACATCCCGTTGCTCGCCGGGCTTTTGGTGTGTGGGTTTGTCGGCACGTACTGCGGCAAGCACATGCTAAACTTTATGCCCGAGCATATTTTCCGTATCTTACTGAAGGTCGTTTTGACAGTTCTCGCACTCAGGCTTTTGTACTCCGGACTCAGCGAATATTTCTAGCGGCTTGGGATCAATCTTTGATTGGTCTGGTCGCCGCCGCGAGCCAACGCTTGGTTGCGCTTTCGAGATTACTGGTCAGCGCTTTCTTGACCCAGGCGTGGTAGTCGTTCAGCCAATCGATTTGGGTCTTGGTCAAAAGCTTTGGATCGATCAATCTCAGATCGTATGGCGCACAGGTTAGGTTTTCAAAACCAAGCAAACGACGCTCTGCGCCTTTACCGAGCTTCACTGTTTTGACCATCACAAGGTTTTCGATCCGAATGCCAAATCCGCGCGTTTTATAATATCCAGGTTCGTTAGAAACGATCATGCCCGGTTGTAGCGCAACGCTGCTCGGGAACTTTGAAATACGTTGTGGGCCTTCGTGCACCCCTAGATAACTGCCGACGCCGTGGCCGGTGCCGTGCTCATAATCCAGGCCCACTTCCCATAATGGTTTGCGTGCAAGTGCATCAATCTGTGATCCGCTGGTGCCCTCTGGGAAAATCGCACGGGCGAGGTCGATATGCCCTTTAAGCACGCGGGTATAGCGGTCACGCATTTCTGCTGTTGGTTTGCCGATGGCGACAGTGCGTGTCACGTCGGTTGTACCATCCAGATACTGGCCGCCACTATCAACGAGTAACAGTGATCCCTTTTTGATCGTGACCGCCTTTTTTTCATCCGCCCGGTAATGAACGACCGCGCCATTCGGACCAAATCCGGCGATGGTTGAAAAGCTCGGGCCACGATGAAGATCGAGTTCCGCCCTTAGATCATCAACCTTAAGGCCCACGTCCCATTCGGTCATCCGGCCCTTCGCGGCCTCCTTATCCAGCCAGCACAGGAATTGAACCATCGCGATCCCGTCCCGAAGATGGGCCGCTCGCGCACCTTTTTGTTCCGTTGGGTTCTTCACTGCTTTTGACGATGCCGTTGGATCAGGTAGCCCGACAACTGTCGCGCCTGCGTCCTTTAGGGTGGTGGCAATCTTTGCGGGCGCCATGTTCAGATCAACGCCGACCCGGCATCCGCGTGTGCCCAAATGACCCAATTCTGCGGTTAACGCCTCCCATTCTAGGACAATGACCTCGGGCCCCAAATGTGCCTCGGTTTCCGGGGCCATTTTTGTCGGATCCGTAAACAATTCGACCCCACCGGATTGATGCACAACGGCAAAACTGAGTGACAGTGGCGTACAGGGCACGTCGCGACCACGAATATTAAGCAGCCAAGCGATAGAGTCCGGTGCAGATAATACTGCGGCATCCAAACCTTTTTCGACCAAAAGTTTGGCGATTTTCGCCCGCTTCTTTATGGCACTCTCGCCGGCATATTTTTGCGGATGCGTTACCATCGGTGAAATAGGGGCAACAGGTTGAGATTTCCAAATGGCGTCGACCGGGTTGTCCTGAACAGCGATCAACATCGCTCCCATTTCTGTGCACACATCTTTCAGGCGTCGCCGCATAGCATCGGTGTGCAGCCATGGATCAAAGCCTATGCGCATCCCGCTTGATAAATTGTCTCGAAGCCAATCGATTTGCGACCGTTCGGCCATTTGAACATGCTCAAACAGTTTGCCATCGACTTGCTTTTTCACTTGCAGTGTATAGCGACCATCTACAAACACTGCGGCGTCTTTACGCCGCATGACGATGGCTGACCCGGCAGAGCCCGAGAAACCCGTCAGCCACTGCAAACGCTCAGAGCGCCTGGCCACAAACTCTCCTTGATGCTCATCAGCTTTGGGGATGATGAAGCTGTCTAAGTCTCGACGTTTTAGTTCTTTTCTAAGCGCCGCAACGCGGTCTGGATCGGTTTTACTTATGCCCAAGCCATCGTCGGGAATACTGTCCAAGACACGGGTGCGAAGATCGCACAAGTCGCTGATAAGTTCAGGTGAAGCATTGGGCGCGATCAGGGTCCGCCAAGCGTCCTCATCATCGGCAACAGGTGTGGCAGCGAGACCTCTAAAAATCTCTCTCGCGCCGACAAGATCGACGCGTGCACCAGTGCTGTGCATGTCTTTGTCGAGTTTTCTATCGAACTTCTTGCGATCAGTCATGGTGCGCGAAGGCTAAAACGGCATCCCATTTGACGCAAGGGTAATGTTATTTTGCATAACTGTTAACATTTTTTTACATCAAGCCATGCGTTTAACGCATGATAGGGGTGATGAAATATCGGTGTTTTCGCTCAACAGGACTGTCTATTGAGGCATGGTGAATAACTTGATGGCCCGCCCGGAGTGACGGACCCTAACCGCACTTTTGAAGGAACGAATGAAATGGCTAATACAATTATCTCAGCTTTGGGCAACATTTTCGAACCAGTTGTTAAATATTTTCAAGCCGCGCGAACCGAACGCGCTTTGGCTTCCCTCAGCGACGAATTGCTCCGTGATATTGGTATTGAACGCGCCCAAGTCGCAGAAATCGCACGCTCTGCTGCATCTCGTGATATTCCAAAAGAAAAACCATTGGGCGCAACTTTGGTTGTTCTGCACGAAAAAAAAGCTGCAGCCAACGATCAAAAAGACCTGCAGATTGCTGCTTAACTCTTAGCGGCCAAGGTGTTAAGAAAGGGACGACCAAATTGGTCGTCCTTTTTTGTTGGGATCAGAGCTACTTTCGAGAGACGGCTTGATAACCCAATTGCTTCATGCAATGCGCAAACATGCGATCCTGATATTTGCCCAAGTCATATGAAGTTGTAAGCCGACCATAGCTTTGCGAACCACTTAACGGATCCGCACTGCTTGCCGTGCCTGGCTGACCGGCTTCGCGTTCTGTTTCCCGGCGTGCAAAACGTCTGCATTCACCGATATCTGCGGCCTTTTCCTCTTGGCTTATACCTGATTTTTGCCAGTTCGAGACTGACGTACGTTTGGTGCATGCACTCAACGCAATAACCAGCATGGCTGCGGATAACGCTATTATGACCCCCTTGGGCATTCCTGGTATAAATGCTTTATCCATTTGCAATGCACCGACGCAGATAATCTTTGGTCTCCGATGTATCGTAATGATGAATCCCCTGGATACGCGCTACTTCTTGGCCTGTTGGGTCAATGATCAATGTGGTCGGCAGGCCACGGACACCGAGTGCTCTTCCGGCAGCGCTTTTAGGGTCATGGAATGCTTCGAGGTTTTGAATGTTGGTTGTGGAATAAAATTTCTCGATTGCGGCATGACCTTCGCGATCCATCGAGACTGCGATAACGTCGATTCCATCAGTGGCCAAATCAGCTTTAATGGCGTCCAATTCAGGCATTTCGCGAACGCAAGGTGCACACCATGTGGCCCAGAAGTTCAATACGACGCCGCGACCCATGTAATCTTTGATCGACGTTGATGAGCCATCTGCGAGAGCAAAGGAGACATCTGCAACAGGTTCAGGCGATTCCGAAACTTGGATACTCTGCAGGGTTTCAGAGTCGACAGTACAGTCGCTCGCGTGAACTTCGCTTGCATGGTCGGGCGATATCATGAAAATCACCGCGGCGATGGCGAGCGCACCGGTCGCGGCAATCGAAAATTTGCTAGCTGTGCTCAAACGGGACTTCGTCATTTGTTGGGCTCGTTCGGGAATGCGGTAATTCGTTTTACAATGCGCAGCATGCGGGCCATCACTGAGAGATAACTTAGGACGACGGAGGGCCGTTTGTCATGGCCGACGATATTACAAATAAAAAAGGTGAAGCCAGCGCGATGTGGGGCGGACGTTTCTCTGCAGGGCCATCGGCCGTAATGGAGGCGATCAACGCGTCTATTGGTTTCGATAAAAAACTCTATGCACAAGATATCGCAGGTTCCAAAGCGCATGCCACGATGTTGGGTGCGCAAGGTATCATTGCCGCTGAAGACGTAGACCAGATATTGGCTGGTTTGGATCAAGTGATGGCCGAGATTGAAGCGGGCTCGTTCGAATTCAAAGCTAGCCTTGAAGATATCCACATGAACGTCGAAGCACGTTTGCGCGAAATCATTGGCGATGCGGCGGGTCGGTTGCACACGGGACGGTCCAGAAATGATCAAGTCGCGACCGATTTGAAATTATGGGTTCGCGACGCTTTGGATAGTCTGGAACGCGATATCCAGGCCCTGCAACGCGTACTGATTGATCAAGCTGAAATGCATAGCGGAAGTGTGATGCCAGGCTTCACCCATTTGCAAACAGCACAGCCAGTGACGATGGGCCACCATTTGATGGCGTATGTTGAGATGTTGGGTCGGGATCGTTCACGTGCACAGGATGCCCGGGAACGTATGAACCAAAGTCCGCTTGGTGCTGCAGCGCTGGCTGGAACATCCTTCCCAATTGATCGCCATGCGACGGCCCAGGCACTGGGCTTTGATGGTCCGGCTGCAAATTCGTTGGATGCTGTTTCTGATCGTGATTTTGCGATGGAGTACATGTCAGTGGCGTCGATCTTGTCGATCCATCTCTCGCGATTGGCCGAGGAAATTGTGCTTTGGTGTTCAGATCAGTTTGGTTATGTGCGGCTATCCGATGAATTCTCGACCGGCAGTTCAATTATGCCGCAAAAGCGCAATCCAGATGCGGCAGAGCTTATTCGGGCCAAGGCTGGGCGCGTTATTGGTATGCAAAATGCCCTGATGATCGTCATGAAGGGTTTGCCGATGACGTATGGCAAAGACATGCAAGACGATAAAGAGCCTGTTTTTGAAGTCGCTGATACGGTCGCACTGTCCCTCGCCGCGATGACCGGGATGATCGAAAGCGCGGCCTTCAATTGCGAACGAATGCGTGAAGATGCGGACAAGGGTTTCTCGACCGCGACAGATTTGGCGGATTGGCTGGTTCGGGTGCTTGGTATGCCTTTCCGTGATGCGCACCATGTCACGGGGAATCTGGTCAAAATGGCCGAAGACCAAGGCGTTCAGCTGGACGGGCTATCCTTGGATGATATGCAATCAGTAGAACCAAAAATCACGGCTGATATATTCGATGTGTTAGGCGTCGATAATTCTGTCGCAAGCCGCCAGAGCTTTGGCGGTACAGCGCCCGACCAAGTGCGCGCGCGGATTGTTGATGCGAAAGCACGTTGGCTATAACCGACGTATGCAGATAAGATAATTGTATGAGCTTTATTGAACAAAAATTCGGACGGATTGCGGCTGCCTGTGCAGTCGTGCTTGTGATGTCTGCCTGTGGCGTAAAATCGAACCCCGGCACACCAGAAGGCGCGACATACCCGCGCACGTATCCGGCTGTTTCGACGAGCGGCCAAAAGGCCTCTTCGACGCTAAAGCCGACAACGCGCACTGTGACGCCCGGCACGTACCAGCCGCCGCCGCCTGCGACGCAGTTGCCGCGATAATCAGTTTTTAAGTAGGAGTATCCGTCAGTGGATCATTTTTCGTACGTGAATGGCGAGCTTTGCGCTGAGAATGTGTCCCTAGATGAATTGGCGGCGGAATTCGGCACGCCTTTTTTCTGTTATTCGACCGCAACGCTGACCAGGCACTACCAAGTGTTTGCCGACGCACTTTCTGGCGTTGATGCGGACATTTATTACGCAATGAAGGCGAACAGTAATTTGGGTGTTTTGGCGACCTTGGCTCGGTTAGGTGCAGGTGCTGATATCGTGTCGGGTGGTGAGCTCATTCGCGCTCAGGCTGCTGGAATTTCGCCCTCGAAGATCGTTTTTTCTGGTGTCGGTAAGTCGGTTGATGAATTGCGCGCTGCTCTAGCGGCGGATGTGCATCAGATCAATGTGGAATCTTACGAAGAACTTCATTCGCTTTCCGCCGTCGCTTCGGAAATGGGTAAGACAGCGCAGATCGCTATTCGCGTAAATCCGAATGTTGACGCCAAGACCCACGCCAAGATTACTACGGGACTCAGCGAGAACAAGTTTGGTATTGCCTGGGAACAGGCAGAAGCCATCTTTGTCGAAGCCAATGAATTGCCTGGGATCGAAGTGGTAGCTGTCGCGGTGCATATTGGTTCACAGCTAACAGATATTGCGCCTTATCGTGCTGCCTATGAAAAAGTACGTGGGTTGGTCGAAACGCTTCGTGGGTTGGGATTGAATATCAGGTCTGTGGATTTGGGCGGTGGCTTGGGCATCCCTTATGATGCTGAAAATCCGCCCAGCCCTGCTGAGTATGGCGCGATGGTCCAAGAGGTCATGTCAGGGATTGATTGCCGACTGGGATTCGAGCCGGGCCGCATGATTGTTGGCAACGCAGGTATCCTGGTCAGCCGGGTGATTTATGTGAAAAGTGGTATAGATCGCAAGTTTTTGATTTTGGATGCGGCGATGAACGATTTGATTCGTCCTGCGTTATACGAGGCGCATCATACGATAGTGCCTGTGATTGAGCCTGTAACCGATGTGATGGCCCCCATCGATATTGTAGGGCCGGTATGCGAGACAGGGGATACGTTTGCCCGTCAACGTATGATGCCCGAGGTCAAAGCAGGTGATTTGGTCGCATTCCGGTCTGCCGGTGCCTACGCCGCCGTGATGGCATCGACCTATAACTCGCGTGATTTGTTACCTGAAATATTGGTAATGGGATCAGACTATGCATTGGTTTCTGAACGTGTCACCATACATGATAATCTTAAGCGTGAGCATATCCCCGGTTGGTTGGTTGATCCGGGGCAGGAGAAAAACGTCGGATGACAGCAACACCGGATGAAGATCAGAAAACCGATCGCCTTGGACCTGTGCTCCGAGGGACAGTCCTTTCCATCCGGTGGGAAAAAATCTGGCGTATGCTTTGGGCGCCGTTATCCGTACTTACATTATTTATTGGCGTCGCATTAACTGATGTCCTGCCAATGTTGCCCGACGTCGTTCATGCGTTGATGTTATGCTTTTTGGCTGCCTTGCTGGGGTATTCGTTCTCTGGCTTTAAGCGGGTACTCAAGCCGATTGGCGCCGAAGAGGCCGCGCGACGGGTCGAAGAAGAATCCGGCTTAAAGCATCGGCCCCTGACGGCGCTTTTTGATCGTCCGACGCAGACCAAGCTGTCGCCCGAGGCCGAGGTTTTGTGGTATGCGCATTTAAAACAAGCCGCCAAAGATACCGAAAAATTGAGTGTACCGATGCCGCGACCGCGTGTCGCACGTCGCGACATTCGTGGGCTTCGATTCGTTGCTGTATTGGTGTTGTTCATCGGCGTATTGATGGGCGGCAACAAACCGTTTGAGCGCATTGCCCGTGCTGTCGCGCCGACGGGTGGCGTATATCAGTTACAGCCATTCCAAGTCGACCTTTGGCTGACCCCCCCGCGCTATACGGGGTTGGCACCAACCACCTATAGCCAGACCGGTATGCCTGACGAAACCGATGATCAGGCTAACACCGGACCCATTGGCAGTTTGATCGTTCCCGTGGGCTCGCAATTGTTGGTCCAAATTACGGATGCTGAACATGCACCCATGTTAGAAATGGGCAATAAAACATTGCCACTCGCGCAGCTTGGTGATCAGCGCAGTGCCTCGTACAAGCTAGAAACGGAGTTGGGGGCAGAGTTTGTTGGTGCCGATGCGATGGCGCTTAAGATCGGCGGCGTAACCGTGGCTGAATGGGCCGTGCAAGTAGCACCTGATGCGGTGCCTACTGTTGAGTACGAACGTGCCCCAACGCGCCGTCGTGATACCCAGCTTGATGTTTCTTATCTTGCCAGTGATGACTACGGCATCCGAGAAGTTGAAATGGTCATCGTTCGCCCCAATGGGCGTGCTGTCCCCGGGGGCGAAGCTGAAATTCGGGTCGAACTGCCGTTGTCGGGGGATCGTCGAAATATTGAAACCAGCTCTGCCAGAGATTTTTCCGCGCACCCTTGGGCTGGATTGCCTGTTCGTTTGCAGTTGATTGCGACGGATACAGCAGAACAAACCGCCGAAACGGAGTCGGTCGAAGTTGTTCTTCCGGAACGTATTTTCAATCACCCGGTTGCGCGTTCACTGGCCGAAGTGCGCAAAAAGATCAACGACCCAATGCCCGACGTAATTGAAGAAAGTGCGGCGGAACTCCAGGAATTATCGCTTTATCCGATGCGTTTCTTTGATGATTTGGTCGCTTTTTTGTCCATCCGGGTTGCGCATAGTCGTTTGGTTTATGCAAATGGCGATGATGAGATCGCCAGCGTGCAGCGATTGTTATGGGAAATTGCGCTCAGGATCGAAGATGGCGAATTCGCGCTCGCAGAGGCTGATTTGCTGCGCCTTCAAGAAGAAGCCATGCAAGCTTTGCGTGATGGAAAGTTGGGCGAAGAACTCGATCAGGTCATGCAGCAGCTTCAAGAGGCGATGGATCGCTACATGCAAGCCTTGGCAGAGCGGCTTGAAGAAATGGGCATGGATCAACTTCCACCGATGGCCAATCTGCCTGAAATGCAGACTCAAGACATTCAGGATATGATGGATCGTATCCAGGAAATGGCGGAAACAGGGAACCGTGAAGCGGCCGAGCAAATGCTGGCTGAGCTGCAGCAGATGTTGGAGCAATTGCGTGACGGCTTGCAAATGCAGCAATCCAATCCCGCCATGCAGAACGCGCGGCAGATGATGGACGACTTACGTTCCTTAACCGAGGATCAGCAGCAGCTCATGGATCAGACGTTCCAAGAGGAGCAGAACCAGCGCTCCGGCGCATTCCAGCGTCCGCGTTTGGGGCAGCGCCAGCCTGGCCAACAACAAGGGCAGCGTCAGCAGCGCCAGCAACCCGGGCAACAACCTGGTCAGCAACAAGGACAACAAGGCCAAGGTCCTTCTGCCGCAGATCAAGAGGCCCTGCGCCGTCGTCTTGGCGAATTAATGATGCAAATGGATGAGGCTTTTGGCCAAATCCCAGAGAACATGGGTCGCGCTGAACAGCAAATGGAGCAGGCAGGCAATAATATGGGCAAGGGTGAGTTTGGTGACGCAGCCAATAACCAAGCCCAGGCGCTGGAAGAACTGCGTAATGCCACCAACCAGATGGCAGAAGCGATGGCGCAGCAATTTGGAGCGCAGATGGGGCTTGGAAATAACCAGCAACAACGTTCTGGCAATCAACAAGGGTTCGATCCATTTGGGCGCCGTAATTCCAACGAGAACGGCCAAGGGTCCACCGTTGAAGATGCCGATGTCCAAGTGCCTGATCGGATGGAAATCTTGCGTGCTCGGGAGATCCTTGAAGAACTGAGAAAACGTTCAGGTGAGCGGACGCGGCCAAAAATCGAACTCGATTACATCGATCGATTGTTGGATATCTTCTAACTTAAGCTGAACGATGAATTTCGATGGGATGCCCGTATCTTAGCTGCCAGGCGCTTCTCGTTCTATAAACGAGACTTCCAACCGGCGGGCCAGTGCGCTCGGGTTTTCGAGTTGGATTTCAAAGGAAATCTTATCGCCAGCGATCAGTTCGTTTTTCAATGGCGCAGATTTCGCCGACTGAACAACCTGACCTTCGGTATCAGAAAGCCTGAGCTCTAACATTGGGACGGGCCTTGGCCGCTCGGAAACATTCACAACGTCGCCGCGAACAACCAAGACATCCTTGCCGCCTATCGACTCGCGTGTGCTTTTCACGTCATTGATTGATAGTCCGCCGCCCAACGAGTCATCTTCAAGCCCGACCATGGAATACAGACCCTCGGCAGACGGGAATGTCTGAATGATGGTATCGCGCAAGAATATCACTGCACCGACCGAGCCCAGTAACAGGACCAAGACAACGACCGCAATGATGATTTTGAGCATAGAGCCACTGCTCTCATCCTCGTCGTCATCATCGTAATCATCGTCAAATTCAGTGTCTTCATCATCCCCGGTTTCATCAGCGGTGAAGACTTCTGGTATCGGATCGGGTTCTTCTAAATCATCAAATGCAGTGCCATCGTCTTCTTCTTCGCCATTTTCAATCATGGATTCAATCGGCGCATTGTCCTCGTCATCATCATTGAACAGTGCTTCTATATCATCTTGCGATAGCGCGTCATCCTCATCATCGTCATCGCCAGTATCAAAAACGGCCATCGGATCTTCATCACGGGTGTCGTCTGGCGTTTCTTCCGCGTCATCCATAAGCGCGGTCATCGGATCGGGGTCACTCGCCTCTTCTGGCTCAGGCTCTGGAGGCGGCGGAGGCGCGGCTGGTTGCTCGGCCGATGCTGGCGGTTGCTCGGCCGCAGGCAACGGTGCGCCGGGTGCTTGCGGATATGGTGGGTAACCGGGTGGCGGATATGGCGGATAGCCGGGCGGCGGATATGGATATGCCGCCTGGAGATGCTGTTGGGGATACGGCTGTGCTGGCGGTGCAGAAGCGGCTTGGCCCCCAGCGGGCATCGCAGGAGGCGGTACGTTGGCCACCGGGTTTTGGTGCCATGTGTTGCCGCAATTCGAACAGCGAACAGATTTACCCGTCTCGCCCAATTGACCGGGAGAGATGTTATATCGTGTTGCACAGGTTGGGCAGGAAATGAACATAGCCGACCGATTTGTTGACCCTCATCGTTTATAGGCTTTCGTGATTCGCCACGCAAGCGAGGCGCGACACATCGTCCCGACAAACGTTATTGTTTCTTAGTGGGGATGCTGGACGTGCTCAGGTCTGGCGTGCCATTGTGAGGTCTATTCGACAATGATGTGCGCGGCGCGCGCACACGGCATGGAATTTTCGATGCAAGGGTTTTCAGAGGCAAACATCGCACGGTTTGAAAATGTCGGCCTGCGCTATGGGTTAGGGCCCGAAGTGCTTCAGGATGTCACTTTTTCTCTGGCGACCGGGTCATTCCATTTCCTTGTTGGCGAGAGCGGTGCCGGTAAGTCGTCACTATTGAAGTTATTATATCTGGCGCTGAAGCCTTCACGTGGCATTATCTCGTTGTTTGGTCGCGATATTGCGACCTTGCCACGCAAAGAGCTTCCGGCGCTCAGGCGCCAAATAGGTGTTGTTTTTCAAGAGTTTAGATTGTTGGAGCATCTGAGCACGTTCGACAATGTGGCGCTGCCGCTTCGTGTCGCAGGCGTGAAAGAAGCGGACATCAACCGTCATGTTGCAGAGCTGTTAGAGTGGGTTGGGCTGAAAGAGCATATGAAAGCCCGTCCGCCGACGTTGTCCGGCGGACAACAACAACGGGTGTCGATTGCGCGTGCGGTTATTGCCCGTCCCAAGATATTGTTGGCGGATGAACCGACTGGAAACGTCGATGATCGAATGGCGTTGCGGCTGATGCATTTGTTCGAAGAGCTCAATCGATTGGGGACAACGATTGTGATCGCCACGCACAATATGTCGTTGGTCGATGGACTGGGGTATCCAATTATGCGTCTTGATGATGGACATTTTAGTTTGATCGAAGGTAGTGGAAATCGCTCCCCCACCCGAGAACGGCGAGAATTACGCGAATCGGCCAAGGCTGCCGCTTCGGCACGACGCCGCCGTCCGATCTTCGATGCGGACGATAATGATACTGAACCTCCCGGTATCGAGAATTTCTTGTAGGCGTGCCATGCTTGGAGTGAAAAGATCAGATCTACCACTTGATAAAGATGCGCATAGCAAATTTTTGCCATGGCTGATTGCGTTCATGGTCTTTTTGGCTGTGTTGGCGATCGGCGGAATATTGGTTTTGAACGCGACGGCTGCGCGATGGGATCAAGGTGTTGGCGGTACGCTGACAGTTCAGATCGCGGCCACCGATGACTCGGCTCAGGATCAGCGAAACCTTCAAGAAGTTCTTAACGTTATTGCTGGCACATCAGGTATTGAGCGGTACCTGCTGATTGAAGAAGAGCGCATGCTGTCGCTATTGGCCCCATGGCTGGGAGAAGGAGCATCTGCCGCTGATCTGCCGTTACCCCGTCTGATCGATATCGGCTTGGCTGATGAGGCGCAATTCGATCTGAAAGCCTTCACACGCTCGATCCAGATCAGGGTGACAGAGGCAACAGTCGACGATCATCGAGTTTGGCTACAACGCTTGGTAAATTTAATCAGGTCTGTGGAACTGGTTGCACTCTCGGTGTTGGCATTTATTGCCATTGCGACGATGGGCACCGTCATTTTCACAACGCGAACTGGCTTGGCGGTTCATAAAGAAGCCATCGAGGTGCTGCATCTAATCGGGGCGCAGGATAGCTATATAGCAGCCCAATTCGCAGGTCGTGCCATGATGCTGGGGCTAAAAGGTGGTTTGATCGGATTGTTGCTGGGCCTGCCAGCCTTGCTGTCTGTTGGCTACTTGGCCAAGAGTTTAGAGGGGGCGGGGCTTCCAGAACTCTCATTCGGTGTGTTCGAATGGATGTTGTTTGCGATCATTCCAATCAGCGTTGCCTTTCTTGCCATGTCCACAGCGCGCTCCACGGTGTTGCGCTCTCTCGGCCGGATGCTTTGAGGTTATCATGCGCCAACGCTCCCGAGGTTCAACATTTGGATGGTTTAAATCGGGCCTGCTGGTATTCGTCTTTGCGTTGATCGTGTGGGGCGTCGGCTTGTTCACTTTTGCTTCCAACATTCCAACCGACGTATCTGATCCGGAATTAGAAACTGATGCCATCGTTGTACTGACTGGTGGCAGCGGGCGGCTTAGGACCGGGCTGGACTTGTTGATGACAAAACATGCGGATCGTTTGTTCGTGTCAGGTGTTTATCGTGGCGTTGATGTCGATCAGTTGCTTAAGGTGCAAAAGCAGCGGCCGGAAGATGTCGAGAACCGCATCAGTCTGGGCGATGCGATTAACACGCGAGAAAACGCCTGGGAAACGGCTGAATGGATGCGCGCTAACAATTTAACGTCGTTGCGATTGGTAACGGCGGCGTATCACATGCCTCGGAGTTTGTTGGAATTTTCCGACGTGCTGGAAGATGTCACAATGGTGCCGCATCCTGTGTTTCCAGATCACGTTAAACAATCTAAATGGTGGGCGTTTCCCGGCACGTTTGCGCTGACGGTGACAGAATATAACAAGTTTCTATTGGCGTGGACGCGCCAATCACTGGTCCGGGGGCTCGCCATGTTGGGCTTGCAGGTTGATCTATTTTGATTGAGGTTGCGACGTAGCATGTCCTTCATCCGATCCCTTATTTTCAATGTGTTTTTTTACGGCTGGCTGCTGCTGCTGCTGCTCTCGTCATGGATACTCATGCCGTTCGAACGCACGGTGATGCGACAAGGACTAAAGCGTTGGTCTCGAACGGCAATACTCGTGATGAAATATTGCTGCGGGATTGACTATCGGTTTATTGGTTTGGAAAAACTGCCAAAAGGCCCCGCTGTCATAGCGTGTAAGCATCAATCAACTTGGGAAACATTCGCGCTATACCTGATTCTCGAAGACCCACAATATATCCTCAAGCAAGAACTGATGAATATTCCTTTGTGGGGTTGGTATGCGCGCAAAAGCCAGCACATTGCTGTCGATCGGGATGCGGGGGCTAAGGCCTTGCGCAATATGGTCGAGGAAACTGTTGATCGGGTGAATTTGGGTCGTCAGGTGATTATCTTTCCAGAAGGTACACGTTCCGAACCAGGAACCCGAGGGCGTTATCACCCTGGTGTCGCTGCGATGTATAAGGCATTGCCCGAACATGTCCCAATGGTCCCAATGGCATTGAATTCCGGGCGGCACTGGGGGCGACGTAAGTTCTGGATCACGCCTGGAACCATCACATTAGAGGTGCTAGAGCCCATTTACCCCGGCATGGACCGTAAGGAGTTCATGAAGCTATTGGAAACGCGGATCGAGGATGCGAGTGAGCAACTTTTGACCGCCGACTGAGGCCCAACGAACACCCTGTGGAAGAGCGCCTGTGAGTATATTGAAAATACGGGGATAACTCCACAACTCATTGAAAAGATTATCGTATTCGTAGTGTTTCTATGGGGTAACTTAGTGGAGCGAAATGGAAACATTTCATGAACATTTAACTTGATGCTGCACGCTGAAAAGTCTAAATTATTAGGCCTTTTCGCGATGATGCGTTTGGGATCGTGCGGCTGTTAAACGCACCAATTTGGGCCCCAAGACAGAGATTCCCTATGAGTGACGTAGCACCGATTTCCCGACAAATTTGGGATATGAAATACCGCCTTAAAAATGCCGAAGGGCAACCTGTCGACAAGGTTGTGGGTGATACTTGGCGGCGTGTGGCAGCGTCATTAGCAGAGGCAGAGAGCGATCCACAGGCTTGGGAACAGCCGTTCTTCGACGCCATGGATGATTTCAAATTTCTGCCTGCCGGTCGTATTTTGTCGGGTGCTGGGTCTAAACGGCGAGTGACGCTTTTTAACTGCTTCGTGATGGGCGATGTCCCGGATGATATGGCAGGCATTTTTGAACATCTGAAAGAAGCTGCGTTGACCATGCAGCAGGGTGGTGGGATCGGTTACGATTTCTCAACTCTTCGACCCAAGGGCGCGCAGGTCAAAGGTGTCGGTGCCGATGCGTCGGGTCCACTGTCGTTTATGGATGTCTGGGACAGCATGTGTCGGACCATCATGTCAGCGGGGTCGCGCCGTGGTGCGATGATGGCGACGTTGCGTTGTGATCATCCTGATGTCGAAGCCTTCGTTGAGGCCAAACAAGAACCAGGCCGTCTTCGCATGTTCAATCTATCCGTTTTGGTCACGGATCCATTCATGCAGGCGGTTAAGGATGATTCACCCTGGGACTTGGTCTTTGATGGCATGGTCTATCGGACGATTTCTGCGCGTGAGCTGTGGGACAAAATCATGCAGGCGACTTATGCCTATGCAGAGCCTGGCGTGATCTTTGTTGATCGCATCAACAAGCGGAACAATTTGCATTATTGCGAAACCATTCACGCGACAAACCCGTGCGGCGAGCAACCACTTCCGCCTTATGGCGCATGTTTGCTGGGATCGATCAATCTGGCGCGGTTGGTCGAAAACCCGTTTGAAGAAAACGCGACCCTTAATATGGCGGAACTAGAAAATCTGACGGCAACCGCTGTCCGGATGATGGATAACGTCGTTGATGTGTCGGGCTTCCCACTCGAAGAGCAAGCCCACGAAGCCAAGGCGAAACGTCGGATTGGTCTCGGTATCACCGGCCTTGCTGATGCATTGATTATGTGTGGTGCGCGTTACGGATCACGGGATGCGGTTCGCTTGACCGAAATCTGGTTGAAGGCTTTGCAGCGTGCGGCTTATTTGGCATCTGTCGAACTGGCCAAGGAAAAAGGCGCGTTTCCGCTTTTCGATGCGGAACAGTATTTGGCTGGTGAAAGCATTAAGGAATTGGACGAGGATGTGCGTGCTGCCATTGCCGAACATGGCATTCGAAACGCGCTGCTGACCTCGGTCGCACCGACGGGCACCATTTCATTGTTTGCGGATAACGTGTCGTCGGGGTTAGAGCCCGTCTTTAGTTTTAAATATCGCCGCCACGTCTTGATGCCTGATGGCGCACGACGTGAAGAAGACGTCTCAGATTACGCATTTCGTTTATTCCGCCTCTTAAAAGGCTCTGAAACGCCACTGACACCGGCGTTTGTCGATGCGCAATCCCTCAGCCCCGAAGACCATCTGGTCATGCAGGCGACGGTGCAAAAGTATATCGATAGTTCTATTTCCAAGACCATCAATGTCCCCGAAGACACATCATTCGATGACTTTAAGGATATCTATATGCAGGCCTATGAACTGGGCTGCAAAGGATGCACAACCTATCGTCCGAATGACGTCACGGGTGCGGTCCTCGAAGTGGGCGATAAGAAAAAAGCCGATGCAGCCGAACCTGAATTGCCTTTGGAAGCCCCGACCAAGGTGTCGATGCCAAAGGACGAGGGGGATTCCGGTGCTGTCGTCCGTATGTTCCAGCCATTGGATCGTCCGGGTGAACTGCCCGGCAAAACATACAAGGTTCGTTGGCCCGAAAGTGATCACGCCCTTTATATCACCTTGAATGACATCATTGATGATCAGGGGCGGCGTCGCCCGTTTGAGATTTTCATCAACTCTAAAAACACCGAACACTATGCGTGGACGGTGGCGTTGACGCGCATGATATCTGCCGTGTTCCGCCGCGGCGGCGATGTGTCGTTTGTGGTCGAAGAGTTGAAAGCTGTGTTTGATCCACGTGGCGGCTATTGGGTCGGTGGCAAGTACGTGCCATCGCTGTTGGCGGCTATCGGTGGGGTGATTGAAAGCCATATGATTGATACCGGTTTTATCACGAATTCGAATGCGGCTCATGGTCCCGACCGCAACGATATCGCGAAACCGATGGCCATCGCTGCGGGTGCCGAGGGTCAGTCAGGTAATACCTCGTTGTTTCGACAATGCCCGAAATGCGCACAACCATCGTTAATGCGCCAGGAGGGCTGCGACACCTGCACATCGTGCGGCTATTCCAAATGCGGCTGATCTAATGGACCCTCGTGTCAGTATTGTCACATTGGGTGTCACGGATATGGCGCGTAGCCGTGCGTTCTATGAAACATTGGGTTGGACGGCATCCGATATCAGCAATGAAAACGTCACGTTCTTTCAGGCGGGTTGCATGATCTTTGGCCTTTATGGGCACGGGCCGTTGGCCGAAGACGCGAGCGTTCAGGATGGCGGCGTGCCAGGTTTTCGCGGGGTGTCTTTGGCTTATAACGGGCGCGACAAGGCGGAAGTCGACGCTGTGCTGTCTGAGGCCGAAGCCGCCGGCGCAGAAATCATAAAAAATGCCGAAGAAGTATTTTGGGGCGGATATTCCGGATACTTCGCAGACCCAGACGGGCATTTGTGGGAAGTGGCATATAATCCAGGCTTTCCGATTGCGGATGATGGATCGATTTCACTTCCATCCTAATCTTCTCCTGATTCGTCATCCCCGCGAAGGCGGGGACCCAGAACTTAAGGTCGAAAAGGCCAGTTTCCCGCATGCGCGGGAATGACGGTAGATTTTATTGAGGTCAAAAGTCTAAAGGTGCCTGATCGATCACTTCTTTCATCACAAAAAACGTTCTGGTCTGCCGCACACCCGGCAGTGTCAAAAGCTTCGCCCCGTGCAGCTTGCTGAAATCGTTGATGTCTTTCACGCGGATTTTCAAGAAATAATCGAAATCACCAGCGACCAAATGACAGTCGATGATAAATGGCATTTTGGTGGCGGCTGTCTCAAACGCTTCGAAGCTTTCTGGGGTGGACCGATCCAGGACAACACCGACGATTGCGAGCGCCCCCAATCCAACCGCTTCAGGGGATACGTTGCCACGGGTGCCATTCAAATACCCCTCTTCGAATAACCGTTGAGTTCGACGATGACATGTTGCGGGGCTGGCATTCACTCGCTCCGCCAATTCGGCATTTGTCAGGCGACCGTCTGTCTGCAGGGCACGTAGAATCTGTATGTCAGTGCGATCAAATTCATTCATGTGAAAGAATTTATCACCAAAATAAGAAATATGAATGATAAAATTGATTTATGACCATATTTGAGAATTATAAAGGTTTTTCGAATGTATTTCGAGAGCACCTTTCTGGGGCTTTGGACTATGGTTCCTCCAACTTGATGAAGGAACCAAACAATGAATCTAGAAAAATTTGAGCGCTATCCCCTGACCTTTGGCCCCACTCCCATCGAACATCTTCCCCGTATGTCCGAAGCCATGGGCGGTAAGGTTGAGATCTATGCTAAGCGTGAAGACTGCAATTCTGGCCTGGCGTTGGGCGGTAACAAACTCAGGAAACTAGAATACTTGGTGCCCGATGCTATCGCATCGGGGGCGGATACGCTGGTTTCTATCGGTGGCGTGCAATCCAATCACACGCGGATGGTCGCCGCGGTCGCTGCAAAGATTGGTATGAAATGCCGATTGGTGCAGGAAAGTTGGGTGCCCCACGAAGACGCCGTCTATGACCGAGTCGGCAATATCTTAATGACACGGTTGATGGGCGCGGATAGTCGTATCGTCGATGATGGGTTTGATATAGGTATCCGCAAAAGCTGGGAAGATGCGATGCAATCTGTCCGTGACGAGGGCGGCGTGCCGTATGGCATTCCAGCGGGGGCTTCTGTCCATCCGCTCGGCGGAATTGGCTACGTTCGTTTCGCCGAGGAAGTGCGTTACCAAGAAAAAGAACTGGGGTTTGAGTTCGACTATATCATCGTTTGCGTTGTTACGGGCTCAACACAGGGTGGCATGATTGTCGGATTTGCTGACCAGGGTCGCGCTGACCGTGTGATCGGAATTGATGCATCAGGCACAGTTGAACAAACCCGTGACCAAGTGAGAATGATCGTTGATCAAACGGCAGAGGCCGTTGAACTGGGCCGCAAAATCCGGGATGACGAAATCATCATTAATCCAGATTATGCTTATCCCGCTTATGGTGTGCCAAGCCATGAAACCAACGAAGCCATTCGTTTCGCGGCCCAAACAGAGGCCATGATCACCGACCCGGTCTATGAGGGGAAATCGATGCAGGGCATGATGGATTTGATCAACAAGGGGTTCTTCCCAAAAGGGTCAAAAATCCTTTATGCGCATCTGGGCGGCGCACCCGCACTCAATGGATACAGTTATACATACCGGAATGGGTGACTAGAAAGCATATGATTAGTGTGAGACCATTATAAAGGAGGTCACATGTTTTCAAACTCATCTGTCATGGGATCCTTGCTGGTCATTTTCACCTTAGGTGGATGTGTATCCAATGGCCTAAACAATAGTGCAGACCCTAGCCACATGCCTTTTACAGTTTCGGTTGAAAGGCCAACTATGTCAGCTGATAGACGGTTGCCGCAGTTGGGGGGGGACAACGTCTAAGTGTAATGAGTTGCCAAGATTAATAAGTCAGTTGAGCCAAATGGCCGATGAGGGTGATACCTCGGCAGCTCTTTGCTTAGCGGGTTCTCGCAAAATAACTGGATATGAAACACTGGGAAATTACTGGCTGGCTAAACTTGCGCTTGAGGGGAACCCAGAAGCAGAATCCAGGGTCGCTCATATCTATAATTTTGAGAAGCGCGATCCGGTAGCCGCATACTGGTACATGAAATCCGCTTACAAACATAATACCACTTCACAATTTATGCTCGGTCTAATGGCTGGTGCTGCCTGGGAAAGGAGCCAGCGCAACGAATTTCGTGAGCTAAACCGAAAATGGCTTGCCGCATCTAAAGTCTATAAGGCTTTGAAGCCAAATAGAAGCCAACAAGAGTTGGAGGTTATTGCTTCTCAATTGATGCCGAGAGACACTTTAGAGAATCGCTCACTCACGCGCGAAGCATTTTTTCTGTCTTACCAGTAGCATGCGTTCCTCGATATCGAGGTTTTAAAGAATGGCGTGCTCAAAAACCAGATTGCCCAAAATCATATTTTCTTAATCAAGCTTTCCAAGGCATTATCAGTGATGCCCAATTCCCGTAGATGATTGACGGTATTCATTACGTACTCGGTGCAAGGTCCCACTTTGCCATGCCCTTGGCGGACGAGTTCGACCGTTTCAGCCTCTGACCGTTTGCCCGCATATTGCGCGTTGCTGTGATTGGCGACGAACGCGAGGGCGTTGATGTTGGCTTCTGTATCATCGGTACAATCACAAGATGCCCAAACGGGTGTGTAAACGGCCGTGACCATCTCGCGCTCATAGACCTTAGCAAACACATCTGCCGCGTGATCGGACGCAATATGGAATGCGATGCCCTCAACTGTCCCGCCTTCTTCTAACCCGAAAACCAGTCCGGGCGTTTCCTCTGTCCCGCGATAGACCCAAGAATATACGCACAGTGCGCGATGATAGCCGTGCAGGATTGTGCGACGTTGTTCGACAAACGGAAAATTGGGTTCCCACATCAGCGATCCATAAGCGAACAGCCAGAACGCACCCTGCGGTGCATCGAAGTCCCCATATCGATTTTTTGAAGTAATCACGTCGGATGCCCTTGGATCAGCCTTTGGTTACCAGTGCGACCCCAATAACGGCGGCGCCCATCCCCACCAATGCCATGGGGGCCAGGGTCTCGCCAAATAAAAAATAGGTCTCTACGGCGACCGTGGGAGGCACCAAGTAAAACAAACTCGCGACCTTGGATGCAGCACCGCGCCTGATCAACACATATAGCAGCGTGACCGCACCCACTGACAAAACCAAGACTAGCCACGTCATGGCGAAGATCACTTGGAGGTTCAATTCGATGTACATTTTCTCAAACGAGAATGCACATATCCACATCAACACGGCAGCGGCGGCAAATTGGATCGTTGAGCCGACCCGAAGGTCAATGGCGGTACCAAAGCGTTTTTGATAGAGCGTGGCCGCCGTCACGGCGATCAAGCTGGCAACACATGACGCTATACCGACCCACCCCCCTGTATCTCCGGCTTGCTGCCATACGACCAGGGTAATACCGACAAAGCCCAATACCATTCCAAACCATGCCTTGATGCTAAGCTGTTCGCTCAAGATCAAGCCTGCGAAAACAGCGGTGAGCAACGGTTGCACGCCGACGATGAGTGCGGATATCCCGCCAGACGTGCCGTTATCGATAGCGTAGAATACCCCCCCCAAATAAACGCCATGCATCAGCAGACCCACGACCGCGGCATGAACCCAGGTTTGCCAGTCCTTGGGCCATTTGACGCGCATAACCAACAGCACAAGGGCAAAAAGCATTGTCGCGATGGCAAAGCGGTAAGCTAGAAACGTAAATGGTTCGGCATGCGGCATACCATATTTCGCACCCAAGAACCCGGTCGACCACAGCAAGACAAAGGCGATCGGCGCCGCAGCAATCATCAGACGCTTTAGAGTGAAAGATTGGGAGGACGTATCAGACATGTGGCGGACGCTATGCTTTTAGGTGTGGCGTGACAACTGAAGAAATTGCTCTAGGCAGAAGCCAGCGCTCGACGTTGGTTTCTGGCCTGTGCCAATCTGGAACAGGACTTGGACCGACAATGGAGCGCGCGATGAAACCGATATCCATCAAAGATGCCCCACATTACACATGGGGTGAGGTTTGCGATGGCTGGCATCTGGCAAAGACAGATGCCTTAAGCGTGATTCAAGAACGTGTGCCGCCAGGGGGCAAGGAAACGCGACATCTTCATCACCATGCAGAGCAGTTTTTCTATGTGCTATCGGGTGTCGCCACCATGGAAGCAGAGGGAGAAGTTCATCATCTTGGCCAAGGACGGGGCATGCACATTCCTGCCGGGCATGCCCACCAGTTGAGCAACCAAGGGTCAGAAGACGTCACTTTTGTCGTGGTTTCCACACCCCCCAGTCATGGTGATCGCGAGCTGGTCCCCGAAGCAAAATAAGTTTTGCTGATCGGTTCTTTTTGTTGGGCCCGAGAGGTCTTACATTGCCCCCATGATTCTGCCAGAGCGTAACATTAGTCCTGCATCGCGATCAGACGGTCGCCCGAAACATCGCGGGCTGATCATTTTTATCGCTTTTCTAATTTTGGTTCTCGCAGGATATGCCGTGTGGTGGTATCTGCTGGCGGAACAAACCCGGGCGCACATTGATGCGTGGTTCGAAGATGTTCGCGCAGCTGGCCACGAGGCTCAATATGATGATCTGCAGATCGTCGGCTTTCCCTCACAGATCGCGCTCGAAATTCAGAATTTCCAGTTCAATCATGCAAATGGTGAATGGCGGATCACGCTACCCTACGCCAAGGCTCATGGTATTCCCTGGCAGCTTGATCGGGTTGAGGGGCATATCGGAGTACCGATAAATATCGAACACACGCGCGGAACACGTACGGACAGTTACGTTGTTTCTTCCGCGGCCAATTCGTTTAACGTGATGTTGGATAATCCTGGGATATTTGCTTTTGAGATGAGTGAGCTAAATGTAACAGGTTCGACCATTTCCCAACCGATCATGATGAAGACGTTTATGGGGACATTGGGTGGCGGCGATACAGACCTATTCCTGCAATCCTCCATAAAGGCCGCAGGCATAAGATTATCTGATCCGGAGTTGTCACCCTTTGGTGAGGAAATCGCGTCATTGGAGGTCGACATCGATGTGGATGTTCGACCATCGTCAGCGTCGTCTTTGCCCCAAGAGTTGGATATCTGGCGACGCGATGGCGGGGCCATAGAAGTCCGTCGGCTTTCGGTCCGCCATGGCGTTTTGGGGCTTGATGGGGATGGAACGATCACGCTGGATCGCAACTTACAGCCAGAAGGGGCGTTTAGCGCATCTGTTAGCGGATTCAATCCCGCAGTCGATGCACTCATTGCGCAAGGTCTTGTACCCAAAGCCGAAGGGCAATTGGCGAAGGCGGCATTGGGCCTTTTTGCGAAGGCACCATCCGGCGGTGGACCAAAAACGATTGATATACCGCTGACCGTTCAAGAAGGTCGATTGAGCGCAGGTCCATTTCCGTTGATGCGTATCCCACGTATTTATTGGGATTAATTGAGCGCTCAACGCACCCGGCAAACGACTTTGGCGACCCGCAACGATGTCAGCAATTCGCGCGCAACAGCGGGGTAACCACCCGGAGTTAATCGATTGTCAGTGTTGTTCGTTGCGGGTGTCACGCTGGCGCGCTGAAATATGGTGTACACGGTCGATGTTTGTGCGGTGATGACGCGGCCGCGGCGGCGCTCTTCGGCCAGAACGACACCGATAAATCGACCATCGTCACTGAATACAGGCCCGCCAGACAGCCCGCCCAAAGAGTCAAATCGATAGGGTACGCGGCTTTGTTCGCTCCAAACATCAGCGAGCTCGCGCGTTTTATATCGACCGCGTTCTTTCAAGATGGTCGTGCCGATCTTGCG
Source organism: Rhodospirillales bacterium (assembly GCA_965659695.1). Classification (GTDB taxonomy): domain Bacteria; phylum Pseudomonadota; class Alphaproteobacteria; order Rhodospirillales; family Casp-alpha2; genus UBA4479. The sequence continues at coordinate 31,202 of CBFHXC010000018.1, forward strand.
GCCGTGAAGACCACCCGGCTGTCCCTTGGGGAACCCAACCATATATCCGTCGTCACCATCTTGGGGTTGTGATCCGAACGCAAATGCTGGCGGGCTACCGTTGGTTCTGACCAGTGATACATCCGCTTTCGGGTGATGTTCCACGGATGTGATTTTGATGCCTTTCCGGTCCCGAACAAGTAATCCAAGAACGTCACATCCATCAACCACGTGACGCGCTGTCATCCAGGCACCTGGGCCGACCGAGAAAGCTGTCCCAGAACCAGAACTACGATCCGTTGGAATTTCGATCACAGCGGTTTTTGGAATGCCCGCCCAGTCAGGTGCGACGTTTCGAGAGCGCGTCGGCCCCTCAGATAACCACGCACGGGTTTGCGCATCCCAGGGCTGGTCGCCATGAACTTGCGGGGCTGGCCGTCTGGGGTTGGTCGGATCATCTGGTGTTGGATTTGGGCTTTTTAAAATTTGCCCGCCGACAGCGATAATCGCTAGCAGGATAATGGCGATGATGTCCTTGCGGCGCATCGGAGACTAGCCTGAAACGGCAGCAGCATTAACGGCAGCGACGGCCAATTTAATCGAAACCAGAAGTGTTGCAGCACCGATTTCACCAGCCTCAATGCGTGCTGGCAAATCACGTAGCAGTAAATCTGCGACCCGGAACGCTATAATCTGAAGCAGCAATGTCACAGGGCCCCAAATCAGGATTTCATAAACGCTGACGCTGGCCGCCATTGCAAATGCTAATGGTACCGCTAAGCCAATAATGGCGCCGCCCAATGAAACCGCAGCAGCCGTATTCCCGGCCCTAATCAGTGCCACTTCGTCCCAAGGTGTGATCCACATATAGAGCAACACACCCGCAACCAGCATCGCGATGGTCACCGACGAATGCATAATCAATATGGGGAATCCGGCAACAAAACTATCTAGGACGGCTTGCATGATCAGCCTCTTAACAGTGTCTATTTGGTGTCGTTTGCGGGGGCGGGCGGTATTTGTTGTCCCGCATCAATAACGCCCCGTCGAATGGCACGTGTCCGCGTGAAGTGATCGAACATTGTGTCTCCGTCTCCGCGACGAATTGCACGTTTCAGTTCGGTTAAATCCTCGTCAAATCGGCCAAGGATTTCCAGCACCGCATCGCGGTTGGTTAGAAAAATGTCCCGCCACATGGTCGGATCACTGGCTGCAATCCGTGTGAAATCACGAAAACCAGATGCGGAGAATTTGATGACTTCTTTTTGTAGATCATCCCCCAATTCGTTTGCCGTTCCGACAATGGTATACGCAATCAAATGTGGCAGGTGCGACGTAATCGCAAGGACTTGATCGTGGTGCTTGGCATCCATGATTTCGACCAGTGCGCCGCTTCGCTTCCAAAGCTCTTTGACGCGTGCCGTGGCATCTGCATCAACGTCCTCGGCGGGCGTTAAAACCGTCCACAATCCTTTGAACAAGTCAGGAAATCCTGATTCCGGCCCCGAATGCTCCGTGCCCGCGATGGGGTGACCCGGGACCAGATGGACATGGTCGGGCAGGGCTGGCCCCAGTGTATCGAATACGGGGGCTTTTACCGAACCGACGTCACTAATTATAGCGCCAGGTTTCAAACTACCGGCAATTTGTTCTGCAATGCCCGCATATGCGCCCATTGGTGTGCAGACCATCACGAGGTCCGCATCTTTCACAGATTCTGCCATATCCAATGTACCGACATCACAAAGCCCAAGTTCTATCGCTGTATCCAATGTCTCCTGGCGTCGGGTCGTGACGGTGATGTGTTTGGCCAAGCCCTCGCGCTTGATCACGCGCGCTAAGGATGAGCCAATCAAACCGATTCCGATAAACGTGATCCGGTCAAAAATCACAGTGTCGGTCATTGTCCGGCGTCCGTATCGTTGCGACCCAGGAAAGCTGCCAATGCATCAACGACCGCCCGCATGTCTTCTTCAAGGCCGATGGAAATGCGCAGGCAATTCGGGAAGCCGTATCCATTCATGCGACGGATGACGATGCCACGTGTTTTCAAGAATTGATCTGCGGCCTCGGCGTTCCGATCAGGATCGTCGCCAAAGCAAACCAGCAGAAAATTTCCGATACTGGGTGTGACGTCTAAGCCCAGCTTTCGCAGTTCATCAGCCGTCCATTCGCGCCATCTGTCATTGTGTTCGCGGCTCATTTCTTCGAACGCGATGTCTTCGATGGCTGCGACGCCTGCTGCAATAGCGGACGAACTGACATTAAAAGGACCACGCACGCGATTCAGCACATCCACCACGTTGTCGGGTGCATAACACCACCCCAGGCGAACACCACCCAGTCCATAAATTTTTGAAAACGTCCGCGTCATGACTGTGTTGTCGCCCGCATCCACCAAATCGACGCCAGCGGAATAGTCATCCAATGTTACGTATTCCGCATAGGCAGCGTCGATGACCAACAGAATGTCATCTCGGAGACCATCGCGTAGACGGGCAACCTCTGTTTTTGGAATGTATGTACCCGTCGGGTTGTTGGGGTTGGCCAAGAAAACAATTTTCGTTTTTTCTGTGACAGCGGCCAGTAAGGCATCTACATCTGCAGTCTTGTTGTTTTCAGGCGCGGTCACCGGTGTGGCACCAGCGGCCTTTGCCGAAATCGGGTACATCAAGAAACCATGCTCTGAATACAGAACCTCGTCACCCGGAGATGTGTATGCGCTGCACAGCAATGAAATCAGCTCATCTGAGCCGGCGCCACAAACAATCCGGTTTGGGTCTAGGTCGTAACGCTTGCCAATCGCAGAACGCAGTGCGACCGCCCCGCCATCAGGATAGCGGTGCAGATTTGCAGCTTCGGTCGCGTGCGCTTTGGATGCCTGGGTGCTGGGTCCGAACGGGCCTTCATTCGAAGATAATTTAATGATGCGGTCAACACCTTCGATTTTGGACTCGCCACCCACGTATGCGGCGATATCCATTACACCATCTCTGGGTTTTGGCGTGTTGCTCATTATTTAGAGTCCTTTGCAACATCTTGTTGATTGAGCGGCGTACCATAGCCACCCAAGTGCACGATACGTTGCGCAGAAGCGCCGATATTGTCGATAAAGCGCGGGAATTGCTTCCCATACGGATCGACAAACCCAAATGCCTCAACAAGGTATGTCCAACTAAGGGGGCGCTGAGGATCATGCAGGCGTTGAACGAACGCGGCAGAGACACCGGCAGAGTTCAATGCATCTTCGATTCGGCGCGTGCCGATCTCTTCATCAGCCTCAATCGCGAGTAAGGAACGATCGCGCCCGGTACTTTGCTGCGGCAGTGGACAGATCACCAATGCTTCCAGGCTATTGTCTCGGATGTTCGAGTCAGGCACGAATGGCAGGCGGGCAATCACCTTTGGCGTGTCTGGTGTTGTCGATACAATGTATCGCCACCAAGGATCAGGATCGTCGCCCCGGGGCAAAGGAACAATCCCGACGGCGGATTCTTGTTTCCGAACGGCTTCGACAACGGAACGGCCCGTTGGATGACGGGTCATTTTAGAGAATGATCCGTACTGATCGCGCGCGATGTCCCAGTAACCGGGTATACCCTCTGGATCGATCACAGCAATTGAAAAGGGCCCTTCAAAAGTAAGGGTGGCAACAATAATTTCTCGCCAGATACGGCACAACTCTCGCTTTGGGAAGTTGCCGTGATGACGCGCCGTGAGCCGGTACATCATCTCAGCTTCGCGATCTGGGCGGATTTTTACATCATCGCCATGTTTGATCTCGCGCACTTTCTCAACGACCTTTGTTCGCTGGATCAAGAGATCCTGAATCTGGTCATCAATGGCATCGATTTCTTCTCTGGCCGCTGTCAGCGCTTTTATTTTGTCAGTCATACCTGTGGCGTCCGGCGTTTAGGTGTTTCAAGCCGGGTAGTGATAGTCCGCTAAGTGACGGAAATCAAAAGAAAGCTGTACTAAGTCCGCGACTATTTCTTAGTTGGCCGCTTCGTTGCCAAGCGCTGTATTCACAAATTCACGAAGAAGAGTGATGGCTTTGTCGAGCATCTTAAGCTCCTTCTCGCGCTCAGCCTGCATTTGTTCTTCAGACGCCTTGGCCGCTGCAGCTTTTTCTTTCTCTAATTCTTCGTATGATTTTTTAGGTACTTCGGCCGCATCAGATGATGTTGTACACACAAGGTTCGCACCGTCTAAGTCGCATACAGCGATTTCACCGGTTTCCTTGTTCAGGCGCCACACGCGGGTTTCGGTCGATTTAACGATCTGATACTTGCCTGCGTCTGTGACTTCGGCATTTACGGGTTTCGAGGGCAAACTGACCGCTGAGAGCGCAATCAATATGGCAGCTGTAGTTGCTCGTCTAAACATCGAAATCTCCTAAGTCGTCGCGTAGCGCGATGGATCAGAAACCCCCGCTTCTTGAAAGCCACGCTGTCTTAGCAGGCAAGCATCACAAGCACCACAATGAATCCCAACAGTCGTGTCATCACTAATGGGATCGTAGCAACTCATGGTTTGAGAATAATCGACACCGAGTGACATGCCTTCGCGAATGATGTCTGCCTTGGTCATATCAATCAGGGGCGCGTGAAGTGCAAATGGTTGCTGCCCCTCAACCCCTTTTTTTGTCGCCAGATTCATCAGGTGTTCGAAAGCCTCGATAAATTCTGGCCGACAGTCCGGGTAGCCGGAATAGTCGAGTGCGTTGACGCCAAGGAAAATATCATTTGCGCCGGATGTCTCTGCCAACGCGAGGGCATATGACAAAAACACGGTATTGCGTGCGGGCACGTACGTAATTGGAATGTTTTCACTTATTGCAGCCTCGCTGCGATGCTTGGGGACATCAATATCGTCGGTCAACGCAGAACCACCAAACACCCTAAGGTCAATTTCGGCAACGACGTGACGTTCTACATCATACCTTTTGGCCAATGCTTTCGCAGCTTCCAGTTCCAGCATGTGGCGCTGCCCATAGCTGAAAGATATGGCAGCAATATCAAAACCTTGGTCTTTCGCAATGGCAAGAACGGTTGCAGAATCCAATCCGCCACTCAATAAGACGACTGCCAGTCTATGTAGGCTCATATCTAGATATCCGAAAAATCGCTGTAGCTTCGCTAGGTGATTAGCATAATGGTTTTGTGATGACGAGCAACGATACCCAAAACACAGCAACCACCGATATCAAGTCGCTGATTCGAGAAAAGGCGCTATCGCTCGGATTTGATGATATTGGCTTTGCGGCTGCGCATACGGAGCCCAGAGACTTAGCTGCCCTCGCGAATTTTGTTGGGTCCGAATATCACGGTGATATGGATTGGTTAGCCCGTGATGATGGACGACGAGGGAAGCCAGCTGCGCTCATGCCTGCGGTGAAAACGATTATTGTACTTGGAATGAACTACGCGCCCGAAGATGACCCGCTTGCGGCGCTCGAGAACAAAACCAAAGGCGTGGTGAGTGTTTATGCGACGCGAAAAGACTATCATGATGTCTTGAAGAAAAGACTGAAGCAGTTGGGTCGATGGATCGGAGAAACTTTTGAGACCGATCTAAAGGTCTTTGTGGATACCGCGCCTGTCATGGAAAAACCACTAGCTGCGAGGGCAGGTATCGGCTGGCAAGGAAAGCATACAAATCTTGTAAGTAGACGGTTTGGTTCCTGGTTATTCTTGGGTGAGATTTTTATTGAATTGGAACTACCGCCCGATGCGCCGGAGATGGATCATTGTGGTTCATGTGATCGTTGCTTGCATGTATGCCCGACCGACGCTTTCCCTGCACCCTATGAACTGGATGCCCGAAAGTGTATTTCGTATCTGACGATTGAGCACAAAGACCACATTGATGACACATTAATGGATGCCATGGGCAATCATGTTTACGGGTGCGATGATTGTTTGTCGGTCTGCCCTTGGAAGAAGTTCTCTAAGGGCCATGTGGATGACAAGTTGGCGCCAATCACAGGATTACACGATAAGCCATTGGCAGAACTTGCAGCCCTGGGTGATGCAGAATTTCGCGAAATGTTTCGCGGAACACCGATCAAACGAACGGGGCGAGATCGGTTTATTCGAAATGTTCTGATTGCCATCGGCAATTCCGGAGATGCCACGTTGCGACCAAGTGCCGAGGCGTTAATTGAGGACCTGTCACCTTTGGTGTCAGGAGCAGCAGTGCGTGCGGTTGATAAACTCTCTGAGGATTGACCCCGCCACATGGGCAGGGCATTTTGGCGCATGAGATTTTTCGCGATATTCGTTCTGTTTCTGCTGGCACCTATTGTGATGCAGTCGGACCAAGCACAAGCGCAGGGTGTCTATCCTGATATAGGGCCTCGTCAAATCCCTGTGGCGCCGATTATTCAGCCGGGCCAAGAACTCAAACCTGGCGTCATCTTTCGAGACTGTGAGGCTTGTCCAGAGATGGTGGTGATACCGCCTGGCCTGTTTTTGATGGGATCCGACAAACACAAGTCCGAGAAACCCCGAAGATTGATCCGGTTCAGAAAACCGTTTGCGATTGGTCGGTTTGAGACCACGCATGAACAATGGCAGGCGTGCCTGGATGCCGGGGCCTGCAAGCATAAACCCCACGATCACAATTGGGGCACCAATCGAATGCCGGTCATCAACGTGAGCCACGCGATGGTGAAAAATTACGCGAAGTGGCTATCTCAGACCACAGGGCAAAAATACCGTCTGCCCAGCGAGGCCGAATGGGAATATGTCGCACGTGCGGGATCGAAGAAAAACTATTGGTATGGTGATCTCGTTGGAGAAAATCAGGTTAATTGCCGCAAGTGTGGTTCTCCCTGGTCAGGCATTGGCAATGCGCCCATCGGAAGCTTCGCGCCCAATCCTTGGGGAGTTTACGATATGCATGGAAACGCTTTTGAGTGGGTGGAGGACTGTTGGTATCCCAATTACGAAGGTGCGCCAAAATCCGCGGTCGCGCGCACAGATGGCAAATGCCATTTCCGGGTCATTCGTGGCGGGTCATGGTACTATTATTCAAGAATGTCGCGATCTGCGAACCGTCAGAAAAACCCAGCTGCTGTGAAAAGCTATTGGTTGAGTTTTCGCTTGGTCCGGGAACTCAGATAAATAAATTTGATTGAGTCTTTGGGACGTTATTTTTTGCCGGAAAGACTATCCAACTTTCGTTGCATCTCAAGCATCTGCGAACGGAGATCATCGATTTCTTCATCTTCTTTCGCAATTGGTTTTTGTGGAGCGGCGTTGTCCGTCGGCAGATCCAAACCATTCTGACCATAGAACGGGGTGAACATCTTCATGGCGTTTTCAAACATGGCCATGTTCTGTTTTGAGATTTCTTCAATCTGACCAAATGGGTTCAAGCCACCAAAGGTCGAGTCCAGATAGTCGCGCATTTGTTCCTGGTTGCGTGCGAATGACCCCATTGAATGTTCCAAGTAATTCGGAACCACGGCCTGTAAACTGTCACCATAGAAACTGATCAAATGACGTAAAAAGCTGATTGGCAAAAGGTTTTGGCCCTTTGATTCTTCCTCGACGATAATATGCGTCAGGACTTGGCGCGTGATATCTTCGCCAGTTTTGGCGTCGTGAACGGTAAATTCCTTACCTTCTTTGACCATCTCGGAAAGATTGTCGAGCGTCACATAACTAGATGTCTCTGTGTTATACAGACGCCTATTTGCATATTTTTTGATCGTGATCGTTTTTACGCCATCAGTGGTCTCGGCGTTTTTTTTCTTATCCGCCATGGTCAAGCTCCCGCTCCCGTAAGTTTCGAAAGTAACGCTGTTGCTTGTGCACTGCAACGAAAATTGAGAAGCCGAGACATTGCGAAAACATGCTGCGTTTGAGCAGCGCATTGATTTGCAGCGCAGATTTCTTGGAGTGGACTGATTCCATGTCTATAATCAGCAATATAAATGCCATCAGCCAACTAGGGCGCTAAGACAATGAGCGACGACAAAGACGCCTCATCCGCAGATATCCAGCGTTTAGCCCGCGAGTACGTAGATTTATGGGAGGAACAGGTCAAGACTTTGGCGGGCGACGAAGGGTTTGCAACGGCAATGTCGAAGACTTTTGAGTTGATGAATGCCGGCGCTGCAAACATTGCTGCAATGGCTGCTGGAAATATTCAATCCGGACAGGGAAGTGAAGATGGGCCCAGAGATCCTGCAGAATTTGGTGCACGTGCTCAATCAACATCAGGCTCAGGCACCGAGGCCTCTGGCGCTGCATCTGGCCATTCAGACCATGACGTTCACCAGCTCGTTGAGCGGATTAACCAACTTGAACGCCGTATCGCAGACTTGGAAAAAAACCAGCCCGCACGCTCAAGATCGACTACTAAGAGAAATTAGTACGACCGATCCGCAAACTTTTGCAGCTGCCGTTCAGTCAGAAGTGCAAAGCCGAGTTCAGGCCTTTGCTGAGGGCGTAAACAAACTCAACAATGCTAAGCGAGATCAAGCCCTTGAGCCATTACCCTGCGTCTTCGAAGAGGGAACGACGAAGCTGACCCATGCAACTGGAGAGGGGCCTCCCGTATTACTGATCCCCTCGCTGATCAATCGCGCCTACATTTTGGATCTTGGCGAGAAAAACAGCTTAACGCGCACTTTGGCGAGAAGTGGTTTGGACGTTTACTTGTTGGATTGGGATGCGCCCAGTGAGGCAGAGCAAGATTTTACGATAGATGATTACATTGATCGGCTGGAACGCATCAGAGATCACATCATAGACCGAACGGCTCAGCAACCGATGGTCGCAGGGTATTGCATGGGCGGTTTGCTGGCACTGGCGTTGGTTGCCCGGGCGCAAAACAAAATCACCAAACTAGCGCTTTTGGCGACACCCTGGGATTTTTCTGCAATGCCACAACCGAGCCTCCAGCACCTTAGAAACAGCATGCCCTGGTTGAGTGCACTGATTGATGCGGCGCGGGTTTTACCTGTGGATGTCTTGCAAGCAATGTTTGTGGGTATTGATCCATGTGCGACGTCGCGCAAGTTTCGCCAATTTGCATCCATGCCAGAAAATGGCGCCTCTGCTCGTGCATTCGTGCAGCTTGAAGATTGGGTGAATGATGGTGTGCCGTTGTCGGGCCCTGTTGCGAGGGAATGCCTCAATGATTGGTATATCGAGAACAAGCCTGGACGCGGCCAATGGCAAACACGCGATATTTTAGTGAACCCTGGCGAGTTCACAGTGCCGACGTGTGTCGTTGTGCCGAAAAATGATACAATCGTGCCGCCCGGGACAGCGGCCCCATTAGGTGACCTCATCCCGAACGCAAACCTCACGACAGTCGCTTCGGGACATATTGGCATGATCGCTGGCACGCGAGCCAAGCGGCAACTTTATGATCCATTGGCTTCCTGGCTTCTAGATTCCGACTGATCGGTTGAAAATTAGCCAAAATTGACCTACGTCAAAGGCCAAGAACAACGGATGTGGTTAATCCACGCCAAGATCAAACAATAATAATTTTACATACCAAAGGAGAGACAGATGACGGAAGTAGTGATTACCGGCGCGGCGCGTACCCCGGTTGGGTCATTTATGGGCGGTTTGAGTTCCGTTCCTGCGCATTTGCTAGGCGAAGTTGCAATCAAAGGGGCGCTTGAGCGCGCTGGTGTCAGCCCAGAAGAAGTCTCCGAAGTTATTCTCGGACAGATCCTTGCTGCAGGTGGTGGACAAAACCCTGCACGTCAGGCCGCGATGGCTGCTGGCATCCCTCAGGAAAAAACGGCTTACGGCATTAACCAATTATGCGGTTCGGGGCTTCGCACCGTTGCACTGGGTTACCAAGCTATTTTGACTGGCGACAGCGACATCGTTGTTGCTGGTGGTCAAGAAAGCATGAGCCAAGCACCACATGTCATGCACCTTCGAAATGGTGTTAAAATGGGCCCAGGTCAAATGCTTGATACAATGATCAGCGATGGACTGACCGATGCTTTTCACGGTTACCATATGGGCAACACGGCTGAGAATATTGCTCAGAAATGGCAACTGACCCGCGAAGAGCAGGATGAATTTGCAGCGTCATCTCAGCAAAAAGCTGAAGCCGCACAAAAAGCCGGTAAATTCAAAGACGAAATCGTTCCTGTTACCATCAAAGGTCGCAAGGGCGATACTGTTGTCGAAGAAGACGAATATCCAAAGCCAGGTGTCACCGCAGAAGGTTTGGGTAAATTGCGCGCGGCTTTCGACAAAGAAGGCACTGTGACTGCGGGTAATGCTTCAGGCATCAACGATGGTGCTGCTGCTGTTGTATTGATGTCCGCAGAAAAAGCTGCTAAACGTGGGGCACCTGTATTGGCTCGGATTAAGTCTTGGGCGACCGCTGGTGTTGATCCTGCGATTATGGGTACCGGCCCAATTCCTGCCAGCCGTATGGCACTTGAAAAAGCAGGTTGGTCTGTCGATGATCTCGATCTGATTGAAGCCAATGAAGCATTCGCTGCACAAGCATGTGCTGTGAACAAAGACATGGGCTGGGATACCGACAAAGTGAACGTCAACGGTGGCGCCATTGCCATAGGTCATCCAGTCGGTGCTTCTGGTGCACGTGTTCTCGTTACCTTATTGCACGAAATGCAAAAACAAGACGCCAAGAAGGGCTTGGCGACACTTTGCATCGGTGGCGGTATGGGTATCGCCATGTGCGTCGAACGCGACTAGTATTTGATTGGGGGGTGGCGTGTTATCGCCACCCCACCCATCAACTAGGACATAATCGCCGACAAAAATGGCGAAATAGGCCAGGGGACACATCATGGCACGAGTAGCATTGGTTACAGGCGGAAGCCGCGGAATTGGTAAGGCAATTGCGATGGGCTTGAAGTCGGCTGGATATAACGTGGTTGCAACATACGCTGGTAACGATGAAGCTGCCGCAGCATTTAAAGATGAAACTGGCATTCCTGTTTACAAATTTGACGTCGGCGATTTTGACGCAACCGCAGCCGCGATCGCGCAGATCAAAGAAGACGTGGGCGCTATCGAAGTGCTCGTCAACAACGCGGGTATCACCAAAGACCGTCCCTTGCACAAAATGGATAAGTCGCAATGGGATGCCGTCATCAACACGAACCTATCTAGCTTGTTTAATCTTTCTCGTAATGTCATCGATGATATGCGCGAAGCGAATTTCGGTCGGATTATTAATATCTCATCCGTGAATGGCCAAAAGGGTCAATTCGGGCAAACCAACTATGCCGCTTCTAAGGCTGGCGATTTGGGCTTCACCAAAGCACTCGCGCTCGAAACCGCATCAAAGGGCATCACAGTTAATGCGATCACGCCTGGTTACATCGGCACAGAAATGGTCCTGGCAGTTCCCAAAGAAGTGCTGGACACAAAGATTCTTCCGATGGTTCCGGTCGGGCGTTTGGGTGAACCAGAAGAGATCGCACGTTGTGTCGTGTTCTTGGCAGCTGACGAAGCGGGTTTCATCACAGGCTCAACTATATCCGCCAACGGCGGGCTATATATGGCCTAAGCGCTGCGTATGACTCATTCAGCAATTCGTTTTACGGGGGCGGTCATTGTTATGGCCGCCTTTTCTTTGACCCCTCCTGTGTCTGCAGAGTTGATGACATTCCCTGTGCCAAATGGGATTTCATCGATTGAACAAGGCGAGGATGGCAACCCTGTCGTCGTTGATGGTCAGGGTGCGCGTCACATG
>CBFHXC010000019.1:0-42841 GCA_965659695.1 Rhodospirillales bacterium
AGCTGTGCAGAAAGACATCCTTGATCACGTAGAACGCACGCTACGGACAGAATTTATGACCAATTTGGCGCGGACAGCCCGCCGTGACAGCCATGAATTGATGGCGGACATCTTTAACAACTTGGATCGCAACACCGAAAACCGCTTCATGACGGCTTTGGAAGAGCGTAATAGTGAATCGGCAGAGCGTATCAAGCAGTTGATGTTTACTTTCGACGATCTGGTGCGTGTCGACAGCGGTGGCATCCAACTGTTGCTACGTCAGGTCGAAAAAGATCAGTTGGCGATCGCGCTCAAAGGCTCCTCCGAAGAGATCAAAGAGCTTTTCTTCGCCAACATGTCCGAACGTGCGGGCAAGATGATGAAAGAAGACATGGACGCCATGGGGGCCGTTCGCCTGAAAGACGTCGACGAATCTCAATCCTCGATTGTCCAAGTCGCAAAAGCCCTCTCCGATTCCGGCGAAATTGTGATCGCTGGCAACGATGAGGAAAGCGAACTTGTCTATTAACTTCGTCACAATCTCGACTACATAGGGATCAATCGTGTCCGCAATGGCTACAGCTACTAAGTTTACGTTTGATCTGGATTTCAACGCGCCAGAAGACTCTGCTCAACCAGAGATTGTTGAAGAAGAGGTCGAGGTCGAAGAAGAAGAAGCGGCGCCGACTTTTAGCGAGGAAGAGCTCGCACAGGCACGCGCTGAAGGGTACGAAGCCGGCAAAGAGGATGGTCGCAAAGAGTCCGCAGAAGCCACAGAGCAACGCATTTTGGAAACTGTTGAATCCATCGGCGCGAATTTAACCAACATTTACAATGACCAAGCCAAGGCCAACCAGGACATCGCCCAGGAAATGATTGAAATATCTACAGTCATTGCGAAGAAAATGTTTCCTGATCTGAATGCGCGCAATGCACTGGGAGAGGTAGAGCGTGTCGTTCAAGACACGTTAAAGGCCATCACCGATGAGCCGCGCTTACAAATCATGGTGCACCCTGATCTACGTGAACCCCTAACCGATCATCTCGCATCTATGACACAGCGCGCCGGGTTTGAGGGCAAGGTCTATGTAAATCCTGATACCACCATTAACCTCGGCGACTGTCGGGTTAAATGGTCGCATGGCGCAGCGGTTCGCGATTCGGAAACCATTATGGAAATGATCGACGAGATCATTGAGCGGAACCTTCATGGCGAGGATGAAAAGGCAAGCGATGCCCCGGTTGAAGAAGAAATCACCGATCAAAATCACGATGAGACCGACACTCAATCAACAGTGGAAATGGCAGAAGTAATGCCCGAAGAAGCCCCTGCGCCAACGTCTGAAACTATCGAATCGATTGAAGAAGACACGCAGCCTGAGATCGCAGAGCCTGTCGAAACCACAGAACAAGATGATGAAGCCACATTTACCGAGGATGAGACGGCTCAAGCTGAAGGTATGGATGACGCCCATTTCGCCCCAAGCGATAATATCGACGATGATGTTTCTGCAGAAATGCCAATTCCAGAAAGCAAGCAATATCAAGAAGTTGGAGCTGATTTGAGCGAAGCTCCTGTACCATACGTAGACTTAGGGCAAGACATGGGCACAGACGGTGGTGAAGATGATGGCAAAACCAACGATACCGACGGGCAAACAGTAAATTCCGATCCGGTTTCACCTGATATGACGGCGGCTATACTCGACGCACAACGTGCGATGTCCGAAGAAGACGAAAAATAAACATACTTTTCGGCACCGCCGAGAAGGTTATTCGTAGGAGAAAAAAATGGCTGAAGAAAATGAAAGCGGACTTGAACTGGCCGATCTTGGAGAGTCAGCAGCGGAGCGACCAGCCCCTTCGAAGGAAGAAGAAGATGACGCAGATGACGGTATGCAAGGCCTTGATCTGCCAAGAAGCGCCAAGGACCTAGAAGCCGTTTACGATATTCCCGTTCAAGTATCTGCAGTTCTGGGCAAAACGACGATGCCTGTCAGCAATCTTTTGAAAATGGGCCGTGGCGATGTCGTAGAACTTGACCGTAAAGTCGGCGAGGCCATCGACATTTATGTAAACAATCGGCTTGTTGCTCGTGGTGAAGTTGTTGTCGTCGAAGAACGCCTGGGCGTGACCATGACAGAAATTATCAAAACCGACCGACTGGGCTAAGGGCTACAGGAATTATTCATGGCCGAACTCCATAACGTAGAGGGAAAATCAGTCGATCTGGCGACCATCGTCGGATTGATATGTGGTTTCGCCATGATCTTGGCTGCCATCATATTGGGTGGCACACCAGAGAGTTTCATCAACTTACCCTCCATATTGATCGTCATTGGTGGGACGCTGGCCGTCACCACGATCTGTTTCAGTATTAGCGAAATGCTGGGCACATTTAAGATCGTCACGCAGGCCGTTTTCCGGAATGTACAAGAGCCTTTTGATGCCGCGTACAAGGCCCTGCAAGCTGCTGAACTAGCGCGCAAACAAGGTGTACTAGCCCTGCAAGGCGTCGTGAAAAGCGTCCAGAATGAGCCATTCCTGCATCAAGGTCTAAGTATGGTCATCGACGGCACCCCCGGTGAAGAGGTCGAACATATTTTGCGCCGAGATCTTCAGGCCACGATTCAGCGGCATCGTCAAAGCAGCAGTATCCTGAGGAAAATGGCCGAGTTTTCGCCTGCGATGTGCTTAATCGGGACACTCATTGGTTTGGTCCAGATGCTCGGCAATCTGCAAGACCCCTCAACCATCGGGCCCGCTATGGCTGTTGCGCTATTGACCACATTCTATGGCGCCGTGCTTGCCAACATGGTTTTTCTACCGATGGCATCAAAATTGGAGCGGAATGCTAACGAGGAAGCATTGATCAATCAAATATTCCTCCTGACCTCGGCTTCCGTGGGCCGTCAGGAAAACCCGCGCCGATTGGAAATGATGTTGAACAGCATCCTTCCTCCTGCGCAACGGGTTGAGTACTTCGACTAACAAGAAGCTTTAGGAGCCAAGCACTACAATGCAGTTACTCATCGTCGGAACACTCGAAGGACAAATTGGTGCCGCTAGCCAAATAGCGATTAAGCGTGGCGCGAAGGTTCAGCAAGCCGATACCAACGAACAGGGTCTGGATTTATTGCGTCGTACAGGTGCCGATCTTGTGATGATCGACGTCTCGTTAGAAGTTGGCGAATTCATGGATGCCATTGAGCGCGAGCGCATCAATGTCCCCGTCGTTGCATGTGGTGTCTCCAATGATACGCAAGCAGCCGTACGCGCGGTTCGAGCGGGGGCCAAAGAATACATTCCCCTGCCCCCAGATGCTGAACTCATTGCGGCAGTTCTTGAAGCTGTCACCGAAGAGCAGCATGCGCTGATTTTCAACGATGCCAAAATGGCCGATGTCGTTAAAATGGCGGATCAAATCGCCGCATCCGAAGCAAGCATTCTGATCACCGGGCCATCCGGCACAGGTAAGGAAGTCGTCGCGCATTACGTTCATAATAAATCAAAACGCAAAGACCGTCGCTTTGTTGCTGTAAACTGCGCCGCAATTCCCGAAAATTTACTGGAATCAGAATTATTCGGCCACGAAAAAGGTGCGTTCACAGGCGCTGTAGCGCGACGGATTGGTAAGTTCGAAGAAGCAGATGGCGGGACATTATTGCTGGATGAGATCAGCGAGATGGATGTCCGGCTTCAAGCCAAACTGCTACGTGTTATTCAAGAACGTGAAGTTGACCGAATTGGTTCCAACAAGCCTGTGCCTGTGAATGTGCGCATCGTGGCCACGTCAAACCGCAATATGGAAGAATCCGTCAAAGAAGGACAATTCCGCGAAGACCTATATTTCCGGCTGAATGTGGTGAACATTCGATTGCCTGCTCTGGCTGAACGCCCCTCCGATATTGCGCCTCTGGCCGAACACTTCGCCGTCAAATACGCCGACGCGAATGATGTTGCGCGCAAGCCGTTGGGCGACGATGCCATTCAAAAGCTGCTGTCTTATGGATGGCCTGGAAACGTTAGAGAATTGGAGAACACGATGCACCGTGCAATCCTTATGGCGTCGGGTGAAGAAATCGACGCCGATGCCATCCTTTTGACATCACAAGATAGCGTTGCAACATCGGGTCCCATTGATCCCATGGGGAACGGCGCGACAGGTGGCCAACTGGTGGGCCAAACAGTTGCCGAGGTCGAGCGCAGTTTGATAATTGATACTCTGGATCATTGCCTCGGCAATCGGACACATGCCGCAAACATTTTAGGAATATCCATTCGCACACTGCGTAACAAACTGAAGCAGTACGGGGACGAGGGCTTTAACATCCCGTCTCCTGGAGAGGGTTCTCGCGCAGGTGCGTAAAAAGCAAATGCTGTCAGTTTCAAGGAAGGGCGTAGCCCATGGCTGAAGCAGGAGGCGGCGAAGTCACGACATCAGCCACTGGCGATTACGTTAAGAGTAAAATCGCGCAGGCGGCAAAACGCGGCGATATCATGCTCGCACTGGGCGTGGTCGCGATCTTGGTTGTCCTCATTTTACCATTGCCACGATGGTTGCTGGACGTCGCGTTGGCGTTTTCAATAACCTTTTCCGTCCTGATTTTGATGACGGCGCTATTTGTTGAAAAACCCTTGGATTTCAACGCTTTTCCCACGGTCCTGTTGCTCGCAACGATGATCCGATTATCGCTAAACCTTGCGTCTACCCGGCTCATTTTGGCTGATGGCCATGAGGGGACTCACGCGGCCGGTGAAGTAATCGAAGCCTTTGGTGGCTTCGTTATGGGCGGCAACTTTGTCATTGGGATAATTGTGTTCGCGATTCTTGTGATTGTGAACTTCATCGTTATCACCAAGGGTTCTGGTCGGATCGCCGAAGTATCCGCACGTTTCTCATTGGATGCCATGCCCGGCAAGCAAATGGCAATCGATGCCGATTTGTCATCCGGATTGATCGACGAGGAAACTGCCAAGACACGCCGCAAAGAGCTTGAAGAAGAGAGTTCTTTCTTTGGAGCGATGGACGGTGCTGCGAAATTTGTCCGAGGAGATGCAATTGCGGGGCTGTTAATCACCTTCATCAACGTCATCGCAGGAATGATCATCGGTGTTTTGCAACAAGACCTGACTTTTGGCGAAGCGGCAGATACCTATACGCGACTGACGGTTGGTGATGGTCTAGTTTCGCAAATTCCTGCACTGATCGTCTCGACGGCCGCTGGTATGGTCGTGACAAAGGCCGGCGTTGCAGGCACGACTGAAGTTGCGCTTTTCAAACAGTTGGGCGGGCAAAAGGCCCTGGGCCTAGTCAGTTTCTTGATGTTCGCGTTGGCGATCCTTCCTGGCATTCCTGCCATACCATTCCTGGCACTTGGGTTTGCGTGCGGGGGTGCTGCCTACTTCGTTAATTACAGAGAACGAACGCTAAAAGAACAGGCAATCCAGGAGCTTGAGCAGGAGAAGGTCGATCCGAAGGCGCAGGCAGAGGAACCCATCTCGACCGCACTTAAAATTGACCATATCCGCCTGGAAATGGGGTACGGCCTACTGACGTTGATCAACGCCCCCAAAGACGGGCACAAGTTGACGGACCAGATCAAGGCGCTGCGTCGCCAATTGGCGACAGAGGTTGGTTTTGTGATGCCGTCCGTCCGCATCCAAGATAATATGCAATTGCCTGCGAATACTTACGTGATACGCGTAAAAGAAATCGAAGCCGGTCGTGCTGAACTCCGCCCCAACATGCTGCTGGTGATGGATCCGCGTGGCGAAGAGATATCGATCCCCGGCGAGAAAACGATGGAGCCCACATTTGGCTTACCTGCCATGTGGATCGAAGAGTCCAACCGGGAGGAAGCCTTATTCCGCGGGTATACGGTTGTTGATCCTGCTACCGTCGTCACCACACACATCACCGAGATCATCAAAGATAACATGTCCGAACTCTTGTCTTACGCTGAGACCCAAAAGCTGTTGGACGATTTAGACAAAGAGCATCAAAAACTCATCGGCGACATGATCCCATCACAGATCTCGTTGGGCGGTTTGCAGCGTGTGTTGCAAAATCTGTTGGGCGAACGCATTTCAATCCGCGATTTACCGACAATTTTGGAAGGTGTTTACGAAGCGTGCGGTACAACCCGCAACGTCATGATGATCACCGAACACGTACGTGCACGCTTGGCCCGTCAGATCAGTAACATGAATACCAATGAACAGGGCTTCATGCCGTTGGTGACCTTGTCTCCACAGTGGGAGCAAACCTTCGCCGAGAGCTTGGTTGGCCAAGGTGATGACCGTCAATTATCCATGCCGCCCTCAAAGTTACAGGAATTTATTACGCAGCTGCGCTCAACATTTGAGCGCCAAGCCATGATGGGAGAGCAACCTGTTCTGTTGACCAGCCCAACCATTCGCCCATTTGTCCGATCTATTGTTGAACGTTTTCGTCCAATGACCGTGGTCATGTCGCAAAACGAGATATATCCTAAGGCTAAGATTAAAACCGTCGGTCAGATATAACGGTCATATTAAATGCGTCTCAAAACCTACACAGCACCAACGATGTCCGAAGCGATGGATTTGGTGCGCGATGATATGGGTGACAACGCGATTATCGTGTCCACCCAAGAAGGCGCTGATGGTTTAGCGTGCCGCGTTACCGCTGCCATCGAAGTAGACGTAGAATTTGAAACCTCTGTCGTATCTAACGAAGCGCATGAAGTACCAGAAGACGATGAACTTGGGTTTTCCGTCGATGACCCCATCACATACTTAAGACAGATTCTTACGGCTCATGGTTTGCCTCAGCATCTGGTCGACATGCTGCTGCGGTCAGCCAGTGAAATAGATGGCAAAGATCCAGGCCTTGCGCTGGCCGGTGCCATTGATGCCCACATCGCGTTTCGCCCGATTGAGGTATCTGAAATTGACGCACCACTGATATTGGCTGGCGTTCCCGGAGCCGGGAAAACCATCACAGCTGCAAAATTAGCGGCAGCTGCAAAACTAAAAGGCCATCGTGTCGGCGTCGTGACCGCCGATGCGAAACGCGCAGGCGGCATTGAACAACTCAAGGCCTTTACTTCGATTCTGGAAATCGACTTGATCGCCGTAGCCAACGCAGAACAGCTGAAACAACACCTACCGTCCCTAAAGTGGATACCGCGGGCGTGAATCCATTCGACGATGAAGATATGCGTTATGTGATGGACATCGCAGAACTTTTGTTTGGAGAGCCCATTCTGGTCTTACCAGCAGGTGGCGATGCCATGGAATCTGCCGACATCGCAGCAGCATTTAATGGTATTGGGTCTGAGCGCATGATCGTCAGCAGACTAGATATGACACGCCGATTGGGCGGCATCCTCGCGGCGGCATTAGCGGGCCAACTGGCTATTGCCAACGCAAGTATTAATCAACGGGTCGCAGATGGCCTTAATACTCTAAACCCTGTTTCCTTGGCGCAATTGATCGTACCCAACGAGACCAATGATGACGAAGAACCAACAAGGGCTGCACAATGAACGATGAAGCGCCAAAATCAGTGACAACCTCACGAACCAAAGGCAAGAACATGATTGCAGTAGCATCTGGCAAAGGTGGTGTTGGCAAGACATGGTTTGCCATTACCCTCGCACATGCAATGGCACGCTCTGGTCGTAAGGTCCTTCTGTTCGATGGTGATCTGGGACTCGCCAACTTAGACATCCAACTAGGCCTCATGGCCAAAACTGATCTCGGTGCAGTTATTGCTGGCCGGGCAAGCTTGGCCCAAGCGGTATCGTTCTACGAAGAAGGTGACTTTGATGTCATTGCGGGACGCTCTGGTTCGGGTGCACTCGCCAATTTGTCTTCTAATAGATTGCAGGTTTTGTTGGACGAACTGCATACCCTGGCTGCCAATTATGACTATGTCATCCTGGACTTAGGCGCTGGCGTCGAGAGCACAGTGCGCAGACTGGCCTATAGTACAGGGCGGATGATCGTCGTTATCACAGACGAACCAACGTCAATGACGGACGGTTACGCATTTATCAAGATCGCACATAATGAACGCCCCGAAACGGCGATTGAGGTTGTTACCAATACAGCGCGCACTCACGAAGACGGCGTGAAAACCTTCAAAACACTGAATAAGGCATGTGAGGGTTTCTTGAAGTTCTCACCGACACATTTAGGTTCCATTCGTCGTGACGATAGCGTCCCTGATGCCATCCGTGCACAACGGCCAATCCTGAATACGACCCCGAACAGCAACGCCGCAGAAGATGTGAAGCAAATCGCACGGGTTATTCGGCGCGAGCAGAACGTGCCTGGATGAGCGCTGTCACGCCACCGTCGAATGCCCCTGCCCCGCCACCCATTGCGTTGCCCAGAGCCATTATTCTAAATCCGCCACCACAAGTACTTAGTCTCGCCGTTGGTGCAAAAATTGAGGCTGTGGTCTCGCAACTCATCGATACGTCACAAATCAGACTGACCACAAACTTTGGTGATGTGACAATCAAATTGCCGACCCGGATTCCGGTTACCATTGGTCAGCCGGTATTATTGCAACTTCAATCCGCCGAAGAGCAACCAAGGGTACAAATCTCAGCACTCAATGGCCAACCACTCGCCGCTAAATCGACCGGTCAAGGCGCAGGGGCGGCTACCCAGATCGCGACACCACAAACATTAATTCCTACACTTTCGAGTCAGCAAATTGTCCCGGGCGGACAGGTATCTGCGACACTTTTACGCCCGATTGCGTTGACCGCCGGATTGAGGGTCGTGCAGCCGACACCAACTGGAACCGCAGGCGTCGCGTCAGCGACAACAATTACTTCTACGAATATCACGAATACCGCAGCATCCCAATCTGGGTCCGCGACACCTATTCAATCGCGTTCGACAACGCCGAACGCGGCACAACTCAATGCCTCAGGCAATGCATCAACAGCAACGCCTACACAATCAGCGACAACCGTACCCGCAGGCAGCACACTTGGATTAAACATCATTTCCATAACGCCCCCTGTGTCATCCAATCCGCTGTTAACACCAGCAAAGCCGGACGGCCCCATCTCGCTACAAAAAGGGGCCGTGTTGAGCGGAGTGGTGACAGGCAAGCAAGGTGTTTCACAAACCGTTGTTCAAACTCAGATCGGGCCGATATCTCTGCAGACGGCAGACCCACTTCCGCGCGGCACTCAGATCAGCTTCGAGTTGAACCAATTGAGTATCGCCAAGGGAATTGAGAACCATGACTTAAGCACTGCTCGGCTCTTTGGTGCATCCGGCGGCGGCACATGGCCGGCGCTCAATGATACATTAGAAGTCTTGAGTGATGTCTCTCTAGCCGCACAAACTCATATATTACAAGCCGCACTTCCACGCGCAGATGCGCAACTCAGTACCAACATCTTATTCTTTTTGGCGGCGCTGCGGGGTGGCGATCTGAAAGGGTGGATGGGTGACGGACCGCTAAGAATACTGGAGCGCCAACGACCGGAATTGGCCAGTCGTCTGCGTGATGACATGGGGCAGTTGTCGCGGCAAATTACAGATCCCGACACTGGCGATTGGCGGATGCACGCTATCCCCTACATGAACAACGAAGAAATCGATCGCATTCGCCTGTTGGTGCGCGATCAAGATTCAAGTGAGGACGAAGACACATATGGCGATAACACACGTTTTGTCATCGACCTAAACCTCTCACAACTGGGGCACCTACAAATCGATGGCTTGGTGGGAAACGGGGGAAAGCGTGTAGATGTTGTCGTCCGATCTGACGAAGCGCTCAGTTCTCAAATGCGTGATGATATCAGGGCGCTCTATGCGAATGCCATAGAGGTGACTGGCGTTGAAGGTTCCGTTGGGTTTCACGCTGCGCCAGCCAAGTTCATTAACATTCCTGAACAGCCGACAAGCGCTAATGACGGAATGGTGGTATAGAGCTTTTTGTTATGGATGACGTGAACGCCACACCCGTTAATCCCGTCCATGAACGGCGGGCCTTGATCAAAACGGAACCAGCGCCGCATCCGAGACATGATGCGATCGTGACCCTTTCCGGTACATTCAATGATAAGGTCTTGCGGCTGCGCTATATTCCTGACCGTGATCTTGTCATACCAGCAAGCCTGACCAAGTATTTAGAGGCCGCGATGAACGGCAGCGTTTCATCGCTTGAGGCATTATCCCAACTTATTCTTGAAGACATTAACGACCAGGTCATTCCCAGTTGGCTAGAAGTTTCTCTCGTTAACAAAAGCGGCGCAATCGCACACGAAGTCCGCATCGAAGACAGACAGCCGCATTGGAAAGACCGGGGGCTACTAGACAGGTTAAAATCCTAGGATTACTTGATTTTCCGTATGTGATTAACGAGCCCAACTTCATCAAGCTCTGCCTGTTCTTGTTTGGCGAATTCTGCAGCCACTTCTGCTTCTCGGTGCTCCTCGGCGACCTCATATTTTTTAAGCTCCAGATACGCCTCACGCAGGCGCTCACGCGCTGCCTCAACACCTTGGGCCTGAAGTATGATTGCTTTTCTCAGGTTCTCGCGCCTGTCGATAGCCACTTCTGCATAGGCGGCGTACGTCAAGCCTGCCTCTGTCGGCGCCGTCCTGGCGTACTCTTGCTCCTGGACAATTTCCTGCTCTAAGGCTGTAAGCCGGTCTTGAAGGGCCGCCTGCTGGCGCAATTGATCGGCAAGCATTCGTCGTTTTTCATCGACCTGCCAGTCGTTGATCTTAATCAGCGTTTTGAAATCTCGTGCCACTGATCAGATCACGCTTGGTCTGCAGGTGCGTCTTGCGGCAGCTCGACCATGCCCAAAATTTCATACAATTGCTGATATCCGTCATCGAGATACGTCACCTCGTTGATTTTCTGATCCAAGAACTCTTCGATCTTGGGGTAATAGTGAATGGCCTCGTCGATGCTGGCATCTGAACCTTGGCGATACGCACCAAGACGAATAAGTTCTGCCATTTCTTCGTAAGTCGATAATAACTGCCGTGCGCGAACAATTGCATCATTTTGTTGGTCCGTATTGCAGCCAGGCATTGTTCTGGAAACGCTCCGCAGGATGTTAATTGCTGGAAACCGGTTCCGCTCTGCAATTTGACGTTCCAAGACAACATGACCATCCAAGATACCACGTACAGCATCAGCTACGGGTTCATTATGATCGTCACCTTCAACCAAAACTGTAAATAGCCCTGTGATATCTCCTTGCTCGCCCATGCCTGGGCCAGCGCGCTCTAAAAGCTTTGGCAGTTCCGCAAATACGGAAGGGGTATACCCTTTAGACGCAGGCGGTTCACCAGCAGATAAACTGATTTCCCGCTGGGCCATTGCAAAGCGTGTTACGCTATCCATCATGCAAAGCACATTCTTACCCTGATCACGAAAATACTCCGCAACGGCCAACGTGGTGTATGCCGCCTGACGGCGGACCAAAGGCGGCTCGTCAGATGTCGCAACGATGACAACTGTGCGGCGCATCCCCTCTTCGCCCAAATAGTCTTCGATGAACTCTTTGGCTTCGCGACCCCGCTCGCCAACTAGGCCAACAACGCTGATTTCGGCATCGGTGTTGCGGGCCATCATTGAAAACAGCGTTGATTTCCCAACACCCGATCCTGCAAATATCCCCATCCGTTGCCCACGACAGCACGTCAAAAACGTGTTCATCGCCCGCACGCCCAAATCGACTTTGCCACCGACGCGGCGACGTGAATGTGCCGCAGGCGGCGACGCATGCACTTGATAGGGTTTTGGGCCTGACGTGATGGCCCCTTGTCCATCAAGTGGCTCGCCAAAGGCATTCAGCACACGCCCCAACCATCCATGATCGGGATAAATCGAGGGTTCTGAAGAAATCAGTTCGGCTTGACATCCCAACCCGATCCCGTCAAGCGGACCAAACGGCATCACTAATGCCCTGCCATCCTTAAAGCCAATGACCTCACAAATAACTTCGCGTTTATTTCGTGCATCAATTCGGATGTGGTCACCAACAGATAACGTGCCATGCAGCCCACCGACTTCGACAAGTAACCCGAGGATATCTGCCACGCGCCCATAGACCTGATGGTCAGGCAAACGTGCAACTTCGTTCGCAATGTTATTCGCAAAAGCGCGCAATGGTAAAAACCCTGTCCCAAGCCCATTCCAAATACGGGAAAGACTAAATTCCCATGTTATAAGATGCTCTCATAACCCTAAATTTTTATAAATAGCGTTTCTCAATTCAAACCAAAGATATGTCTTCTCGCAAAGCCAAGAACGCCCAGATTTTGCGGGTTAGAGGATTTGTATGATCCTTTGTCCGATGTAGACGAATATCCAACCCAATTGACCAGTTTTTATGGCCTGCTTCAGCCAGCAAGCCACTATCGATGTCGGGTTGGACAAGCGATCTAGGCAACCAAGCCACCCCCTGGCCATCTCGGACTCTTATACGCAGCGCGCCGACCATAGAATTTTCATAAACAACCGAAAGCCTGCCTTCGATGCCACGCGCGCGCAACAAAGGCTCAACATGGCGACCAATCGGCGCCGTCGGACCAAATCGCAAATATGGCACTGCGGTTTCAGACGTGTCCCCCAGATTAAAAATTGGCTGCCCATCAGGGTCGCATTTACACACAGGAATAAGTTGATCATGACCAATAACCAATGATTCTAGCATCGGGAATTTGGTCATACTCGGAGAAAAGTCACTTTGATAGGCGATAACAAAATCAACGTCATGCTTCTTCAAATCATCAATGCAGTTTGGCAAATCATCTGCACGAAGCCTGGAAATGATGGGCCCAAAGGCATTTTCAAAGGCTTCTAGCCACGCCGGATAAAACCGCCATCCAATTGAGTGCTGAGTGGCAAACGTGACTAAGTAGCGATCTGGACGGGACAGCGCGTCTCGAACATGTTCGCGTTCATTCTCAAGGCGCGACAATGCCTGCTCTCCCGCTTCAAGCATTTGGCGTCCAGCATCTGTTAGACCAACCGGTTGAGAGGAACGATCAACAAGCGGCGTGCCAACCCATTGTTCGAGCGCCTTTATCCGTCGACTGAACGCTGGCTGGCTAACATTCCCCATGACCGCCGCTTGAGAAAAGTTTCCTGTTTTCGCCAACAACCCAAGATCTTTAAACCACTGTATATTCATAGTGAAAGATTATGCATATTTTGCATAATGCTAGGCAAACATAATATTGGTCTAATCGTTGGCCTTCCCCCACCCTATTCTCCTAATTTACAGGGGATATAATATGCCAGATGCTGCCGTCGACACGTCGACAAAGTATGACCTTAATCAGTTTCCACGCGTGTCACTTTGCCACCAACCAACCCCGATTGAGGCCATGCCCCGCCTGAGTGAGCATCTGGGAGGTCCAAACCTATTCATTAAACGTGACGACTGTACGGGCCTTGCGTCTGGCGGGAACAAAACCCGCAAGCTTGAGTTTCTGGTCGGCGACGCACTCAAGCAAAATGCGGACATGTTGGTGACACAAGGCGCCGTCCAATCCAACCACGTTCGTCAAACTGCGGCAGCTGCCTGTAAGTTCGGTCTTAAATGCCACGGTTTGCTCGAGCGCAGGGTTCCCGATCGCGCCGATGATTACGAAGAAACCGGTAATGTTCTATTGGACAAACTGTTTGGGGCGACGTTGGAATTCCGCCCAAGTGGCCTGGATATGAATGCGGAAGCGATGGCGGTAACTGAAAAGTTACGCGAAGATGGCCATCGTCCATATTTCATTCCCGGTGGTGGGTCTAATGAAATCGGTGCACTTGGCTATGTGTCCTGTGCACAGGAAATCATTAATCAATCGCATGTAATGGGTGTAAATTTTGACTGGATTGTCATGGCAACCGGCAGCACGGGTACGCAGGCGGGTCTGGTTGCTGGCTTGCATGCCGAAGATGCGGACTTGCCCGTCATGGGTGTCAGCGTGCGCCAGAAGCACGACGTCCAGGTCAATGCAGTTCATGGCCTAACTGGACGCACGCTGGAAAAAATCGGCGGCCCCAGCATCGGTCAAGATAAGATTTTGGTCGATGATCACTATGTTGGCGAAGGATACGGTCTACCAGCCGACTCCACACTGAATGCCATTTCTATCGCTGCCCAATTCGAAGGACTATTGCTTGACCCTGTGTATTCGGCCAAGGGATTTGCAGGCCTTCTGGGCATGGTCACCGCGGATTTCTTTAAACCATCAGACAACGTGCTGTTCCTGCATACAGGCGGGTCCGTCGCACTGTTCGCTTACGAAACGCTATTGGCGGAAACGTCCGCCACAACTTAAAGGGAAGAAAAAGGGAACCATCCCCTCAACAAGGAAGTCAAACTTCAAACACATTTTTTGAAACTAGGAGGTTAGTTATGAAGAAAACAATTTTAGGTTTAGCATGTGCGACCGCGATCAGTTTGGTCTCTGCACCAGCGATCAGTTCTGAAAGCGTGAAGATTGGTGCACCATCATGGACAGGTGCGCAGGCCATTGCAGCGTTGCTGCGCCGTTGTTGAGGAACGGATCGGCGGCGAAGCTGAATTGGTTCCTGGCAACAATGCGACGATCTTCCAAGGCATGGACCAGGGCAAGGGTGATATTGATGTGCACCCAGATGTTTGGCTACCAAACCAGCAGAGCTTCACCAAAAAATATGTTGATGAAGCAGGCACAGTCGAACTGAGCAAAAATCCATACGAGGGCAACCAGGGGTTTTGTGTTTCTCAGCAATTCGGCAAAGCTAACAACATCACAGACATTGCCGACCTGGGTCGTCCTGACGTTGCCATGAAAATGGACAGCGACGGTAACGGCAAAGGCGAAATGTGGATCGGTGCCCCTGGTTGGGCATCCGCTAACGTCAATGAAGTCAAAGTTCGTGACTACGATCTGCTTCCATTTATTGACCCCATTCGTGCGGAAGAAAGCGTAAAGACAGCGCGCATCAAAGACTCCATCGCCAAGAACGAAGGGTATGCGTTCTACTGCTATAAGCCTCATGCGGTCTGGTACATGTTTGATGTGCAGATGTTGACAGAGCCAAAATTCGATCCGGCAAAATACAAAATGCTCCAGCCATCTGACTCACCAGATTGGTATGAGAAATCTATGGTAGCGACCAAAGATGCGCTGAAAAACGTCCAAATCGCTTGGTCGAAATCACTCCGTGATCGCTCGCCAGCTATCGTTGAGTTCTTTGAGCGCTTCAGCCTGACCGCCGACGATGTCAGCAGCTTCGCTTATGAAATTTCAGGCAAAGGGCGTGACGCATCCGAAGTCGCCAGCGAATGGATCAAGAACAACCCTAAAAGGGTTGATGCCTGGCTAGGCCTCTAATCTCGATATAACGATCCTACAGCCGATGTGTGAAAACCACGCATCGGCTGTAGATAGTTTTTGTGGATTGAATGAGGGGGTTGGTTATGACGACCACGGATGCTGGCGCGGCCGACGATATTGTTATCGAAGTCGAAAATGTCTGGAAGATTTTTGGCGCCAATTCCGCCGAGGCCATGGACGCCGTGAATAATGAAGGTTTGAGCAAAGCCGAAGTTCTAGAGCGGTATAACGCCGTAGTTGGCGTCGCCGACGTCAGTTTTAACGTCAAACGCGGTGAAATATTCTGTGTCATGGGACTGTCGGGAAGTGGCAAGTCTACGCTTGTTCGACATTTCAATCGTCTATTAGACCCATCTGACGGACACATTCGCATCGAAGGCGTTGATGTCACCCAACTACAAGATGCGGCGCTCAGAGAGTTCCGCAACAACAAAATCGGTATGTGCTTTCAGAATTTCGCTTTGCTGCCGCATCGCTCGGTTCTCGACAATGTCGCGATGCCGCTGGAAATCAGAAACATCAGCAAGAATGAGCGTTTGGCCAGAGCTGCTGAAATTCTCAAGATTGTCGAACTAGATGCCTGGGGCAACAAGTTTGCACACGAACTTTCAGGTGGCATGCAGCAGCGCGTTGGCTTGGCCCGCGCACTGGCAGCGAACCCAGACGTGTTGCTTATGGATGAACCGTTCTCGGCCTTGGATCCGCTGATCCGCAGTCAGTTACAAGACGAGTTCATGCGGCTTTCGGAGATCTTGAAAAAAACAACGATCTTCATCACCCATGATTTGGACGAAGCGGTCAAAGTCGGTGATCGGATTGCCATCATGCGTGACGGCAGGATTGTGCAAATTGGCACAGCGGAGGAAATTGTCATGAGTCCGGCGGATGACTACGCCCCGATTTTGTGGCTGGTATTTCCAGATTGAAAGTGGTGCGTGCCCACGGCGTGATGCGCCTGATGGACGAGTATGTTAGCGAGTTTGGCGACATACCGGACGACGCACCGCGGGTCGAAGAAGATGAAACTCTCAGCGTATTGATCCAAATGGCCATCGATGCCGATGCACCCATTGTGGTGCGCGATAGCGGCGCCGAGGTCGGCGTCATCACCCGTCGGGACATTCTGCGAACCGTGATCGAAGGGACGGAAGTATCATGAGTACCCAACAAGTATCGATGACCGGATCTTCGGTGGAAGAAGCGGTCGAACGCGAAACAGCCGAGCGGATGGAGCGCGTTGAAGAATTTGTTCGCACGAATCCTGAGTATTACGCGAAAAACTTTAGGGAAATCGGCGCCGAAGCAGGTTTCGTCAAAACCTTCAACTTTTGGGCAGGTATACTGGGGCCGATATGGTTTGACGCGAGAGGACTTTGGAACTGGGGACTTACGTTCCTGATCATTGAAACCTTTGCTTTTGTCGAAATCATTCGGGGGCTTTTTGGTGATCTTGCGACCAGCGCGTGGGAACGGATCGCTAAAATCGAAGGCACGTTGGATTTGAGGAAACAACAACTGCAGTCCGCCATCGAGAGCGGTTCCGACAAGGTTGAGGTTTATCGGCGCACTGTCGAAAGTTTGGAAAACGCTATCGGCGGTATTCGCCTGGAAGCGCAACAACTTGAAGAATCGGGTTTGCAAATTGCGATGGTCGGCTTCGCTGTTCTGATTTTGGTCAAGCTCGCACAAGCGGTATACGCCAATACCGCGTTGGAAAATCGGTTTTCCGAATGGCACTCTGATCCGTCAGTCGCATCTGGTATGCGAATGAAGCACATAGTCCTGAGCGCTGTGTTTACCTGCGTAATTGTGGCGACAACAGTTGTTCACTATAGCTTCCCGAACGCCTATCCACTTTTGACACATTTCCCAACAGAAGCGGGGATACGACTGACATCTATTGAATGGGTTGAAGCGTTCTTCGCCTTTTGTGTGACCATCGGTGAGTTCATCTTTGACTTCATCACGCTGGGCATTCGCTCGTTGCTGGACGGACTTGAACTGGCATTCGTGCAAACCCCTTGGATGGTGATTGCCGCCTTTATCATCTTGCTCACCGGCTTGTCCGCTGGCCCTCGAATGGCAATTTATTCTGGAGCTTTCCTCGCCTATATGGGGCTGCTGGGCTTCTGGGAAAAAGCGATGACGACACTGGCATTGCTGGGGACAGCGGCATGTTTATCGATTGTTATCGGCATCCCGCTCGGTATGTTCTGTGCCCGTCGTCCGCGACTGTATTCCTTTATCCAGCCGATCATGGACTTCATGCAAACCATGCCTGCCTTTGTATTCATGATCCCTGTGATCGCGTTCTTTGGAACAGGTAAACCGGCTGCCGTTGTCACCACCATGATCTTTGGTGGCACACCGGTTGTTCGACTTACGGTACTTGGGTTACGTGGCGTCCCAGAAGCCGTGCGAGAAGCCGCAGTGTCGTTCGGGGCCAGCAAATGGTATTTGCTGACGAGGGTCGATCTGCCGTTGGCAAGCCCGTCGATCAGGGCGGGCATCAACCAAACCATCATGCTCAGTCTGGCCATGGTCGTGGTTGCTTCGCTGATTGGCGCTAAGGGATTGGGCGAAGATGTCCTCGAAGCACTGCAGTATGCGAACGTCGGGCAAGGAATCTTGGCCGGGTTCTCTATCCTGTTCTGCGCCATGATCCTCGACCGGATTGTTCAGGGGGGCAAAAAATAGGCTAATTCAAGTTAGGCCACCACCTGATTGATATCAGGTGGTGACTTGCTTGTTCGGGGTTTCGATCTCGTTAATATTGCCAACATGCGATCATTGAAATCCACGTTGTTGCGCATATTTGCTGTCATCATTTCGGCAGCAATCGCGTTTGAAGCATTAAGCGCATTGGTGATCATGACAAAGGTCATCCCGGCGAATGCGCCAAGTTACGTGCTACCAACCTTCAAACCATTCTGGACGGTTGAAAATCCGCATTTTGGTGTTTGGCATGCGCCGAATGCCAAGCACGTTCATGTCACTGCATGTTATGCGCTGACATATAAAAGCAACTCCTATGGTGCACGTGACCGGGAACATCCTGTTGATTCAGATAAGTCACGCACGATCGTTTTGGGGGACTCGTTTGTTGAAGGTTTTGGCCTTGCGACAGATGATCGTTTAACCGAGCGTTTGGAAGCTGAGACCGGCGTCTCGTATTTGAACTTTGGCTCATCAGGCGGGTTTGGCCCCACGCAGTATCTTCAGGTCTATCGGAACTTAGCAAAGTCCTTCAGCCACGATCAGGTGATCATCGGCCTGCTTCCAGACAATGACTTCCTGGATAACGATCCGGCACATGCACGAATTCACAACGACAAGAACTATAAACCTGTGTTCGTCAAAGACGGCGACAGCTATACGCTGAAAATTCTCAACAAAGATGCCCTCGGCACTGCTGAAAAAGACAAGCGACGTGCACTTCGCACTGGCCTGAGGAATTTCCTCCGGAACTTTACATTCAGCGCTCATGCCATCGATTATTTTAAAGCCATGTCAAATATTTGGTTCTCAGAAAGTGACATAAATGCCAACAGTGCGCGTCGATACTCAGGATTTTACGATGCAAAGCCTGAACAAATTAGACGGGTCGCTTTTGCCCTTAAAACCTTGGCTTCAGAAGCCGCCCCCCGCCCTGTACGAATTTTACTGATCCCAAGACTTTCAGATATTCATGCTTTTCAGCAATATGGCGCGTCACCTTTGGCCAGCACATTCTCGGATATTGCAGAGGTTCTTGATTTACTGCCTATTTTCGCCGCTCACCCCGACCCGGAAAGCTTGTTCAACGAATGCGATGGGCACTGGTCTGCCGAAGGTGTAAAAATCGCAGTCGATCAACTGCATTAACGACAGTCGCCAGAACCTTCGTTTATCAGGATGTATTGGAGTGTGATCGTGCGTCCGTCACTCCCGGCGATCTCTGCCATGAGGTCACGGCTTTTTAAATCGTCAGTTAATGAAGCCCCCAAGAGATTGTTGGCATATTCAACAGTACGTAACCGCTCGTAGCCTGCAGGTTCAGCATTCGGGCTCCATATGATCAAACAACTCCCATTTAATTTCTTTGAGGGCACTTGAAGCGGTGAAAACCGTGCACTCATCACGCGAGAATTTGGGAAATACCGTCGCAGATTTCCACTAATCTGATTTGGGTAATCAAATGCGACAATTGTCCCGCCGTTAAAACCTGCAGCCCTGATCTCACTTGAAATATCTGCCCACGGTATAAAGAAATTGCATTTGCGACAGGTATCGGGTGCGATGATGGACCGCCCTGCCAGAGCGACGATGACGGCCAGCGACAAACCAATCAGTGATCCGCCAAAGTACTTCCGAGCACGGTCGCTGATATCTTGGGCATGGGCATCAAGGCGCGCAAAGACGTACAGCGAAAAGGGCAGCATGCCCATCAACCAATGATTCTGGATATCCGTGGCCTGAGTAGCGACTACGACAGCGACCAGAATGACAAAATAACTTGCGAAATATATTTCGAAGAACTGCGTAATCTTTGTACCGCTTTTTCTCGAATTCACCAGCGGTCGCGCAAAGCAAGCGACCATAAGCAAACTTGCTGGCAATGTGAACGCCACAACACCGACGACCAACTTACCCAAACCACTAAGTGTACCCATTACCCAATGTGTTGCGGACTCCCAAGGCCGTGCAGATGAATTGAAAACTGTTGCTAAACCTTCTGGGTCGGTGACAGCCCAATATCCGTGCGGAACCACCGCCATCAAAATCATGATCAATATCATGATGATCTTTGGTGACAGCAAAGCTTGCCTGATATCACGGTAACATAAACCGGCGACCAAAAGGGGGAGCAAGGACAGAACAAAATTATACTTTGCGAGAAATCCACTCGCGATGGCTATGCCAAGGAATATATATGTGCCGAAATGAGCTTGGTGCCGAAGTCGCAGCAAAGCATACAATGTCGCAGCTTGTGATGTCGCCAGGAGCAATTAATTGGAATAATTAACGACCCCATCCCAACCGACGTAATATAGAGCGATTGGCGAAAATGCCGCAAAGATCGCCAAGCCTCGGTCTTCGATAATCGCTCGCGCCACCAAATAGGAGAAAATATAAAATCCAAAGAGGATCAAATATTTCACGAGGAACAGTGCTAATGCCCCAACCCCGACCAGAGCTTCTGCCACCTTCACCAACCAGGTAAATAGGGGTGGCTGGCTGCCCTTGTAACCAAGCGCCCAAGACTGTGCGAAGTAAAATTGTTCGGCGTCATCTTCAGCAACGCCAGGAAAAATCCAAAGCCGCAATATGATGATAGTGCTGAAATATAGACCAACGGTGAAGCAAACCCGTGCAGTGGATCCGAAAAGTCTATCAACTAACAGCAAGGTCTAACCCCAAAAATCACAAACGAATGGTGCGAATTCAGAAACTATCACATGATCTTAACGGTATGGTTAACGCCTGCCGACACAACATAGGCTGACCAAATATGGCAAATATCACATTATGGCATGCTCACCTTTATTTCTGTTAATCTTCGTTAAGGGTTTGGCGTAGACTCCTCAAATGGTAATATGGTTAACGAAATCGATTCGCGACCCTACAAACGGGGCGGAGGGCTGAATGCGCGTACTTTTAATTGAAGACGATCCTACAACTCAAGCCAGCGTAAAGTTGATGCTTGAAACAGCAGGTATGGTGGTAGATGCGACCGATCTAGGTGAAGACGGCCTAGAGATTGGTAAACTCTATGACTATGACATCATGATCCTGGATCTGATGCTTCCTGACATGGATGGGTTGGAGGTCTTGCGAAGACTTCGTGACTCGCGGGTACAGACACCTGTGCTGATCTTGTCGGGACTAACAGAATCTGAAATGAAAGTTAAAGGTCTTGGTATTGGTGCCGATGACTATTTGACCAAACCTTTCGACAAATCAGAGTTGCTTGCCCGCGTGCAAGCGGTCATCCGTCGTTCGGCTGGTCATTCGCACTCAATCATCCGTACAGGCCGTATGGCCGTCAACTTGGATACCCATATGGTCGAAGTCGATGAACAACCTGTTCATTTGACCGGCAAAGAATACGGTATTCTCGAATTGTTGAGCCTGCGCAAGGGAACAACCCTGACCAAGGAAATGTTCCTGAACCACCTATATGGCGGCATGGATGAGCCTGAGTTAAAGATCATCGATGTGTTTATCTGCAAGCTCCGTAAAAAGCTGACAGATGCGACAGGCGGCGATCATTACATCGAAACGGTGTGGGGACGTGGCTATGTGCTGCGTGACCCAGAGACGGAACCCGCCCGCCAGCACGCTTAAAGTCTTTAACGTATCGTTGGGTCTCCTTTACAACAGCCCCAACGATGCAAACTTCCCACGGATTGTCTCGCCGTCAAACGGCTTGATCACGTAATCATTCGCGCCCACACCAAGTGCTTCTTGGATGTGGGCGTCTTCGGTCAATGTCGTACAAAACAAAATGGTGGTCCAATCTCCCCTGGGCAGGGCGCGAATCTCTCTCAGCAATGCGATCCCGTCCACACCGGGTAGTTTCCAATCCAAGATAATGACGTCCGGCATTGCTTCCAGGCAGCGTTCCAGTGCGGGCCCTGCATCGGCAGCCTCATCGATATCGAAATCAAGCTCCTGGACAATCTTTCGTACGACCATTCGAATGATCTTTGAATCGTCAACGATCAAGCATTGTCTCATCTTGTGGCATCCAAATGATAATTATTCTTCGTGTACCGCAGCGAACCGGACAGCGCCATTGTCAGCCGCCACCTCAAGCTCTGATCCCGTTTCTAAGACTAGCAACTGCGTGACGAACGCATGGATTGATCGACTGCTAATATTTTCAACGGCCTCGCCTGGGGTCATGGCCTGGGCGATATCTTCGCGAAGCCCGGCATCGGTGCCCTCGGCCGAGACAGCCATACCTGTTCCATTATCCATACCAACAACCCGCACATCGACGACACCACCGCGCGGCAAGCATTCTGCGGCAATCAAAATGACATTCAGCAACAATTTGGCGAACATAGGATCAATGATCGAAACTTCGTTGGCATCTTCGGGCCAATTTAGATCGACATTCCCGGATTCTAAAAATTCAGCGGCCAATTTTCGTAACATGTTGATATCAGCGCCGTCGTTCCCAGCACCACCCGCACCAAAGGCCACACGATAAAACGCCAATCGACGTGTCATTTCTTGGCCACTCGACGTGGCAAGTTCAAGCGCGCTGTCGTCCAACTCGCCAATTTCTGCCAATATCTCCAAACCGGCATTGATCGCACCGGCGGCCCCGACCAGGTCATGGCATAGCCTTGAGCACACAAGTTGAGAAAGACGAAGTGATTCACTCATATTATGGTACCCTTTACCCGTCAGTGGCGCATCCAAGATACCCATAGGCGTCCACGCGATAGTTGATTTAGGTCAGCATCAATTACGACTGTTTCAAGTACGATATCATCCTTTACCGGCGCGCCAAGCCGTGAATTAATCAGTTCTTGGATGGCATGCTTTGACGAACGTCAAATGACTGAAATGGGCTTTAAAACAATGGCTTCTTCTCTATCTGCTCGAAAAGGTTCGCCAAAAACCCCTTATTTTCCAAAAGGGCGGCAACTTGACGATAGTGCGATTTCAGATGTCCGTTCGTTATTGACGAACCGTCCACGCCGCAGGGATCTGTTGATTGAACACCTGCATTTGATTCAAGACGCGTACGGTCATATTTCAGCCGCGCATTTGGCCGCTTTAGCAGATGAAATGAAGCTGTCACAGACCGAAGTATATGAGGTCGCAACGTTCTATCACCATTTCGACGTCATCAAAGAAGATGAAACCCCACCCCCGCAGCTAACGGTGCGCGTGTGTGATGGCATCACCTGCGAGATGATGGGTGCTAATGATTTAACAAAGGCGCTCAAAGATGGCCTTGGCGATGGTGTCCGTGTGATACACGCCCCCTGCGTTGGCGCGTGCGATAAAGCCCCCTGCGCCGTCGTCAAACAAAACCAAATTTTCAACGCAACGCCCCAGGCCATTTCTGAAGCCATCGACGCTGGCAAGATTACACAAGCTGTACCCGAATACGCTGGGTTGTCGACGTACATAGATGGCGGCGGATATAGCATTTTAGAAAAATGCTTGGCCGAAAAGCTGACCAGAAAAGAGGTATGTGCTGCAATTGATGCCTCTGGGCTTCGCGGTCTTGGTGGCGCAGGTTTTCCTACTGGCCGCAAATGGGGATTTTTGGACGGCACGCCCAAGCCGCGCCTGGTTGCCGTAAATGCCGACGAAGGCGAACCAGGGACATTCAAAGACCGTTTTTGTTTTGAGACTGATCCACACCGGGTTTTAGAAGGTGCATTAATCGCAGCATGGGCCGTCGATGCTGATGCCGTATACATTTACTTACGCGATGAATACCCTGCTTCCCGTGAAATCTTAAATCGGGAAATCCGTGCGCTTGAAGCTGAAGGATTGACCGGAGGCATTGAACTTCACCTAAGGCGTGGCGCAGGCGCATACATCTGTGGCGAAGAGTCCGCCATGCTGGAAAGTATAGAAGGCAAACGTGGCTTACCGCGCAATCGTCCCCCCTTCCCTGCCCAAGCGGGCCTGTGGGGGCACCCAACACTGATCAACAATGTTGAAACCATGTACTGGGTACCGGAAATTTTGGCGCATGATACGGGTTGGTACGAAGACGCAGGGCGCCCACACTTTTATTCAGTATCTGGGCGCGTGAAAAAACCAGGCGTGAAACTCGCGAAAGCAGGCGTGACCGTTCAAGAGCTCATCGGCGACCATTGTGGTGGCATGCAGGATGGTCATACGTTCTACGCCTATTTACCTGGCGGTGCCTCTGGTGGGTTGTTACCTGCTGACAAGGGCGACCTCCCGCTCGATTTTGGCACATTGGCTGAATACGGCTGTTTTATTGGGTCGAGTGCCGTCGTTGTATTTTCTGATCAGGACGATGTTCGTTCGATTTGTCGTAACCTTTTGCAATTCTTCGAAGATGAAAGCTGCGGCCAGTGCACGCCCTGTCGGATTGGCTGTGAAAAAATGATAAAGCTTATAGAAGCACCGGAATGGGATAATGATCTGATAGATGAATTGGCGACAGCTATGGCCGATGCATCTATTTGTGGCCTGGGGCAAGCAGCACCTAACCCTGTCCTCAGCGCCATTCGCTTTTTCGCAAAGGACGTAAAATGACCGATAAAATTACGTTCAAACTGGATGGCCAGGATGTTGAAGCCACGCAAGGCGAGACAATCTGGAAGATCGCCAAACGTCACGGCAACACCATCCCACACCTTTGTCATCGCGATGCCCCAGGATATCATCCGGATGCAAACTGCCGTGCCTGTATGGTTGAAATCGAAGGTGAACGAGTCTTAGCACCATCATGCCGCCGCGAGCCCACCGACGGTATGATCGTTTCCACGAATACAGAACGCGCCGAGAATGCGCGCAAAATGGTCGTCGAACTATTATTGGCCGATCAGCCGGCGCGCGAGGACGCCCATGATACCGGTTCTTTGCTATGGCATTGGGCAGATCAGATGGCGCTATCCGACTCGCGCTTTCCCCGCGACACCAATCATGTCCCAGAAGCGGATCGCAGCCACCAAGCCATGGCAGTCAATTTGGATGCCTGCATTCACTGTAATTTGTGTGTTCGGGCCTGCCGAGAAGTGCAAGTCAACGATGTCATCGGCATGGCCTATCGCGGGGCAGCAGCGCAGATTATCTTTGATATGAATGATCCCATGGGCGAGAGCACATGTGTCGCGTGCGGCGAATGTGTTCAGGCGTGCCCGACCGGCGCATTAATGCCCAGCACACGTGTTGATGAACAACAGCGCTATGTCGGTGATGCTGAACGCAGCGTCGATAGCCTTTGCCCATTTTGCGGTGTTGGCTGTCAGACGACATTCCATGTCAAAGACGACAAAGTTCAATATGTCGAAGGCCGAGATGGACCCGCGAATGAAAATCGTCTGTGCGTCAAAGGGCGTTTCGGCTTTGATTACATTGACCATCCTGACCGGCTAACGGTGCCATTGATCCGCAAGGATGGTGTCGCCAAGGATGGATACGACACGGTTGATCCAGCCAACCCATCGACCCACTTCCGCGAAGCGACCTGGGATGAGGCACTTGATCACGCGGCCGAAGGTTTTAAAAAGATATTAGAAGCAAAGCACCCTAATGCATTGGCGGGCTTCGGCTCGGCCAAAGGTTCCAACGAAGAAGCCTACATGGTCCAAAAGCTTGTGCGCCAGGGATTCGGCACCAACAACGTCGACCATTGCACACGCCTGTGCCACGCATCCAGCGTGGCTGCATTGATGGAAGGCATCAACTCGGGTGCTGTGACAGCCCCCTTCACGGCAGCAGAAGACTCTGATTGCATCATTGTCATTGGTGCCCGGCCGACACAAAATCACCCTGTTGCCGCCACTTACCTAAAGCAGGCTGCTAAGAAGGGTGCAAAACTGATCGTCATGGACCCGCGTGGCCAAGGACTTAGTCGACACGCTGATTATAACCTTCAGTTCAAAGCTGGCAGCGATGTCGCCCTATTGAACGCCATGATCCACACCATTATCGAAGAGGACTTGGTCGATACCCAGTACATCCAGGCGATGACGGACGGGTACAATCGTATTGTTGAAAAGGTGAAATCATTCTCGCCCGAAGATATGGCACCGGTATGCGGGATTGATGCATCAACCATCCGAAGTGTTGCGCGACTTTATGCGAGATCCGAACGATCACTGATTTTTTGGGGCATGGGAATATCTCAACACGTGCATGGGACGGATAACGTTCGTTCACTGATTGCTTTGGCGACGGTCACCGGTCAAATAGGACGTCCTGGCACCGGATTGCACCCACTTCGCGGTCAAAACAATGTGCAAGGGGCATCGGATGCAGGTCTGATCCCAATGGTTTTCCCCGATTACAAGTCCGTCGAAGTCAGCAACATCCGAGAGACCTATGAAGACCTTTGGGGTACTGAATTGGATTCCAAAAAAGGCCTGACAGTTGTCGAGATTATGCGCGCCATATTGGATGGCAATATCAACGGGATGTACATCATGGGCGAGAACCCTGCGATGTCTGACCCTGACGTGCAGCATGCCCGTGATGCTATCGCTATGTTGGACCATCTGGTAGTTCAGGATATTTTTCTGACAGAAACCGCATGGCACGCTGATGTGGTTTTGCCCGCATCAGCATTCCCCGAGAAAGCAGGCACGTTTACAAATACCAATCGCCAAGTCCAAATCGCACGACCTGTCGTGCCGCCACCAGGCGAAGCACGACTGGATTGGTGGATCATCCAAGAAATCGCAAAGCGCTTGGGGCTGGATTGGGCCTATACGGGTCCAGAGGACGTGTTCGCCGAGATGAAGCAAACAATGCGGTCATTGGACAATATCACGTGGGAACGCCTTGAGCGCGAAAATGCGGTAACGTACCCCTGCAAATCCAAAGATGCCCCGGGTGAAGCCATCCTGTTTGGAGACGCATTCCCAACTGCGAATGGTCGTGCCCGATTGGTGCCCACCGATTTGGTCCCACCAGACGAACTACCAGATCATGAGTATCCAATGATCCTGACGACCGGACGATTGCTGGAACATTGGCATACCGGCGCGATGACCCGGCGGGCGACCACGTTGGCACATCTGGAACCCGAACCGACAGTGGCCATGAATCCACATCAATTGGGTGAACTGGGAATGGCACCGGGTGAAATGGTCAAAGTCGCAACACGCCGGGGCGCGATCGATTTGATGGTGCGTGCCGACCGTGAAGTCCCCACCGGCATGATCTTCATTCCCTTCTGCTTTAGGGAAGCCGCTGCCAACATCCTGACCAATCCGCAGTTGGACCCAATGGGGAAAATTCCTGAGTTCAAATTCTGTGCCGCCAAAGTTGAGAAATCAGAAGCCGTTGAGGCTGCGGAGTAGGCATAGCGATCACGCCCTGATTGTCGTATCCTCGGACCATTGACGTAGGGGGATTACGTTCATGAATATTGGTTCACTTCCTGCCCTGCATGCACGTTACCGTGCCGATCAATTGGCTGTCGTGTTTGGTGATGAGCGACTGACTTTTCGGGCATTCAACGCGCGCATCAACCGGTTGGCGAATGCCTTAATCCGATCCGGCATTGGCAAGGGCACGCATATCGCAACGATTTTACCGAATTGTATCGAGTTGCTTGAGCTTTACTGGGCCGCTGCCAAGATCGGCGCGGTCGTGGTGCCCTCTAGCACACTCCTTCAAGAAGCAGGACTTCGTACCCTGCTGAACAATTCAGATACAGAAATTGTCTTCTCGACCCCCGGCTTTGCAGAAACACTTTCCAATGTGCGTGCTGATGTACCCAAGATTGACGATGACCGTTGGGTGCTGGTCGGCGACACTGCCCCACAGGGATTTATCCGGTATCAGTCTTTTGTGGACGGCGCATCATCGGGCGAACCATCTGACGCCGGTGTGAAAGCATCTGACCCATATAATATCGTTTATTCCAGTGGCACGACGGGCGAACCAAAGGGGATCGTGCACACGCATGAGGTCCGGGCGTGGTATTGCACGATATTTTCTTCGGCATGGCGCATGACACCCGAAAGCGTTGTCATGCACGCGGGTTCAATCGTCTTCAATGGATCTTTCTTGACCCTGATGCCATGGATGTTTGTCGGCTGTACGTATGTATTGCTTCCAAGTTTTAATACTGATGCCGTACTTGATGTCATCGAGCGCGAAGGTGTTACGCACACCATCATGGTGCCGTCACAAATTATATCGATGATGAATTCGAGCCGCTTCGACCCATCCAAACTTCAATCCTTGGAGATGATCCAAACATTGGGCGCACCGTTGCATCTGGAACATAAGCAACGCTTGATCGATGCGTTACCGGGCCGGTTTTACGAACTTTATGGTCTGACAGAGGGTTTCATGACCATCCTCGATAAGACCGATGTGCCAGCCAAAATGGCATCAGTCGGGTCTCCCGCCCGGTTCAATCAATGCAAAATCATTGACGAGTATGGTGACGAATTGCCGCCGAACACGCCCGGCGAAATATGTGGCCGCGGACCGATGATGACACCAGGGTACTACCAACGACCAGACCTGACTGCAGACGCCATTAAAGATGGGTGGCTGCATACCGGCGATATCGGTTACCTCGATGAAGATGGGTACTTATACCTAGTGGATCGGAAGAAAGAGATGATTATCTCCGGCGGCGTGAACGTCTATCCCCGAGACATCGAAGAAATTGCCGTCAGCCATCCTGACGTGACCGAGGCAGCGGTATTCGGCGTTCCGGATGATAAATGGGGGGAGACGCCAGTCGGTGCCGTCGTTTTATCTGATAATACCGCGATATCAGCCAGTGACCTCAAAGACTGGATCAACGCGCTCGTTGAGGCTAAATTTCAACGTCTGAGTGATTTATTGATATTGGAAGACTTTCCAAGAAATGTCGCAGGGAAAACCTTGAAGCGAGATATCAAGACGACCTATTTGAGCGAAATCTAGTCGTCTGAGCGCCTGATCAAATCTTCGGCCAATTTCATCACGAGGGGATCAACAGCCCCGCCTTCTTCCCCGCCATGTGCGCGACGCTCCGCTTCTTTCCGAACTTCATTGATATCCACTGGGATCTGTCGCAACACAACGGTCAGTACGGCCTCAACTGCCAATAAATGGGCGGCAATATTCTCACTGTCTTTGCTTTGGCGGATCGCGTTATCCCCCAGCACTGACATACCCTCACCCACCTTGTTCAAACTGGATTCAAGGATTTCAAGTTGGTTGATCAGCCGTGTCACATCTTCAGGAATATTCTGGGTGATCTCTTGCTGATTCATGCTGGCTCCAATTAGGTCAGGTAATGCGGGTTAGTATGCCACGCTAGCTGAATCGTGGTGTTTGCGCCAGTTTCCATAGCGTGTCTCTCCGCTAGTCTCGATCAACATCTTGAATTAAGAGAGAAAATGATTAAATTCATATGTAGGTTCGGCGGTGATCGAGCCGCAATGAGGGATGCGACATCATGAAATCTGTTTTGATTGGTAGCATAGCTGCTGTTGTGATTGCGATCGCTGCGGGTGCAATCCTTAACAACATCAATCCATCAGCTGCGCAAAAGTACTCGACGGACAATGTTCGCGTTTATTGAGTGCCGGGATGATAAAGCGCCTTAATGCGCACGTAAAAAAAGGCGGTGCCAAAAGCACCGCCTTTTTTGCGTCTTGATGAATGGTCGGAGATATTACTCCGCCGGTTCTTGTGCACCGGTTTTTTGCATTTCTTCTTCAACCCACAGCGAGTGGTGCTCTTTCGCCCAGTTCAAATCAACTTCGCCATCACCGACGGCATCGAAGGCACCTTCCATACCGACAGAGCCGATATAGATGTGTGCAATCACAATAACGATCATGATCAATGCAACGATTGAGTGCCAAAGCACAGAGAGTTGAACTTCCTGGAGCGGCGAAATCACCGTCGGGAGGTCGAGTCCGAAGTTATTTAGAAACGCGAACGTCCCCGCCCATGGTGTCACTTCAAACGGCCACATCAGAGCGACACCAGAGAGTGACAGCGAGAAACCGCCAAGAATGACCGACCAAAAGATCAGTTTCTGCCCCGCGTTGAAGCGACCTGCCTCTGGGTGCAGCCCTTTAGAGAACAAGCCACCACCGACAGCAAGCCACTTCAGATCACGCGCTTTTGGAATGTTGTGCCCTACCCACAGAACAAACATAAGTACGATCCCAACTATGAACGTAAACGCAATGTAGTTGTGGCCCAGCTTGCCGTAATACGTCAGCGTACCAAATGCCTGATCGCCGATGATCTTTGGCAAAAAGTAGCGCCCATACATCAAATTCAACCCGGTCAGAGCAAGCACAATGAAACTTGATGCTGTCAACCAGTGGACGGCACGCTCCAACGCATTGAACCGCAGGATCGTCCGACCCTGTGCGTCCGGGCCGTGGTCAATTTTGATACGACCACGAAGCAGAAAAAATAATACGAGCAGTACGAGGATCCCGCCTAGCGCGTAGGCGCCATAAGTCTTCAATGGGCCATTCGTAAAATTCCGCCATGCTTCGCCGTCTCGTTGTACAAGTCGACCCGCTTTCTTGTCGGGGATCGATACTTGCCCCACTATCTCCTGTTTGCCGATAGCGCGCCAAAGATCGGCATCGGAGCGAATACCACTCGCATTACCCGGCACCGCACCCTTTTCTTGAGCGTGCGCCTGCGATACCCCATAAATCGGCGCATCACCAGGGATGCCCAGGCTCATTAAAGTTATTGCTAGCGCTGCGAGAAGACCGCGGCTCATATGTTTCAAATACGCAGACATTTAGTTGTCTCCTGTTATTCGTTGGCGCCTAGCGCCCTGTTACCCAATCACAAATGCGGGGGCGTAGGTGCCCCGCGCACACGGTCAACTCAGTTGCCGCTACCTTGCAACTTTCCCCGTTCAATCAGCTGTTTGTTGGCATCGCTTGCTTCCGGCGGACGAACATCTGTTCCCGACGTCGTCGCACCCGCAGCGGTGTGACCGATAATAATACCACCCTGTAAGATCGATCGCTGACGCAATTCAGCCAACTCCGCATCTGAGAGTTTTTTGGACGGGTCTTCCTGCTTCATCACGCCGGCCTCAAACTGAAGTGTGCGGTTTTGTTCTTCTGGCCGGCACGCAGCCAATGCAATCAGCGCAAAAAAAACGACACCAGTCGTTCTAATAAAATTCGGAGTGAACATCTTTCATCCCTAAAATAAGTGATCTCGAAGATATATAGTCACCGACCTCGAGAGGGTCTGCAAATTCGGCAGATCGTTAAAGTCGGCTCGGCATCCCACAAATATGTGGGATGCCGTCACCAAGCCTTCAAGCGTTACTCAGGACTTAGGAACCAGCTTTTAACTGGTAAGCTGTTCCCCAACCCCATGCGCCCGAGCCGAAGCCACGGGACACAATCCGCTCACGATAGATGTTGGAGATCATGTCCCCATCACCACCAAGCAGCGCTTTGGTCGAGCACATCTCGGCACAAAGCGGGAGTTTGCCTTCAGCAAGACGGTTACGTCCGTACTTTTGGTATTCTTCGGTGGAGTTATTTTCCTCCGGACCACCAGCACAGAATGTACATTTGTCCATCTTACCACGCGAACCGAAGTTGCCCGCTTGTGGATACTGCGGCGCGCCAAACGGGCACGCGTAGAAGCAATATCCGCAACCGATGCAGAGGTCCTTCGAGTGAAGAACCACCCCTTCCTCGGTTTGGTAGATGCAATCCACCGGACACACTGCAATGCAGGGTGCGTCGGAGCAGTGCATACACGCTACCGAGATGGAGCGTTCACCCGGTTTACCATCGTTAATCGTAACGACGCGACGCCGGTTGATGCCCCAGGGAACCTCGTGCTCGTTTTTACACGCGGTGACGCAGGCGT
Source organism: Rhodospirillales bacterium (assembly GCA_965659695.1). Classification (GTDB taxonomy): domain Bacteria; phylum Pseudomonadota; class Alphaproteobacteria; order Rhodospirillales; family Casp-alpha2; genus UBA4479. The sequence continues at coordinate 31,887 of CBFHXC010000019.1, forward strand.
TGCATTCGATGCAGCGTTCCGCGTCGCACAGGAATCTCATTCTAGCCATTTCTGTGTCTCCCTATCTTATGCCGATTTCACGCGGCACAGCGTGACTTTGGTTTCTTGCATGTTCGTGACGGAGTCATACCCGTACGTACCACACATGTTGGATGCTTCACCCAACACATACGGATCCGCACCTTCTGGGTACTTATCCCGCAAACTTGCGCCCATCCAATGACCACCAAAGTGGAATGGCATAAAGACAACACCCGGTGCCACACGCTCGGTTACAAGCGCTTTGACATGAGCACGTCCACCCTCTGGGCTTTCGACCCACATCATGGACCCGTCTTTGATACCACTGTTATTGGCGTCAATCGGATTTATTTCACAGAACATATCCTGTTGCAGTTCGGCCAGCCATGGGTTTGCCCGTGACTCGTCACCACCACCTTCATATTCCACAAGACGACCAGAGGTCAGAATGACCGGGAAGTCTTTGGAGAAGTCCTGCTTCTGAATCGAGGCATACTTGGTCGGCAGACGGTACATCTGGCGATCTTCGTATGTTTCGTACTTCGGCAAGAGGTCGCGACGTGGTGTGTACAACGGCTCGCGATGCAACGGCACCGGATCCGGGAACGTCCACACAACGGTACGCGCCTTGGCGTTACCGAACGGTGCACAACCGTGTTTGATGGCAACACGCTGAATACCGCCCGATAGGTCAGTTTTCCAGTTGGTCTTGTCACCAGCAACTTTTTCGATTGCAGCACGTTCATCGGCAGTCAGATCAGAGTCCCAGCCAAGCTTTTTAAGCATCGCCATGGTGAATTCTGGGTGACCGTCTTTGAGCTCGTTACCCACAGGGTAAGACCCTTCGGCCAACAGGTTCGAACCTTCGCGTTCCACACCGAAGCGTGCACGGAAGTTCAAGCCACCTTCAGCAACTGGTTTCGACGGATCATAAAGAACCGGCGTACCTGGGTGCTTCATCTCTGGGGTTCCCCAGCAAGGCCATGGCATCCCATAATAGTCACCGCTGACTGGACCACCACGTGCAAGCAGTGTGGTCTTATCAAAGGTGCTTTGGTTCGCCATGTGCGCTTTGAGACGCTCTGGTGACTGCCCTGTGTAACCAATCGTCCACATGCCACCATTGAATTCGCGCGTAACGTCTTCAATGTTTGGTTCTTCACGACCGTTACCAAGATCATCCATTTTGATCTTCTTGAAGAACTCATCAGCAAAGCCGAATTTCTTCGCGAACATCGCCATGATCTCGTGATCAGTTCGTGCTTCCATGATTGGATCAATGACTTTATCACGCCACTGCAAAGAGCGGTTAGATGCGGTCACAGAACCACGGGTTTCGAACTGCGTTGCCGCTGGCAGGACATAGATCCCGTCCTGACGATCCGGAATAACAGAAGCCATGGTTGGAACAGGATCAATGATGACCATCAAATCCAGTTTCTCCATCGCTTTCTTCATTTCCGGAAGACGCGTTTGCGAGTTCACAGCGTGCCCCCAATAGACCATCGCACGGAGGTTATCCGTCTGATCTATGTTGGCCTTGTCTTCGAGGACACCATCGACCCAGCGTGATACTGGAATACCTTTCGACGTCATCATCTTCTCGGATTCGAAACGACCCTTAAGATAATCAATGTCGACATCCCAAACGCGCGCCCAGTGCTTCCACGAACCCGCTTTCAGGCCGTAGTAGCCTGGCAGAGAGTGCGACAGGATGCAGAAGTCGGTTGCACCTTGGACGTTATCGTGACCACGGAAGATGTTTGCACCGCCGCCTTCGGTCCCGATGTTGCCCAGTGCCAACATCAACGTGCAGTATGCACGTGTGTTGTTGTTACCGTTGGTGTGTTGCGTACCACCCATGCACCAGACGATGGTACCAGGACGGTTGTTGGCCAATGTCCGCGCAACGCGACGAAGCTGCTCACCAGGAACCCCGGTAACGCGCTCTGTCTCTTCAGGCGTCCATTTTTTCACTTCGGCACGGATTTGATCCATACCCCAGACACGCTGCTTGATGTATTCTTTGTCTTCCCATCCGTTTTCGAAGATGTGGTAGAGAATACCCCAAATCAATGCGACGTCGGTACCTGGGCGGAACCGAACGAACTCGTCAGCGTGTGCTGCTGTACGCGTAAAGCGTGGGTCACAAACGATCAGCGCGGCATTGTTTTGCTCTTTCGCTTTCAGAATGTGCTGAACAGCAACAGGGTGTGCTTCTGCTGGGTTTGACCCAATCAGGAACATCGCCTTGGAGTTGTGCATATCATTGTAGCTGTTTGTCATCGCACCATAGCCCCAGGTGTTCGCAACACCCGCAACTGTGGTTGAGTGACAGATCCGTGCCTGGTGGTCACCATTGTTGGTGCCCCAGAAGGCATAAAATTTACGGAACAGATATGACTGTTCGTTATTAAATTTCGCAGAACCTAGCCAGTAAACTGAGTCAGGGCCGGAAGCCTCGCGGATTTCCAGCATCTTGTCGCCGATCTCGTTGATGGCGTCATCCCAGCTGATTTTCTTCCATTTGCCGCCTTCCAATTTCATTGGATATTTCAAGCGGCGCCCTGCATGCGCGTGGTGACGGACGGAAGCACCTTTGGCGCAATGTGCACCAAGGTTAAATGGGCTGTCGAAGCCCGGCTCTTGACCGACCCATGTACCGTTGGAAACTTCGGCGATAACCGTGCAACCAACAGAACAGTGCGTGCAGACTGACTTCACCTGCGTGAGTTCGCCAGCAGCTCCAGAAGCTGCTTCGGCTTTTTTGACCATACCGGCCGGAAGGGCCGAGGCCAAAGCAACACCACCAGCTGCCACCCCTGAACGTTTCAGGAATGAACGACGGTCCATCGAACCGCCTACAACACCGGCAAGTGCCTTTGATAAACGGGGGCGTCCCGCAACCCCGTTGCTCTTTTTCGTGAGCATTAAGTTTCTCCCAAGTTAGACTTAAGTAAAAGAAACACTGAAAAATTCGGTCCTAGAACCGGCTCAGCTCGTAGTATTTCATGACATGTTCGGTTTCCCGATAATCGCCGCCTTGGCGATCTTCTGTCACCGCTGCTTCCGCATCCTTTCCGGAAAGGGCAACTGACGCGACACCGGCAACACCGGCGACACCCGCACCCTTAAGAAAGTTACGGCGATCCAGCTTTTCCGATTTCTCGGCTTTTGGCATAGCTGTCTCCCTCTTTACCAATTGCGAGGCATCAAAATGACACCTCAATCCAGAACCCGGTTAACAACCCCAAAATCGGCAGTTGCGCCCCGTCCCCAACTTTTGCGGCTTATGCCGCCATCTCGAAGGCCTCGCGCTCGATCTCCATGAATAAGCGACCGATGGTTCCCACCGGCATATAGAGCACAGCGGACTGCGCTCCTTCGAGGTCTGCAAAAAACTTATCGGCCCATGTGGCCAAATGCTTATCAAAGAAAACTTTTGCTTCGGCTTTACCGTTTGCACCGCCAAGATTACCGGTCAAAAGGCCATGCATCATTTCGCACACACTTGCGATATGATCCTCAGGCTCCGAATTGCCCTCGGCCACTTCGATACCCAGACGTTTCATATCACCGCGCAATTCCGCCAGAGGCTTATCATAAATTAGCCCCGTGATATAAAATGAACCGTAAGGTGTTAATTCACCTCCGGCACCCACTCCATAAAAAAGTTCGGTGTATTCTTCTTCCGCTTTCGCAGTCGTGGTCCGCGCGCTCAGTTTCCCGAATGCGGCGATGGCTTTGCCGAGCGGGCTGTCATCATCATGCCCCTCAAGCGCACGCATCGCGTCCAAGGCCGCATCATCCATAGGACCAGACAAGACACGCGCTAAAAGCCCATAAAAACCAGCACGCATCGCATCTTCTTCAGAAGCGTTCATACCGTTGTTTTCCTCTGGCTTTGCAGAGTTGATTTCGTTTGAGGCGCTGCCGTTCACACTATCGGCCACGTCGTCTCCCTTTTCGCTCCCCAGCTCTTCTGGGCACCCAAATGCTCAGAAACAGCCATTACTTTTTTTATTGCACCTGCTTCACATCAATCACATTGTGGCGGTACTTAAACATCCCCACATTATTATAGGGCGAAGGCTCCTTGTGTGTCAACGGAAATCGTCCGTGCAACTAATTTTAACTTAGGAAAAACATCAACAAAATCAGGGGCTTAAAACCCCACTTTTCGTGGGGAAATCAGTGAATGAGGTCATCCTCGTCATCAATATCCATACCATTCTCGTCATCAATTTCCTCCGAAATATCCGGCTGTTCTGCTGAGGTTTGATCTATAGCCGTTTCCGTTCCGGCGGTTGTTTCTTCTGCCTCAACCTCTTCGTTCTCGGCTTCCTCGCTGAGTTTGGCCTCTTCCGTCAGTTCTTCTTCATTTTCTTCTTCGTCTTCATCAAATGCCCGTTTGGCCTCCTCGGGCATCATATTTTGCAGTTCTTCTTCCGATAAGTGCCCACGCCCGACCTGATAAGACCCAAAACTCGAGTCAATGATCTGATGAACGACATTGTAGTCTTCATCGTAGTCATTCATCTCATCACGGAAGCTAAACAATGGATTGGCACGCCATAGAATCCGCATGGCCTTTTTCTTGATGAATTCTGGCACACCCTCGCGCATAAACGGAGTGAAGTCCGATTCTCCACTCAGGCTCTCGAGTGGGGGTAAGGTTGAAACTACTTCTTTTTGCTCATCCGTGAGTTCTTGTTCGACGATACCCGCATAAATGTCTCGATCAAGGTCGTCTTGGGCATCAAATGCCCCAATCGCCATCTCTTCCTCGTCATCAGGGCCGTCTTGCAACGCTTGGACATCAGGCTCACCGCCATTGCCTTCATTGTCAGAATGACCGATGCCCCGTGTCAGCCGATCGTCATCATCCTCTGGCTCTGGGGCCAAAGGCGCCATCGCAGGAACGAAATGCCGAACGCGAACGCCACCCGGCAAATTAAATGTTTCCGGTTCTGCCTCTGCGACAGCTTGTTTTTCAACCTCGCGGGCTTTCTCAACTTCTGTCTGCTCGCGCTCATCAGCACCGCCCTTTTGTTTCAGGCGAGACCAACGACTCAATCGACTCTCAGCCATGACCGCCTCCACGCCGACGTCCCTGCGCGAAGTCACCTTTGCGAGGATCATAAGATTTGCGTTTCCGCTTCTTGAACGGGGTGTCTTTGTGGTGCGTGTCGCAGAATTCTTTAATCCACATAGCCACATCGCCTGGCATGGGCACACCCTCGACCAGTTGATCGCTGTCCTCGGTGTAGCTCTCTGCCTCGAACGGGCATGCGGTCACCAAATGCACAACGACTTCGGGGTCGTCAGCCTCTTCCCCAGGGCTCAACACGATGTATATGTGCGGCGGATTGTTCGATAAATTGACTTTATAACCTTCTGTTTCGCCACGAAACAGTTCTAGCGGGACGGTCGCCGCATGAAAATGTGTCCAGTCATCGCCTTCACGCAAGACAGTCCATCCATCCCCATTGGCTTTATCAGGCGCTCCTGGAATCACGGCGACAGGGCGGAACGTATGGTCCTGCCATCGGCTGTCACTATCTTTGCGCTCAATCACGACACCGATATTAAGCTTTTCATGTTTACCCGGCGCAGCTTCTTGCAAAATCTGATGCAAGTGCTCCGCCTCTTCCAGATTCTCCGGCTTGTTCACGTTGAAAAACGGATCAACCGGGTCAGTTTCAAACGGCACGTGGACAATCCCAATTTGCTCGGTCCATTTGTCAATCTTACGCATGCCTTCTTCGACCATCGCTTTGCGGAGTTTTTCACGAAGCGAAATGGGCCAAACGCCAAATACAGGGTGCGTTCGATCCCCAGTGATCGCACACGATAAGGGTGCCTCGCCCGCGTGAATGGGTTCCATCAAGCGCGGCACCAAATCACGCGGCAAGAACGGCGCATCCGTCGCAAAGCTGATGACATGTTCTGCATCGGGCACGTTTTCTGCGGCCCAATCCATCGCCGTCAATATCCCAGCGAGCGGTCCTTGATGACCGTCGATGACATCTTCGACTACTGGCAGTTTGTATTTTTTGAAACGGTCTGGGGCTCCATTGGCGTTCAGGATCAGGTGATGAACCTGCGGCGTAGCGCGATTGATCACATGATCCAATATCGGTTTTCCACCTAGTTCCTTAAGCGGCTTGTCGCCGCCGCCCATTCGCCGCGCAAGACCGCCAGCCAATAACACGCCAACTAAGGGTTTCGGGGTTGCTACGTTGTCACTCATGCTGCGTTTTCCATTGGCCAAATGATCTCTTGGCCCAAAACACCGACGGCCTCTTCAGCACCCAAATTCCGAAGCCTTAAAGTTGACGTCGGCATGGGGCCTCCACGCACATTCACAACGTCTATAACATCCCCAGCATCTGTGACCTCACCCGCCATTGCGGCTGACTTCAAACGGTGGATCAGCATCGCCTCTACCACCGACCATTGGATGTAAGGATCACTATCATCGAGTGCACAAAACCACGTCATTCGCGCAACTTCTGCCGCGGCCAATGGATACAACCGTTCCAGGTCTGCCGCAGCATCAAACAAACTATCGCGGTGCGTATGTTCAAAAACGACACGCCCCGTTTCATCAGCAATGTCATACGTTAGACCTAATGTGGCCGCCACGTGTTCTCTCAATCGCAAGCGGAAATCCTTTGTTACGCCAGCATAGACACGCACAGCAGATGCCTCTTCGTAGTGCTTGAGGCAAAGATAAACGCCGGGGCGCGCCAATCGATCCAGCGCATCGGTGCTCATATCCATGGCCACGGGTCGGATCGGGCCCTCCCAACGTAAATCGAGGGTCTCGATCTCGCTCACTCTGCTGCCGCCCCCTTGCGGTTCACGTGCTTTGGCTCGTCAGCGACTTGGGACATGTCCATATCGTAAATGATGCGATCATCACCCGATAGAGCGATGAACCGTTTGCCACGTGCACGCCCCACCAACGTCAATCCGACTTGGCGCGCAAGTTGAACACCCCAGGCGGTAAAGCCTGAGCGTGAACATAAAATGGGGATCCCCATCTGAACGGTCTTAATCACCATCTCGGACGTCAAACGCCCCGTGGTGTAGAACATTTTATCTTCGCCCGTAATACCGTTCAGATACATATACCCGGCGATTTTATCGACGGCGTTGTGACGCCCGACGTCTTCCATATACAGCAGTAGTTTGTCTTCTGCACACAGCACGCACCCATGGATCGCCCCGGCTTCAAGATACAAGCTCGGTGTCGTGTTGATGGTCTTGGTCAGATTGTAAAGCCATGATGTCTTCAAAACTGCATTTTGATTGAGCGTCGCCGTTTCGAACTTTTCCATAACATCGCCAAAGACAGTGCCCTGCGCACAGCCTGACGTCAGTGTCTTTTTCTTCAGCTTTTCTTCGAAATTGGTCTCCGTCGCGGTGCGGACAACAACGGTTTCAATCTCTTCGTCATATTCAATGCCGGTGACTTCATCACCTGGGTTTAACATGTTCTGATTGAGAAGATATCCGACTGCCAAATAGTCTGGATGATCACAAATCGTCATCATCGTGACGATTTCTCGACTGTTCAGGAACAGCGTCAGCGGGCGTTCTACCGTCACCGATGTCTCAACTGCATTGCCGTCTTGGTCAACACCAGAGACACGCTCAGTCAGCTTTGGATTCGACGGATCAGGACGCACCAAAAATGCATCATCGACGAGTTGATCGTCGGTGAAATCGGTCACAATTATCTCCTCCCAAGACGCCGTACAGTCGCCCTTCTTGAAGCTTATTTAGGGTCTGAATTGCGCGGAGCAAGCGAAAACTGAATATGCCCAGGTGCGGGGAAAACGAAAATCTCCCAACGCAAATCAGGGATTATTGTGCATTTTTATGTTTTAACATGCATATTTTCCCAATATAACATTTTCAATGGTTGAGGAATTTCGGGTTTTGACAGCATGAATGACATCAGCGGGGCATTTTCCACAGCATTGCATCTGTTGATTTCGCTGGATGCAGATTTGATCGAAATCGTCGGCCTATCCATGCAGGTCAGCCTTTCGGCTGTGGTGATTGCGGTTGTCATCGGCTTGCCGTTGGGTGCCGCGCTCGCACTTTTCAAATTCCCAGGTCGTGGCATCTTCACCATCGTGATTAATGCCCTGATGGGATTGCCGCCCGTCGTCGTCGGGCTTGTCGTCTATTTGATTTTATCCCGCTCAGGTCCGCTCGGTGTATTGGGATTATTGTTCACACCGACCGCAATGATCATCGCACAGGCATTATTGATCACGCCGATCATCGCTGCGCTCACGCGACAAGTGGTTGCCGATTTGTGGATCGAGTATGCTGAGCAGATGCGATCCCTTGGCAGCGGTCGCCTGCGCGCCATGCCAACATTGCTGTATGATGCGCGATTCACGTTAGTCACTGCGGTTCTGGCCGGGTTTGGGCGCGCCTCTGCCGAAGTCGGTGCGGTGATGATCGTCGGCGGCAACATCGATCACGTGACCCGCGTGATGACCACGGCGATTGCGCTTGAGGTATCCAAAGGCGATCTGGCCTTGGCCCTGGGATTAGGGATCGTGCTGATCGGCCTGTCCGTCAGCATCAACGCCGCGACATATTCCGTGAAGCAACAGGCCGAGGCGGTTTGGACATGACAAGCACCACCCCCGTCCCCGCAAATGATATAATGCCTGAAAAAAAATCCGCACTATCTGAAGAATCAAAAATCCTGCCGCTACGTGTCGAGAATCTAAGCTTCAACGCCAAAGGCGAAAACTTGCTGCAGGACGTATCATTCGAATTATCCGCCGGGCCACGGACCATCATCATGGGTCCGAATGGTGCGGGTAAATCCCTGTTGCTGCGGTTATGCCATGGCTTGATTGAACCGACTTCAGGCAACATCAAATGGCTCGGCGACAAATCACACGAAGCCACAATGCGCCAAGCGATGGTCTTTCAGCGCCCCGTATTACTGCGACGCACCGTGGCACAAAATATCGATTATGGCCTCAAGCTTCATGACGTCGCACGTGCCAACCGCCCGCAGATTGTCGATGACGTCTTGAACCGCACCGGCCTTGCCCGCTTTGCCGACAAGCCGGCGCGATTGCTGTCCGGCGGCGAGCAACAAAAACTCGCACTGGCACGGGCATGGGCGTTAAAGCCAGACGTATTGTTTTTAGATGAACCCACCGCCAGCTTGGACCCCGCCGCCGCACACGCGATTGAGGCCATTGTCCAAATCATGAATGACGAAGGCACCCGGATCATCATGACCACCCACGACATCGCGCAGGCCAAACGATTGGCCGACGAGGTGATCTTCGTGCACAAGGGCCGCGTCCTAGAGAAAACCCCGGCCGAACACTTTTTCGACACCCCGCAATGTGGCGAGGCCGCCGCGTTTTTGCGGGGCGAACTACGTTGGTAACTGACGACACGCAATCTAATTATCTGGCTGAGCATCTGAGGAAACAACCATGCTAAGACTAAAAACCGTAATCGCCGCCACCTTTGCCCTGATCTTGTCATTTGGTGCCTCATTGGGCGCTGATGCCTCGGATAAGTTCATTACCGTGGCCTCAACGACCTCGACTGCGAACTCCGGTTTGTTCGATGCGATTCTGCCCCAATTTGAAAAAGCGACGGGCATTAAGGTTCGTGTGGTCGCCGTCGGCACGGGCAAAGCCATTCGCTTGGCGCGAAGCGGCGATGCCGACGTTTTGTTCGTGCACCACAAACCATCCGAAGAAAAGTTCGTCGCCGATGGTATGGGCATCGAACGTTTTGATGTGATGTACAACGATTTCGTTTTGGTTGGCCCCAAATCGGACCCCGCCGGAATCAACGGTTCATCAAAGGCGACCGATGCGCTGCAAAAAATTGCCAAAAGCGGCGCGCCCTTCACATCGCGCGGTGACGACAGCGGCACAAATAAAAAAGAACTCTCGCTTTGGAAGGCGGCCTCACTTGATCCCAAGTCTGCATCGGGTGGCTGGTACCGCGAGACCGGTTCTGGCATGGGCGCGACGCTGAATGTGGCGTCGGGCATGAATGCCTATGCGATGACCGACCGGGCGACGTGGCTCAAGTTCAAGAACAAGGGCGACCTGAGCATCCTGACCGAGGGTGACACCGCGCTTTTTAACCAATACGGCATCATCCTGGTGTGTGACAAAAAACATGCGCACATAAAATCCGTGCTCGGCCAGCAGTTCGTCGACTGGGTCATTTCGGATGATGGCCAAACGCTGATCAACGATTACAAGATTAAAGGCAAACAGGCGTTCTTCGCCAACGCCCAGCCGGGGTCATAAGCCCCCTCACCTGTCCTCTCCCCCGCTTCGCAAGGGAGAGGGACCCAGTACCATGATTCCCCATACTCATCCCTCTCCCCTTTTAGGGGGAGAGGTTAGGTGAGGGGGTATTAGGGCAATGACGATGAAATGATGTGGAGCGACCCATCCATACTCTCTCGGACTTGCTGTTTAGAGATCCGGATCACTCTGTAACCTTGCGTTTCAAGATACATCGTCCGTCGTCGATCATAGGCCAGCTGGTTTGAATGACTGTCGCCATCAATTTCAACGATAAGCCCCGCCTCAACACATAGAAAGTCGATGATGAATGAGCCAACAGGCACCTGTCGTCGGAACTTAAAGCCTCGCAATCCTCTTCCACGTAAATAACGCCAGACCTGTCGTTCGGCAGGTGTCATCTCACGTCTTAAACGGCGTGCTTTTGTGAAAGTTGTTTCCATACATAAACGTATGGATGGCTTTGAGAGGTTTTTACCCCCTCACCTAACCTCTCCCCCTAAAAGGGGAGAGGTATAAGAACGAGTCATACTGATACAGGGTCCCTCTCCCCTGCGATAGCGGGGGAGAGGACAGGTGAGGGGGTGTGAATTACTCGAACGTAAT